>JAEWST010000063.1 GCA_023398105.1 Bacillota bacterium | reverse complement strand
AATAATGCCTGGTCATTATTGCAGGATAATGTTGCCGATTTATCATTCTGGATAAGAGCACCTTTGCCACCACCCTCACAGCCACATCGGATTTTGAGAGTTTTCGGTGTATCACCGACCACGAAAGGCTGATTATTGCCACCTGTTCCATAAGTGGCTGATATTGTCGGTGCAACATCAATCGGTCCCGTAAAACGAGTATCTCTTCCGTGATTATCAAATACCGCCGCATCCATAACGCATGGTGGGTGATGTGCCTCTGCTCGTAGAGTACAAGTGACATCCTCTGTGATATCCATTCGATTGCCACCCTGGTCATTTAAGATCACACTGCTTGTGCCTGTTTCTCTAATGCCGTTTTCAAAACAACCGGCAGTTCCTTGCCACGAGCGGAAGCTCTCCTTAGAATACCCAGACAAGCCTTCTGACTTAAATAGTATTTCTCTGGCACTCCTGCCTGCAAAATCTGTGACAAGGAAGATGCGTTTTCTTCGTTGGGGAACTCCCCAGTATTGAGCGTCAAGCACTCGCCAGGCAATGGAGAAATCATCTCCCACGATATTTCCTGCTTGCCTCCATTTATCAGCTTTAGGAACTGATAAGGTTTCATCTTTGATGTGACAGATGCTTTCAAGGACACATCTGAAGTCCTCTCCTTTGTTTGAGGAGAAAGCACCCGGCACGTTTTCCCAGACGATGTATCTTGGATATTTACCATCTGTAGCACACCTCATTTCTTTTACAATTCGAATGGCCTCATAAAAAAGACTTGAACGTTCTCCGTCCAAGCCATCACGCTTACCCGCCACAGATAAATCCTGACAAGGTGAGCCAAATGTAATTATATAAACCGGTTCTATCTTGCTACCATCTAAGCAAGAGACATCGCCGTAGTGTTTCATAAAAGGCAGCCTTTTGGTTGTAACCCGTATAGGAAACGGCTCAATTTCAGATGCCCATAGTGGCTTAATACCACAAAGCAGACCGCCAAGCGGAAAACCGCCACTGCCGTCAAAGAGAGAACCGAGGGTAAGCTCATGCTTCATCGGCACTCACCTCCGGCAGATCACTATATCTGCTTTCCGAGTTATCTCTCAAAAGATATACACCATCAGAACTTCCAACTTGCTCGATATATCTCTTTACTATGACATCACAATACTTCTCATCCAGTTCGATGGTATAGCATATCCTGTCCGTCTGCTCGCAGGCAATAAGGGTAGAACCACTGCCACCAAAGGGATCGAGTACAATACAATTAGACAAACTACTATTCAGAATCGGATAGGCTACCAATGCCACCGGTTTCATAGTAGGGTGGTCTGCGTTTTTCTTTGGCTTTTCAAATTCCCATATAGTAGTCTGCTTTCTATCTGCATACCAGTTGTGTTTGCCGGATTTCTTCCAACCAAAAAGAACTGGCTCATGCTGCCACTGATAAGGCGAGCGACCAAGAACAAGCGACTGCTTTTTCCAGATGCAAGTACCAGAGAGATAAAATCCAGCCTCTGAGAATGCCTTTCTAAAATTCAAACCTTCAGTATCTGCGTGAAAAACATAAATAGAAGCATCCTTCGCCATTGCTACTTCGGCGTTCTTAAACGCATCAAGCAGAAATTCGTAGAATGCTTCATTACCCATGTTATCGTTTTTGATTTTACCTGCCGAGCCTTCATAGTTGACATTGTACGGAGGGTCGGTTACCACAAGGTTTGCGAGTTTGCCATCCATCAGAAGGTTGAAAGTGTCAGCATTAGTAGAATCACCGCAGACCAGCCTATGCTGTCCAAGCATCCAAACATCACCTTGCTTGGTGAGTGCAGGCTTTTGCAATTCTGTATCTACATCGAAGTCATCTTCATGAATACCATCCTTAAGTGAATCCTTAAACAAAGCATCTAGTTCAGCAGGCTCAAATCCGGTAAGGGATACATCAAAGTCAGTTCCTTGCAGGTCAGCAATTAAAAGCATCAACTTGTCTTTATCCCAGTCACCGCTTATCTTATTTAGGGCAATATTGAGAGCCTTTTCTTTTTCCTCGTTCATTTCAATAACCACACACTCGACTTCGGTGATGCCCATATCAAGCAGCACTTTCAATCGTTGATGTCCGCCGACAACATGAGATGTAGTCTTATTCCATATAACGGGTTCAACATAACCGAACTGTTCGATGGAGCGTTTCAGTTTTTCATATTCCGGGTCACCGGGTTTCAAATCTTTACGAGGATTATAGTCGGCTGGAATCAGTAGCTCAGTTTTCAATTTTTCTATCTGCATATAATTCAGCCGCCTTTCTTAAATTTGTGTACATATTGACATTCTCCCAGGGGAACAGACTGGAATTAAAATGTCCGTAAACCGCTGTATCGGAATAGATTACATTTCTTAAGTGTAGTTTTTCGATGATAGCAGCAGGTCTGAGGTTAAACACTTCCTGCACAATAGTGGCAAGTTGATCATCGGTGATCTTACCTGTACCAAAGGAAGTCACATCAACAGCCACAGGATTTGCCTTTCCTATGGCATAAGAAAGAGCGACCTCGCATTTCTCTGCAAGACCGCTCCAAATAATGTTCTTTGCAATGTACCGTGCCATGTAGGCACCACTTCGGTCAACCTTAGTCGGGTCCTTGCCACAAAGGGCACCTCCACCGTGGGATGCAAGACCACCATAGGTATCCACCATGATTTTTCTACCTGTCAAGCCTGTATCGGCAGCGGGGCCACCTTCGACAAATCTGCCTGAGGGGTTGATAAGGATTTCGGTACTATCATCAAATGGGAAATCCTCAAAGCACTGCCAAAGTACATTATTTCGGATATCCGAACTCAGTTCTTCCTGGGTTTTGTCTTTATCATGCTGGACTGAAACAACAATCGTTTTTACACGTTTGGGTTTACCGCCCTCATATTCCACTGTTACCTGTGCTTTGCCATCTGGTAGAATTCCTTTGATGAGTTTTCCTTTACGACAATCATCAATGCGCTTTACGATACGATGAGAAAGCACAAGTGGGAGGGGCAGGTTCTTACTGGTTTCATTAGTTGCATAACCGTAAACCGTACCTTGGTCCCCAGCTCCTATAGAACTATAGGGGTCAGCTATACCATTTCGTACTTCAAGTGCAGTATCTACACCAGCTGCAATGTCTGCACTTTGATGATGCACGAACACAAATACTGTAAACTTCCATGGATTGTATCCGACCTCTCGAAGTACATTTTTTACGATGAATCGGATATCCACTTTACCGCTGCAGGTGATTTCGCCCGCCACGATAATTTTGCCTTTAGTAGCCATGACCTCGCAGGCCACGCGGGAAGCTCTATCTTTACGCAAGCAAGCATCCAGAATATTATCAGCAATGAGGTCACAAAGTTTATCCGGATGTCCAGCACATACACTTTCTGCTGTTTTATAAGTAATCATATTTTTCTCCTATCTTATTTATTTTCCTCGCCTTGCCGTGAGCAGACGTTCCATTACATCGTCCTGTGGATTGGCACCACTGTATTCACCAGTGCAGTTTTCCTTGACGATCTGGAATATCTCCATCCACAGACGGTTGGTTTGGTTCATGTAATTCTGACCCATTGCCACATATGGACTTTGAATAGCGTTACCCGTAGTAGGATGTTTTGCTAAAAAGCCGTATTCAGTGACCGCTTCCTCACATTGAATCCAACGAGCCACACTCATGGCATAGCGTTCTAACAATTGCGGTGAGACGAGAGCAGCACACCCGCGTTCATTCAGCCACTGCCATGTATTTCTGTAGATTTCTCCTGCAACCAGTGCTTTGCCGTCTTTTTGTATAGCTTCGAGCATTTTATTTGGCTCGGGCATTTCAAGTCCTTTTAGATCTGCTGTATCCTGAAATTCCATCACGGTTAGTTTTCTGCCTCCTGGATTGCCTTCGGCGATTTTGTCAGCCAGTGGTTTCTTTTTCGCACCTGCACCGACACGAGCGCCACCTCGATTTGTACCGTCTTTTGCCATATAATCACCTCACTTTGCAGGGCCCAGGCTATTCCCTCGTTTGAAACCGCATTTTTTCACACGTTGCCCCACGCCGCTGTCCGCTTTAAAAAGTTTTAGAGATTTTACCGCCCCCACCGATCACCGCTCTCGACAGTGATTCGAGAGTGACAGGATTTACAAAGAGCCATGAGATTACTCCTCTCATTACCTCCTCCTTTAGAGAGGGGGAGAATGTGGTGTACCTCTTCAGCTGGAGTGAGCTTACCTTCTTTCTCACACTCCTCACAAAGAGGATGAGATTTGATGTAGCGGTCACGGATGCGTTTCCAAGCACGACCGTATCTTTTGTTAGAGGTAGGGTCACGTTGGTATTGATTGTAATGTTTGTCCATTGCCTTTTGATGCTCGGCACAGTATTGCTCACGTTCAGCAAGCCGACCGCAACCGGGATAAGCACAAGGACGTTTAGGTTTGTAGGGCATCATTTCACCTCGCTTTTGGGCATAGAAAAAGCCCTGCAGGACGAACCCACAAGGCTTGGAATCTATTCTATTTCGCTGATTATATAATAACACAAATGCAACTGTGGTATCTTGTTGCAAAGTGATGCAAAACGTGCAAACTATATTTTAATAGGATCTTCTGGAAGAGTCACATGGTTAAGAGCTGCATTATGCCACCTGTAAACCGTTGTTCTATCAGCGTTGAGTTCGTCACCGATTTGTTCCCAAGTGAAGTTATGCACATAACGGTAGCGTAGAACCATGCGTTCATCCGTGTCTGCAACCTCGTTTATAACACACCTTATCTGCTCTTTGAGTGCTACAAGGTTATCCACTTCGGCATTTATCTTCCTTTCCAAATCCATAATCCGCTCTAAACATCTTACAAACTTGGCATCTGTATTTCGTGAAGTTTGCACCTTTTCATCCCAACTTGGTGATGATACACTTGTTGCCATTTCTCTAAGACACTCCATTTCCTCGATGTCAGATTGTATTCTTTTATCAAGCCTATAAGCTTGGTGTAAATATTCCTTAACTTTCATACTCTTCTTACCTCCGATCTTAATTTTTCAATTAGGAAATTCCCATCAACAGAGGTAAGTTCTCTATACCAATCAGTGTGGAAGAACCTCTCCACCTCGGCTATCATATCCTTTGCAGGATCATAGCGGGGACGTTTTTTCATTTTCTTCAGTGCATCCCTATAATCCTTAACAGCTTGCAGGATAATGGCATTTGCAAGTTGCTCATAAGGGTCGGTCATCGCACCACCTCCAATTTTGCCTTTACAGCATCAATTAAAGAGGATTGTGTTTTTTCTTTTCTTGTAAGTGCAGTCATAACATCTTCATCTATGGTATCCTTGGCAATAATGTGGTGTATCACAACTGTTTCATTTTGTCCTTGCCTGTAAAGACGGGCATTGGTTTGCTGATACAACTCCAAAGACCAGGTAAGTCCAAACCATATGAGGGTAGAACCACCACTTTGAAGATTAAGACCATGTCCTGCACTTGCCGGATGAATAGTGGCTATAGGGATATTGCCGTTATTCCAATCTTCAATATCTTTCGATGTCTTTATCTGTCTAGCAGGAAACCTCTTCTGAATACGCTCCAAGTCATGCTTATACCAATAGGCCAAAAGCACCGGTTTCCCATTTGCTCCT
This sequence comes from Bacillota bacterium, assembly GCA_023398105.1. Classification (GTDB taxonomy): domain Bacteria; phylum Bacillota; class Clostridia; order Acetivibrionales; family DSM-1351; genus Ruminiclostridium. The sequence goes on along the minus strand of JAEWST010000063.1, from coordinate 53,033 downwards.
TCAATCAAGTCCTCCAAGGCATCAAGTTTTCTGTCATGTATTAGATGAGCCTTATTTTTATCATCATAGACAGCACCGTTGGCCATCTGCAGGAGTTTGCCGGAAAGCACTGCTGCATTTATCGCATCAATTTCCTCATCACCTAAATTTGCCACCATCTCATCTCGGAAATCAGAATAAATGCTCCATTCCTTTTCGCTTAGATACACAGGCACTTCATTTAGAACGCATTCAGGCATCTTGAGGTAATCCGCAGACTTCATGGATATGGTAATATCAGAAATTTGACTGTATATCCTATCTTCAGCACCTGGCAGTGGTTTATATGAAAAGATAATCTCAGCATTACGCTTATCCGGTACAAAGTAGGCACTACGGTAGTGGGTTATGTACCTTCCAAGCCTTTGACCTAAATCAAGGACACGAAACTCTGCCCATAAATCCATAAGTCCGTTACTTGAAGGTGTACCCGTCAGACCTACAATCCTTTTTACAGATGGTCTTACTTTCAGAAGGCTTTTAAATCGCTTTGCACCATAGGACTTAAAAGAAGATAACTCATCGATGACAACCATATCGAAGTCAAAGGGAATACCGCTTTTGTTGACAAGCCAGTCTACATTTTCACGATTAATGATATAAATGGTGGCTCTTTTCATAAGGGCATTGATTCTATCTTTTTCCGTTCCTACAGCCACAGAGTAAGATAAGCCTTTGAGGTGATCCCACTTTTTTATTTCCGCAGGCCATGTTTGAGATGCAACTCTTAATGGAGCTATAATCAAGACTTTTCTGATTTCAAATTTATCAAGGCATAAATCAAACAATGCAGTAAGTGTGATTGCTGTCTTTCCTAACCTAAGCCCATATCAAGGAATATCGCAGATATTGGCTTGCTTTCTATAAAATCAATTGCAAACTGCTGATAATCATGTGGTATGAACTTCATTCGGCATCACCTCCCATCGTTCGTAACACTTCATCAATCTGCTCTACACTATCAATGCAGTAAACTAAAAAACCTAACGCTTCCAGTTGTCTTTTTCGCCTTACTTGCAGGGGACGCATCATTTTGCCCGGTGCTTTTAGTTCAATAAATGCGATTCTGCCCCTAGGAAGTAGCACAAGGCGGTCAGGCATACCATTAAATCCTGGACTTACAAACTTCGGGGCAATGCCTCCCATGTTTTTAACTGCTGCTATCAATTTTTGCTCTATATATTTTTCTTGCATAAAGTCCTCCATTTCTTATTGGGGAACAACAGGCACAACTTTGAACGATTTTTCCTATATGCGCGCTCACACGACATTTCTACTATTACTTTTTTATTTATTACTAAGTAGTAAAAGTCTTGTTCCTGTTATTCCCATTAAGCCGAAGTATCGATATTTGCTACGGTTTTAAGAAAACAACTATAGGAAACAACCAAAGAACAAGGAACTACCTTTACCTTTTTCGCTCGTAACAACGTTGCTTGCCGTAAATCGGAAAATTGCTTGTTCCGTTCTTGTTCCCGGTGTACTTGTTCCAATCACCGATCTTCTTCATAATGCCTGCGATGGCATAAGAGTCTGCAGGTTTCATGGCTGCCGCCTCTTTACCGAAGCATTCGCACCAGATTTCCATATTACAAACAAGGGTACGTTCTACCGTACCAACATGAGATTCACCGCCAAATTCACTACCGTTCAGGAAATTTCTACGCTCGTAAGCAGACATGGTATCCCAATCCTCCGGCAAAAGCGTATCGAGATAAGTACGAACCAACCCTTCACGCTCATCACTTTCCATGGCATCATCCTGCTCACTGGTAGCTAAATGCACATCATCACCTTCAAGGTAGAGTTTTTCGCCCTTCTCATAAAGCACCAGAGTTTCTGCCCATATCTGCTCAACATCATAGACAGACATCTGCCAGGCTTTTTTCTTACCGTTACCGCTGATACGAACAGGCCAGAACCGTCTGTTGCCAGTGATATCTCGAAGAAACCCACTCTCTGCATTAGTAGAACCTACAATTACACACTGACGGGGATGGCTTTCTACATTGACACCGTAGCTGGCACGGTACTTGTCATCGCACCTTGATATAAAAGACTTCACGATCTCCACATCAGTCTTACGCATTCCAGCAAGCTCCCCAAGTTCCAGTATCCAATACCCCTGCAATTTTTCGGGACCTGCTTTATCCTTCATATCTATTAGGGTCAAACTATCGGAAAACCAATGTCCCGCAAGTTTTGCAAAGAAGGTTGATTTACCGATTCCTTGGGGGCCATTAAGGATAAGAACACTATCGAACTTTGTACCTGGATGATAAATGCGTGCTACCGCAGCAACCATTGTCTTTCTTGTAACGGCCCTTGTATAGGAATTGTCCGTTGCTCCGAAGTAATCAACAAGCAAGGTTTCAACTCTATCGATACCATCCCACTCCGAGAGATTATCGAGGTATTCTTTTATTGGGTGATACGCCCTTTCTGCTGCCACAGCAAGAATCGCATCTTTCGTCTTAGTTGGGGAGTAGACCCCGTATTTATTAGATATATACACCTTTAGGGCTGCATTGTCCGAGTCATTCCATCCTTCTTTCATCTGGTTCCAAGGCAGACCGTTTCTTGCATCTATACCGTCACGGTGTTTGTTAAAGGCAAGTGATTGCAGTTCTGGGTCATTTCGAATAATAAGAACAATATTGTCGAGGGTATCCTTGATCTTTCCTTGTTTATCAAGTTCAAGTGCCGTCTGCCAAGTATCTTCCGTAAAATCATCTGTTGCCTGTTCCATACGCTCTTTAGCAAACTGAGCCTTTACTTCATCGTCCTTAATGGCAAATTCACACATAGCAACATAGGACGGCAGCTTGCTCGGAGATGTAGCCTCCGATGCTCTGTCATCCAAGTTGCCAAACTTATGAATACGAACAAGGTCAAAAGCATTAAGCAGTCTCCCGCTTGCAGGATCTGTCGCATGATGGGAATATGCAAACTTATCATCATAGATAATGACACCGGCACTTGAGTCAGCTGGGATATAATCATATCTGCCTGTCATCGCTGAAGACTCATATACATCTTCCAAGAATTTATCAATAGCATCTCTTATTGAATAGGTACGGCAGAAAGTGCCGACCACACCTTCCTTGGAAAGTGGGTCAGCTTGTTCTTTTAATGAACGTTCTATAACCTCTGATTGCCTTGAGGATACAGGCCAAGTGCTTGTGTCATGCCAATCATCATATTTATTAAGAAACACATCTGGGTCAAGGAGTGAGCCGTCTTTTTCTTCATATACAAACACACCGTTTCTTGATGTAGAAGGCCAATACATCAATCTTTCCGGTTCGTAGGTAGTGTCATCAAATAGGTCAATGCCTACCTCCTTTGCTACCATACGGCTGACCGCAGCATATTCTTCTTCTCCCACATCACGGGAGAGAGGAATGATCAATCTAAGCCTTGGATTTTCCGAAGTGTGCTTATGTGTAGAATAAATGCAGCACTGATAAGGGAAGAAGGTACAGATTTCACCCCAGATACTGCTTGTGCCATAGTCCATATCAAGAGTTAGCATGGAGCGTGACAGCACATTGCCTTTTTTACGTCTGCCATCTTTTAAGTGACCGCCGACAAAGCCACCGACATCTTTGATTGAATCCTGTCCGCCCTTTTTCATCTTTCGGTATTCTTCCACGGTTTCGGTGGTACGCTGTGTTGTCTTAACACGGGAGCAGAAATCCTCCCAGCTGATATCGCTGTTCTTCCACTTTTTATCCATCCGGCTATTGCCGTATGCTATCTTCATAGAGCCTCTACCTCCTTAAAATCTTTATTGAAATATCTCACCGGCTGCCTTCGTTTCTTGGCCTTATCAATTTCAATGCTCATACCCCTTGAAATAACATCACCAAGCACCCAAACTTCCTGGCATTTACCCATAAGGATGATATCCATGAAAATAGCGAGTTCACGCTCTTTTTCATTGCTGTCATTCATGAAAGGAAATAGAAGGTGAGGGGTTAGTGGGATACATCCGCGATTAAAAGCAAACTCTGCAAACTGAGTGGCTTTTAATACATTTTCCTTAATAGCTCCATTAAAGGGGGCACAGATATAAACCAAAGGACGGAAGGCGGGTTTTGATACCGCCTTGCCCTCTCTTTCAATATTGGTAAGTGCTTGATATGGTACTAAGTCCATGTAGCCTTCAGAGTTTTTCATATCGACCCCCATATCACACCTCCATCTCAATCTGCGGATAGATACCATCCGCCTTCAGCTGTTCATAGATAAAGAGTCTGCCTTTTTGCGTCCACTTTGTATGAACCTTGGTATGTTCAAAACCATTACTATCTTCATAAACATGGGTATTTGTTCTTGTGTAACCTTTGTCTGCGTGTCTCTGATACAAAAGCCAGGTATCACTTTGCTTAAATTGAATGCCTTTATCATGGAGATACTCATTCATGCGAATACCGCTCCAGCCGTAATCTTTGGCAATAACGGTTATGTTTACGGCATCCTTACATTTGAGAACAACATCATAATAAGTGGCTTTTGGTTTCATCTCAGCAATCTGCTGCTGTTGTACTGCAACTGCTGCCGTAAGGGTTTTGTTTCTTTCACGTTCTTCCTTAAGAGCAGTAAATGCAGCAATAGCAAGGTCGGGATTTGCAATTAAATCATCTGTTGCATAGATACCATGTTTACGAATAGCAGGGAGTACCTCATTTGTAACCCAACGCTTGAACTTTTTAGCATTTGGCATCTTACTTGAGAGGATTAGACTGTAAAGACCAGATTCATTAATTACTGTTAATCCTCTATTGGGAATTTCTAAGGTCGCATTTTCCGACCTTTGGATTATGGTCTTGTCCTCTTCATCAACATGAGATGAAATAGCATCCTTTGTGTTTACATAGCCAAGGATTTCAGCTACATCCTTACCGACAAAATATGGTTGCCCACCAATAGTTGTAGTGCGCACAGAGCCAAACTCTGCATTTTTGTAAATTTGTAATTCCATTAGAATTACCTCCTTATAAATTTTTGGAGGCCTTGACCTCCTAACTGGTAGCCACAGGAGAAGGTCAAATCTGATGGTTTTCTAAAAATTCTTTAATTTTTTTCTCTGCACGTTTCAATTTTTGGCTGATGTTATTTTCGTCAGCGTTGATAGAACGAGCGTATTCACGGATTGGCGTGCCATCAATGCGTACTGCAATAAACATATCTGCCCAATCATGCTTTTTACCAAGTGCCTTATGTATCAATTGGCAAACATCTTCATACTCATAGAGGCGATTACGCTCAGCCTCCTGTGAATCATCAGCGATGGTGTCCATTACATCCGTTTCATCCTCAGATTCATCATCCTTGCGATAAGGGGTCTTAGGGTTACCAAGATGCCTATGAAACCTGCGCCAGTTGTTGTATTCCTTACTGTTCATAAGGTCGAACATTTCCTGGACAGTCTCACAACGCTTTACTTCTGCCTTCTTTTCTGGCTTTGCCTCTGCAAGACGCTGCTCGTAGTCGATATCCAGCATAATGCTGTAATCATTATCTGGAATATCAATTGTGGTGTAGAACTTGTGGCCGTTTTTGATGTTTTCTTCGTACAAAACTCGAATCTTCATTAAGCTTTCCTTTCCGTCCCGGCATGGGCGGCGGAATACAAAAAGAGCCAGCGGTTGAAGATGCCACTGACTCCGTTAAACCGAAAATAGGCGCACAAAAGCTACGGCAAGAGCATCTTCGTTCTAACTACAGCCTTACTGCTGCAATCTGAACTCTTATGCAACCCTCCGCCCTTATAGCGCTATTCGGACTTTGAATTGAATTCCATCTCTTTGATGGTGACTAAATTCTACTACAATTCATAAAGTAATGAAATTTCCACAAAATTACCGTTACTTTACAGATAAAATGTAACGGGTTGTTGTTGTATTTAATCTTACTTTGTGTATAATATAGATTGAAGGAGTGCTTTTACAAAAAGCTACTCCTCCAATAGTAAGAGTTTATGTAATTTTGTTTGCTATTTTTGATAATGGCAAAAAGGAGAAAAAGCGATATGCCCGAGAAAATTCCAGAAATTTTTTTGAATACAATGTTTGAATATGATGGTTTCGGTTGTTGCTGCGCCAAAGATATAGAAAACGTGGCCCCAGACGAACCGCCCAAGACCACGCTGAAGTTATATACCGATATATCAAAGCCCCTTCGCTTTGCATATGCAGCAAAGGCAGGATTGAACCTTACAGGCAAAGCGGGAGGAGTTATAGAGCAAAATATCCTCGGTAAAATCCTCGCACTTCCAAATGGTGATATCGATAAACATATTGAGTTTTTTGAGACCTACGGTTTTCTGCTACCATTATCATTTGACGAATATGAATCTGTGGACGCAGTAACCCTGCTTGAGGTGATCAATAGAATAAAGGCAACCATACGTCTTATGAATGCCATCGGCAAGAAGGATTATAAGAAAATGCTAATCCATGCGACATACCTTCTGTTTTCACCAGTCGTGCGTATCAATACGCTGGAAGCACAGTATGAAACCTGTCGCCACAGGTTCAGTACACTACTTGAGACCTACAATCTTTTTCCAGATCTGGGTTCAGTTCCGGAGGTGTTCGTTAAGGGAACATATTCGGTTAAGGATACCATGCTTGGAGACAAGAACCCTGTAGATATAGAGTTTTACAATGCTGTCAGAAGTGGTGCTGATACAAGCATTCTCGGTAGCAAAGATCTACGATTCAAACGCATCATGGCAATGTATACAGGTTGCCAGGATGAAGATGAAGAAACAAGAACCCTCATCGATTTCTATTATCATTTTCAGACCGAGGTCTCTGTAATTGAGAATGTGCGATTCAACTCAATCAAGCCATATTCTAACATTGATGAGACAACTTTCAGTGATGGTATAAAATCTGCACTGCTCAAAATTGCGCGAATTGTTGTGGCAGAAGAAATCAACCACAACATTCAAGGCATTCACCCTAAGTATGATGGTGGCAAGCTCACAGCAACATGGCAAGTCCATACTTTGATTCAAGCAGTCTACTTCTCCATCTTTTATATGAAGGCAGGGGTTGAAATTTACAAAGAATGTGAAAATCCTAACTGCAAACGAGATAAATATTTTCTTGTTGAAGCCACCCGCAGCAACAAACGATATTGCTGTGAAAAATGTCGTGGGGCAGCGTCTGCACAACGGCACCGTAACCGCAATATCTAAAATAGGTAAAAAAAAAGGCTCTACCTCCAATTTCTTAAGGTAGAGCCTTTCATTATGTTGTAGGCTGTGGAAATGCACCTCTTGTATCAACTTTTTCAATTGCTTCTGCCAACAACCGCTTCTGCTGATCTGGCATTGCTATGTAGTTGTACATAAGGAATCGAGTATCTATTACAACTCCTTGCACTCGTTCATATTTTTTCGGATCTGGTTTCCAATCTCCGACCGCTTCTGCAACATTTCCTATATCACCAGTAAAGCCTGGTACAATATTTCCAGCGGCATCAAGCGTCCAGAAACCATTCTTCGTACTGTTAAACGGCATAATAAATGCATTGTAAAGACTATCGGTAGGAACTCCCTTTGTCCGAGCAATATACTCGCCGTAAGTTATCTGCTTATTTATATCCGAACTATTAGGTAGAAAATCAGGCTTATCCGGATTGCACCCAAAACGGTACAACTTCGCATCAAGCACATAGACCTTGCCGTTGTAAATCATAATGGAGTCCGGCTGAAGCGGGGTCTTGACCTTTTGACGTCCATAGTCAAGCAGCCACCTGGTGCGTGGGAAATATTGTTCCTTATCCTCAACGCCAAACGCCTTATCAATCATTTTCTCCCAAACACGCTCAAAGAAATCAGTGCCAAAGAAATACTGTTTTTCAGATGTCTTTTCATCCATGTAAATAAGCATGGCTTTCATAGCGAAGAACAACTCCTGCTCCACGTCGTTGTGGGTCGATGCCAACTTCTTTTCAAGGATATAGATTGCCTCTCGATTTTCAGGATGCGGACCCGGCTTTTCCGGCATATAAGGAACATACAGCCATCCCATCTTTTCAAAGGCTTCATAGACGCAGTATTGATGAATCTGCGTTATCTTTTTATTTGCGTTTGGTGTTGATGAGCGAACGGTCATATTCGTAAAAATCAACGAACCATTCTTTTGCACCAATGCGCGCTGTTCTCGAACGGTGCGTGGCCATGAAGCCCGACCTTTAGTATCCGTCTTGTAATGTGGGTCTGTTTCAATGTAATATCGTCCCGTTCGCAAATAGTGTCGAATAATTCTAAGATAGGCGTGCATAGGGAAGTCAACCGTTCTCGGTGCAGCGAATTTAGATTCTTCTATGACCTTGTCTTCTTTCATGAAGGCGGCCAGCACATAAAACAGATTATTGATATCGGCACGAAGGTCGTCGTCATTTGCAGGAAGCTGATACCCGATAGGGAAATAAATCATAGCATCCTCGGTATCCGCTTTTACACCAACAAAGCTATCCCCTTCATCATTTTTATTTACATGGCATCGCTCTCTAATATTTTTTTGTAAGTCCATAGTCGCTAACCACCTCACTTTCTGGAGAAATTAACATCTTTACTGATTATCTGGATACAACAACTGCCGAACAGTCGGCTTTAAAATGTTAAAGCGGTCTTTCCCACTGCTGGTGTAAACAAAAGCACGAATAACATCTTCAAGGCTTTGGAATCTCTCCGTATCAAACAAAGCCTCCGGGTTAAACTTGAAGGCGTCATCCCACAGATATTTAATCACCTTTTCAGGGAACATCCTGTTGTGTCGCATTGCAGCTCTAAGAGCAGATAATCTCTCTTTCTTTTCTCCATCAAGAGTATCAAGCAGTTCATGTTTCACCAAATCATTCAATTCATCGTCAGTTGTCTTGAATGAACCTGTCGGTAAAATCCTATCATCAAATTCCAAATCCTGCTCATGAACGAAGTATACACCGAGCCTCTTATCTTCAGCAGAAGCCATCTTAGCTCTATTGCCAACGATAATTGAATTGACCGTTTCGCAAAAACGTTGCCAACTAACCTTTGTGTCAAGGATTTCAGCAGAAGCAAGGGTTCCACGCACATTGTTAAAATTGTTCTCAATTAAGCGCATATTCCATCTGCGTTGAAAAGCTGTGTCGAGAGTAAAGACATTCTGGTCAGATGTATTCATTGTCCCAATAATTGATAAATTGGACGGAATCCTAATCTTTCGCTTAGCATTGTTATATACTTTTTTTGCTATATTCTCATTTGTCACTCCGTATTCGCTTGTGCCTGCAGGATAAGTAATTCCATCGACCGTCTTTTCTACAAATGTTCTATCAAGTAGCTGGAACACATCTCCAAATATTGCAGGAGCGTTTCCTCTGTTTATCTCTTCAATAATAAGAACATAGGACGATTCCGGATTCTGATAAGCCTCTTTAAAAATATTGGTAAATGGTCCCGCTGTGAATTCGTAGGTAACCTGCTTGTCTTTAGGGTCTACTACCGGAAGAATTTGTCCAACAAAATCTGCATTAGTATAATCTGGATGAAAAACAAGTCTTTCAACAATTGTACCTGGTTTACAATACTCATGTTCTATAGTCCAGCTCTTTCCTGATCCAGGAACACCATACAGTAAAACATTTTCTCCTGATTCACTACGCACCGACTCATCCGCAATTATCTCTTGCTCTTCGCTGCCTTCACCCACATCGTTTGAAATCCCAAGTTCTTCTTTCAAAGAAACAGCATCTTCAATCTTTTCAAAATTAGGTTTAATCCACTCGGCAAAATCCGAAGGCTTAAATATAATTAACCGCTCAAATGTATACCTTTTCTCACCACCCGAGATAGTTGCCCCGATTATTGCTACGCTCTCGAGCTGTTTATAGTCTCTTTCTAAAATATAACGGACAAGCGTATCTCTTTTCACTTCTGAAACACAGACAAAAACTACTATGGGCGCAAAATATCTAAACTGTTCAGAAACTCGATTTGTAATCTGGCGTTGTTCTTTTATATAAGATATTCTAGCATCACAACCGAAAATGTCCTTTATCCAATCCTTAAATTCATCGCCTTTATTTCGAGCATGAGGGTTAGCATCAATTAATACACCCAGAGTCTCTTTAAAAGCATCAAGTGTTTTTTCAGCCATTTTCTTCTCCTCCTTTTTCTTCTACATATCTGTGTATTGCTTCTCTAAAGAATTGAGGGCATCGTACAGTCCCTGTATTAAGCCTATTTTCAAATCCCTTTGCTGCTTTATATGATAAAGCTTTACAAGGATAATTTAAATATTCAACCAATGAAACTTCTTCTCTTTCAACAGGGTACAGAGATACCGATGAGGCATATCTTTTACCATTTCTACCCCATGCAGCTTTTGGCCATTTATGATCGCCGTTCAGCTCTTTATCTTTTGTTGAATCATAGGGTTCAGGGTTATTTATTTTCCCAGCAATCCAAGCTGCAACATCAACCGTTACTGCGTTACCGATAAGTTTCCACCGCCCTGATGATTTAGCGACTTCCTCTGCGGGCTTTGTCCAATCCACAGAAAAACCTTGCAATCTCTCAGCATCTCTTATATCAGGAGAGCCTATCGTTCCATCAGGAAATGCAATAGCTGGTGGAGATGGAATTCCAATTGAGGACCCAACCTTCAATGTTGGAATCGCATTCTGATATAATCCTATAGCATATTTACCTTCAGTCCAGTAAAAACCACATGGCTCCCGAAACTCGTCCGAAGTTATTATTCCTTGTTCCCGTAATGAATTGCCGCTTAACAACACATCACAAGGATCATGATGCAAGGACGCCACTACAAAGACACGACGTCTCCTTTGTGGTAGAAACGCCAACGAATCAATCATCCTATATGCCCAATTATACCCCAGCTTTTCGAGTTCTTCCACAATGGTCTTGATTGCTTCACCTTTCCTAAGATAAATCATATTAGACACATTTTCGAAGATTACCCATTCCACTTTTTGCTTTTGTAATAATCGAAATACTTCTTTAACTAGGGACGAACGTCCTCCTGAAAGTCCCACTTTCACTCCGCTAGTACTGATATCTTGACAGGGAAATCCCGCACACAAAACATCTGTATCTGCTGGAAGTTCCTTAAGTTCACAGACATCACTAACAATAGTTACGTTTGTCATATTTGTTCTTAAAACGTGTTGGGCTATTGGATCTATCTCACAAACAAGGGAAGTTTCTATACCAGCTTTTTTAAATCCAAGCTCAAAGCCACCTATTCCCGCAAAAAGGCTTACCATTTTCTGAGGAGTTGATTTTGTTTTGTCATCCCTATTACTCATCTTTATCACACTCCTCTATGCTCAAAATTTCCTTGCAAATCAATTCAATCAAACGAGGTGGAACACTTTCACCTATTATCTTACTGCAGCTGTTCGCGGTAATGGGTTTTCCATTAACACTAAATTTATAAGAATACTCAGCTATAGTTTGTAAGCATAACCCCTCATAAACAGAAAGCGTTCGGTTTTGAGTTGGATGAATTTTCTTATCCGATGCTTCTGCCTGAAGATTCTGCGTTAATGTAGGAGCTGGGGAATCCCAAGACATTCTTCTGTATGCACTATCAAATCCCTTAATTCTTCTTCGCTTTCCTGTAATTTTATCAATCATAGTAGGTCTCGGCAGAAGCGCACCACACTTTTCGCAATATATAGGCGTATCATTTTTGTATGTGTGCCGTCCCTCAACAAAACGCATACCATGTCGCGGGTTTTCATCATACCCACATTCAACACATTGATTATTATATGCAGTTTCATTAGCAGGCGTATTTTTTACCCACCAATATTTTTCCGCTTTCATTACCGGAACAATATGCCAAGGAATATTTTCATCCTTATTCTTGCCTTTTTCAGCAGACAGTGGTGGGAAATCACCTATAGCATCTCTTAATGTTACCCACTTTTTAAGTCCCGGTGTTTCAACTTCTGAGTGAGTCCTCGGTGGCATGAAAGTACCATGTTCTTTATAGTATTGCTTTCCTTTTTCGCTTCGCGTAAAAATTGTTATCAGCCTTACTCTTGTTTGAGGTATGCCGTAATCCGCACAATTAACTATTTCCGGCGTTCCTTCATACTCAGGAGCCAACTCATCCTTAATAAAATCGATTATATTCTTGTATGTACCATCCTCCGTTACTATCAATGTATTCTGCATACCCTGGACATTCTCTAATAATAACCACTGAGGTTTTAGTTTTTTAACAAGATTTATCGTAGGAATAATCAGCCTGTTTCGCGGATCATCTTTAGGAGCCTTGCCTTTTCGTATTTCATCTAGTCGCTTTCCAACCGAATTAAAGGACATTCCTTGGCATGGGGGGGTTGCATATATTAGGAATGGGGCTCCTATATCAAATCCCTGCCAAGTTTCAGTAATTTCGCTTTGCAGTTCCCAAATATCTCCACAAAGACATTTAGTTTCTGGATAATTCTCACTGTATAACGCACATCTATTACTCAACAACTCATTACTAAGTAAAATCTCAAGTCCAGCTGCTTTGATTCCCAACTCGCCAATGCCAGCTGAAGAAAACAAGCTCAGTACACTCTTCTGCTTAATCACAATCTCCTCCTTGCATGTCTCAATACTCATTTATGTCTACGCCTGCAGCAAGAAGTCTTTCGTATCTTTCATATGACAGAACCACTGCTATTGGTTTCCCGTTTTTAAGAACAAATGCCGTTTTGTCTTCTTCCGATAAACCACGTATTAGTTTTGAGGATTGCCCTCTATTAAATTCACCTATATTAAAATGCTCCATAGGAACTTTACTTTTCTTTTCCAAAGCACGCACCCTCCTTGCCTTTAAGCAGCATAATAATCCAAGCTCTATTATATCACAAACAGATTGTAATTACAACGATATTAACAATTCATTTTCAAGGCTTTATTATGGTTGTAAATGTAATTACCTTTACAACATACAACAGACTTGTTCACTCGATCTACTAAAAAATCCTCTTATCAACTCAACCCCATTTTTACAGTAATAATATCCACTCGCCACCTTTTTGACAGTAATTTCGTCAACTCAGTAGTCAAAAAGTAATAATGTCCACTCAACCCTGTATTTTTATGGTTTTGGATATGTTCTTACAAAAAGAAATTCCGTGACCTGGAACCCAGTTTGAATATGAGTTCAAAATCACGGAAATCCCTATATATCAAGCACTTTTATACTCTTATTTATCGACCCTTGACATCAATACGACCGTCTCAACGTGCCCCGTCCACGGAAACATATCCACTGGTTGCACGAATTTTGCCTCAAACCCATTCTCACATAAAAACTTCATGTCTCGTGCCAGCGTGGACGGGTTACAGCTTACGTATACGATGTGCTGGGGTTGCATGTCTACAAGTGTCTTCAGTAGACCCTCTTCACAACCCTTTCTTGGTGGGTCAACCACAACCACATCTGCTCTAGTTCCCTCTTCATAAAGCTTTGGAATTACAGTTTCTGCCTCACCCACCAAGAATTCAACATTCTCTATACCGTTTAGTTCAGCATTTCTTTTAGCATCGGCAATTGCATCAGGGACAATCTCTACCCCAATAACTTTTTTGGCTTTTTCCGATAAGAAAAGTGAAATAGTTCCTATTCCGCAATACAAGTCAAAAACCGTCTCATTTCCTGTAAGTCCTGCATATTCGAGGGCCTTATTGTACAAAACCTCTGTTTGAACAGGATTCACTTGAAAAAAGGATAGAGGTGAAATATTGAACTTGTATTTTCCAATGTAATCTGAAATATACTCCTGCCCGTAGATACAAGTATTCTTATCACCTAAAATTATATTTGTGTTTCTTGCATTCACATTGACGATAATGCTCTTGATATTTTCGTACTTTTCACACAAAAGCCTTACTAATTGGTCTGCTTTGGGTACTTTTTTGCCGTTTACCACCAGTACAACCATTAGTTCATTGGTTTTAAAGCCCTTTCTGACCATAACATGACGCAAAAAGCCCTTGCCTGTCTTTTCATTATAAATACTAATTCCATTTGCTTTAAAGAAATCACGAACAACATCTCTAATTTCATTGCTTTCTTCTGGCTGGATATTGCACTCCTTACTTTCAATAATATTATGAGAACCCTTTTCGTAAAATCCTATTACCACATCAGAACCACAGCTTCCAACAGGATACTGAACCTTATTTCTATAATGAAAGGGTTGCTCCATTCCAATAGCATTGTTGACTAGCAAATTATCAAGTCCGCCAATTCTCTTAAGATTCTGCCGAACAGTATCTGTCTTGAATTCCAGCTGTGCATCATAGGACATGTGCTGAATTGAGCAGCCACCGCACTTGTCAAATGCTGAACAAAAAGGCTCTGCCCTTTTCTCAGAAGGCTTTTGAAGTCGTACAACACTCCCCACTGCATAGCTCTTTGTCTGTTTAATAATTTTAACATCAACTATTTCACCGATAAGAGCACCATCCACAAACACGACAAAGCCGTCAAGCTTGCCTACTCCTTGGCCTTCATGAGTCAAGCCTGTTATTTCTATTGTATATATTTTACTCTTTGATAATGTTTTTTGAGAAAATTGCTTCATTATAGTTGAGCCATGTATACTCAGGTTTATTTTTTGTGTTAATTTCACCTACATGGACTCGTTCCCCCTTAATATAAAATTTATATATTAAGAATACACAATATTTATCATTATGGAAAGTAGCAATAAATTTCTGATTAACGGAACAAATTTAAACTATTACCGTCTAAGCTAATATACATATTATTTCACAATAAAATTCAATAGTTCAACTAAATCATCTTTCGCACATAAAGTCTATCGGTGCGTGAGTATTACTAATGGTTTGTTGCGAAAATAATTACTGAACTATCAGAAAGCACATTTTGTCATAAAATAGATGCAGGATGTTGAGTTTTTTATGACGGAATAAAAATTACATGTCTTTACGTTAAGCAAGTCCTTATTATTTGAATTAATATACTCTAAATTATCTAAGCATAGAAAGGATGAACCTAAAATGAAAAAAAGACTTTTATCTAGTAGTATTTTAGCACTAACGATCTCAATAGTATCTAGCATGATGTTTCCCGCTTCAGGTCAGACATTAGCTTTACCAAGTCAAGAAAACACAGCTTCGCAAAATTATACAACCAGTGATGTCTATCTTTATGTTGGAAGCCCACTTATACTTTCACAGGATAAAATTTCACCTTTAGATCCTGTAAATCTTGATGTAGCAGCCACAGTTGTAGATAACCGCACCTTAGTTCCACTGCGTGCACTCTCTGAATATTTCAAAGCTGATGTCAGCTATAACGGCACACAAAGAAAAGCAATAATAAATTATAACGACAAGCAATACATATTTCCAATAGATGAAAAGAAATATATTATTAAAGATGCATCATCAGAAAAAGAAATTCAGCTAGATACCAAAACCTCTATCCTAAACCAACGAACAATGGTACCTTTAAAAGTAATATGTGAAGATATATTAGGTCGTAAAGTTTCATACTATAACAGAATAATTGCTATAAGTGATAATGAAATCAAGCTAAAAGAAAATAAAGAGCTTGCAGACAATATCAAGCTAAAAATAGGAGCAGCGGTTAAAGCAACCTCTCTAGAGCAAATAAAATCTGTTTTGTCTCAAACTGAAATTATGCGAGACAGAATACTCGTAACCTTTTCTGAAGATGTAGATGCTACTGCCTATAAAACTTCAGATGCTCTCTTAGGAAATGCAGCTCAATCGAAAGCAGCAAATTCTTCATCCGATTATTCCACCACAAATACACAGGTACAAGGAATTGATGAGGCTGATATTGTTAAAACAGACGGAAAGTATATTTATATTGCTGGAAACAATGCACTCCGCATAGTTAGCACTGATAGTAATGGAGCTTTAAAGGAGTCAGCACTCATCAAGCTTCCACAAAATAAAACAGTAGCTGAAATATACATTGATGAAAACCGACTTGTTTTAATGGGTAGCAGATATGAAACTCAAAATCCTACTTTGCCAGAACAGAAAACTGAAGCCAATGCCGCTATTGAAAAAGATCAAGCAACTACAGATATTGCCGTAAACTCAAAGATATATATGCCTTATAGATATAAAAACTACAGCTTTGTAGATATTTATGATATTACAGACCACAATAGTCCAAAATTTATTAAAGGCCATGAAATGGAAGGCAACTATCAATCCAGCCGAAAAAATGGTAATATAGTATACCTTGTAACAAACACCAATGTATATAACGATATAGTTTTGCCTTATATGAAAGATACACTAGTAAGCGATAAGCATGAAGCACTACCCATAAAGGACATTATGATATTACCTGATAGAAAGTCTTATGGTTATTTGGTTGTATCTGCCATCAATATAAATAACAATGAAAAAACTCAGGTTGAAGCAATTGCAGCCTCTGGTCATATTATGTACATGAATAATTCATCCCTCTATCTAGCAGATAATAACAATAATAACCAATCAACAATTACAAAATTTAATATAGACGGAATGAATATAGGCTATGCTGGCTCTGGCAAAATAAATGGCTATGTATTAAACCAATTTTCTATGGACGAATACAACGGATATTTCAGAATAGCTACAACCTGGAATGGTGAAAACAATCTGTTTATATTGGACAGTTCCCTTAATATATGCGGTTCAGTAACAGGACTAGCAAAGGGTGAACAGATATATTCTGTACGTTTCATGGGAGATAAAGGCTATATCGTAACCTATAGAACAATAGATCCCCTATTTGTATTTGATTTATCCGACCCAAAGAACCCTAACGTAACAGGAGAACTAAAAATACCTGGCTTCAGCAATTATCTGCACCCCGTTGGAGAAAACCTGATTTTGGGAATAGGGCAGGACACCTATGAAATATACAAAAAAGATTCTACTGGTAAGGAAGTTGTAGTGGGTACAAGGCAAGGTGGAATTAAACTTTCGTTATTTGATGTAGCAGACATGGGTAAGCCTAAAGAAATATCAAACTATGTACTTGGCGACTCAGGCAGCTATTCCGAAGTATTCTATAATCATAAAGCTGTTATGTTTGATAAAAATAACAACAATGTAGTATTTGATTCATCTATTTCAGATGCTTCGAATAACAGAAGTCAAGGTGCTGCAGTTATTAACCTAGCTAACAATAAAATTAATTTAAAAGGTATTTTGGAGTATATACAGCCTGAAATTTACGGCAAATATATACCTTCTGGCCGCCGCAACTTATATATTGGTGACAAGCTCTATTACATTCAAGACGGAATTATTTCCTCATATAATTATAATACATTAGCAAAAATTGATACACTTATGTTAAAGTAAATCATCAAAAAGACTTAAAAAAAGCTGAGTTACCAAAGTTAAATTTACTATAAAATGCTTGAATTGATGGCAAATTATCCATTTACAATTCAAGCATTTTAATTGTTTAATCTGCTACCTTTTAACCTATCTTATTGTTTTTTATAGTCCAAAATCATATTTCGTAATTTAGCTGCATGCATTCCTTCATCCTCAGCAAATTCTTTAAAGACATCCTTAACCTTATCATCATCTATTCTTTTAGAATACATTTCATAATCTCTAACAAGCTCCATGGAATTCTCCCATGCTCTAAGTAGCCTATCATAAGTTGTAATTTCTATTTCGTTCTCTTTCATAATAATGTCGCTACGCAAATATTTACTAAAGCCAATTATGGTTTAAAGTCTTTGCCTAATATAAGCTCAAAGAAACAAACTTTGTGCCAATCTTATGCTTAAAACTCAAACTATAGAGACAATATATTATCGTTAACTTTCTTAAAAATTTTACGTAACTCTCTCCTTCCTATATTTTTATGATTATATTGTTTGCACTTTTTATTATCCTAATGCATAATTACCTCTAATTATTGAAAATATAAAATTGCTTTATAAAATTTTTTTCATTTCAATAAAGAAAAATACTTAAGACATATAACCTTCCAAAACTTATCAGAATATTATTATGAATAAAGAGAAAAATATACTGTAGTTAAAATATCTCTAACAAGAAAGGATAATTTACTATGGAAAAAGTTGAGCATAGGGAACGATCCAGTATTGTACAGTTTTTATTGCGCCTGGCTGTCGGTGCAGTAGTTTTAGCAATAACATCCTTTTTTACACCTGGTTTTTCAATTTCATCATGGTTTTCACTTGCAATTGCCGCTGTTGTTCTTGCCGTTTTAGATTTGCTTGTAAATATGATTTCAGGAATCAATGCTGCTCCATTTGGAAGAGGAATTTCTGGTTTTATATTAGCTGCTGCTATCATATACTCTATAAAGTTTTTTATTCCAGGATACAATATAACACTCTTTGGTGCCTTAATTGGTGCTGTAGTTTATGGTATTGTAGATGCAATCATTCCTGGAAGGTCAATGTAATTTCTTTTTACTAAAATCATAAATATAATCTACAAAAAGGGGCAACTACTAGTTGCTCCTTTAATATTTATATAAAATTATATAAAATTATATAAATATTAAAATTCCAAAAAAAAGTGTCCCTCGTAAGGGACAAATCTCAGTGTATTAATTGAATCAGTTTGCCGTTATTATAAGTATTCCACATATATATGTAATTAAACCTTTATTTTCCAAATATTTTTTTAATATTTAATATCCGAATCAACTTTCGCACATAAAAATCTATTGGTGCGGTAGAATTATCAATGGTTTGTTGCCGAAATATTTGCTAGAATTAGTAATGATTCATGCAATTATTTCTAACCCAACTTCATTGATAATGCTACCACACCTTATATTACTAGGCTTTAATCAGTATAATCAACTGCGAAAGTTGTTTCTGATTAATAAATCTATATTTAAGCTAATCTCCATTATCTTTAAGCAACATAAATGCTTTTTTATTGCGTTTGTATTCAAATATTTATGTGTAGCACCTAATCTTTAAAAATAAACCTTCCACAAAATTAGTTTTCATGTTTTTACCGAATATATTCATCCTGTGAACCGATATCTTTTTAAGTAGGAAAGTTGTCTTAATAAACTATATTAAGTGTCTAAATATTAACCAAATAAAAAAACTTAAATTCTAATTTTGCAAAAAGTATTGCAACATTATTTCAATAATGTTATAAAGAAAGTATGATTTTTTATTTTTTTAGAAACTTTTTTAGTTATGCTCATTTTTCTATATTTTCCTATACTACTATTAATGCAGTCAATTACTACTGACTGATAGCTTACACTATGGTTTGGGACTTAAAACTTCTAAATGTATAATTCATAAAAACTAAATTATTGGTTAAAATACAATGGATTAATTTCCCCAAAAGGCCTAAGCCCTAATTAACTGTGTGCTAAATTTTTTAATATGATATTTTTGTGTTAGACTGTTATCTAATATGAAAAATTAGATATACTACAAATATAGTATTAAATATAAAAATTGTAAATAAAGAACGGTGGTATTTACTAATGAATTTATCAAGTATTATAAAAAAACTAAATAAGACCTACTCAATAGTTATAATTCCAAATAGTAACGATTGTGTCAAGAAGTATTCCATTAAAGCACCATTAGCAAAATTATTAGCAACATTGCTTTTAGTTAGTTCAGTATCGTTTTCAGCATATCTGATTAATTTATCTGAGAGCAAGGTACAAGCTAAAGAATTGAGCAAGGAAGACTTACAACAGCAGATACAAAGCTTATCACTTTCACTTCTTGAACAAAATGAAGTGTTGACAGCGAGCAACAATCAAATTAAAGCCCTGCAATCCAGTGCTGTAGCCAGTAAAGAAAAAATAAATGAGTTTACTAAGATGTACAAGCAAATAGCCGACAATTATATGACTAAATCTAATCGAGGTTCTACTGCCAAAAGCAAGAGCACAAGCCAAGCAGGCTTAGATTTAATCAAACTAAATAGTGTTGTAGAGCAATTAAATAAAAACTTTAATTCAGATGAACAATTACTGGCAGAGCTTAATCTTTCAAAAGAAAAACTTGAAAAGGTAGTTAGTGCTATTCCAACATTGATTCCTTCTCCTGGAAAAATCTGTTCTCCATTTGGTATGAGAAAACACCCTATAAAAAAGGTATATTTGGCACATGACGGTGTTGATATATCCTCTTCCAGTGGCGATCCAATATTGGCATCCGCTTCAGGCAAAGTTGAATACTCAGGATATTCTAAAGGATATGGTTACAATGTTATAATAAACCATGGAAATGGCTATCATACATTATATGCCCACGCTTCAAAGCTATTAGCAAATAAAGGTGATAATATACAAAAAGGTCAAAAAATAGCATTAGTGGGCAGTACAGGCTTAAGTACAGGACCTCATCTGCATTTTGAAATCAGAGTTAATAATATTCCCGTTGACCCAACTGAGTATGTTGATTTTAGCTTAGCAAAATAAACATAGCTCTTGATAAGTGTTTATGTACCGATAGCTTTTATGTAGGAAAGTTTAATTAGACAGGATTAATTTGATTTAAATATAAATATTTAAGGGAGGAAAGACATTGTTTAATAGGCAAACGGATTTTGAAAAAGCAACCTTTGATACCTTAATTGGTTCAAATACAGAATTAATAGGCGATATTAATTCTAAAGGAATTATAAGAATAGACGGCAAATTAACAGGAAATATTTCTGTTCAAGGCGACCTTTTTATAGGTGAAGCTGCTAGCATTAAAGGTAATGTAACTGCATCAAATATACATGTTGCAGGTAGCATTGACGGAGATGTTTCCTCTTCAGGTCTGCTTAAACTTTTATCCACAGCAAAATTGATGGGGGATATCCAAGTAAAGTCCTTTATCTGTGACGAAGGCAGTTTATTTGAAGGAAATTGTAAAATGCTTGAAAACCAGACTTCCAAGTCATTGTTGATGGGTAAAAAGAAAGATTATAAGAAAAGTTCCATTATTGACGAAGGACAAACTGAAATGTAGTTTGTATTAATAAGTGTCTTGAAATACTCCATTTCAAATGCAATATGAAATGGAGTATTTTTGTGTATGTACTCTATTCTACATTTAGTAAAAATTATACACATACCATCTATTTGTGATATAATGTCCTAGACAAATAATTATTATTTCCTATTTTCACTAACTCGCATAGGGAGATACTCAACTTATATATTTTGTGATTTTGGTTTATGGAGGTTATGTATGAAATCTAATGAAAGTACTGCTTCAGGCAGAAATGAGCAAAAAAAGAAGACAAAGAAAAAAAGCACCTACTCTAAATTTGCTCTAGCTGTTTTGAAAACAGTAGTTGTTATCTTTATTTCAATAGGCTGCACTTTTGCAGGTATATTAGGAGGTGCTTGTCTCGGTTATTTAAAAAGTGCTGATGCTATAACTCCTAATCAACTTGAATTAACTAAACTTACGTCTTTTATATACGACAACGAAAGTAATGAGATAGCTCAAATAAAAGGCAGTGAGAACAGAGTTGTAGTTGTCCATTCAGAAATTCCTGATAATTTGAGAAACGCATTTATTGCTATAGAGGATAAAAATTTCTATAATCATGGCGGCGTTGACAGCAAAAGATTCGTAAAAGCTGCTATTAGTTATATAGTTCATTTCGGAGATGCATCCTTTGGTGGTAGTACTATTACTCAACAATTAGTTAAAAATATTACAGGCAATGAAGATACTACTATAAAAAGAAAAGTACAGGAAGCTTGGCAAGCAATTCAGCTGGAAAGAAATCTATCAAAAGACCAAATTCTTGATAATTACATGAATCGCATTACTACAGGTTCTGGCTGTTATGGCGTACAGGCTGCTGCAAAAAAGTTCTTTAATAAGGATGTAAAGGACTTATCCCTTGCCGAATGTGCAAGTATCGCAGGTGTTACAAAATCTCCTGGGTATTATGATCCTACCTTGGGTGAAAATAATAAAAGAAGAAACAAGGAACGTCAAGAAATTATTTTACAAGCAATGCTAGCTCAAGGAAAAATTACACAAAACGAGTATAATGAAGCCATTGCAGAAGAACTGAAAATCTACAAGCAAAATACCGATGAGAATGTTTCTCTTAATAATGTTCAGAGTTATTTCGTTGATTATGTTCTTACTCAAGTACAGAAGGATTTAATGGAAAAGTACAATATTTCAAGTGATGCTGCAAATATAAAAATTTACAATAGCGGCTTGAAAATTTATACAACTCAAGATACAAAAATTCAGAAGGTAATGAATGAAGAGTTTACAAACATCGAAAATTTTCCTGTAAATAAAAAAATTAGTAATCCTGACATGCAGGCTCAAGCTGCAATGCTTATTTTAGATCCTTCTAATGGTCAAATCCGTGGTATGTATGGTGCATATGGTCATAAAAAGGGCAATTTTACTCTTAATAGAGCTACTTCAATGAAAAGACAGCCTGGTTCAAGCTTTAAGCCAATAGCTGTTTATGGACCTGCAATAGACTTAGGCTTAATAACGCCAGCAACTGTTGTAGATGATGTTCCAATTTATCTTGATCCACAAAACCCAACTACTCCATACCCTAAGAATTCCGAATTAGGCTATAGAGGTCTTTCTACAATAAGAAGCGGTATCAGAAGCTCTATTAATGTTGTAGCGGCGAAAGTTTTTATGGATTATTTAGGTGCTCAAAAATCAATCGAATACCTAAAAAAAGTAAATATTGACAGGTCAAAAGAAGGATATGTTTCCATGGCTCTCGGCGGTCTTAATGAAGGTGTAAATCCATTAATTATGGCCTCCGCATATGTTCCCTTTGTCCATGATGGTATTTATCTTGAACCAATCTCTTATACAAAGGTAACTGATGAAAGTGGTAATGTAATACTTGATAAAACACAAACTCAGAAAAAGAATATTGCATACAAAGAAACAACCGCATTTCTTATGACTAATATGATGAGGGATGTTGTTACTTCTGGTACAGCTGCTTCAGGAGGACTAGGAACTGTTAAAAATTCAGCAGGAAAAGTTATACCAACAGCAGGAAAAACAGGTACAACAAATGATAATTACGACAAATGGTTTGTTGGATATTCACCTTATTACGTAGGTGCTACATGGTATGGCTACAATAATCCAAAATCATTAAAATCCTCTGAGTATAGTCAATCATTAAAAATGTGGAATAAAATTATGAATAGAATACATGCTGATTTAGAGGTTAAAGACTTCAAGCAACCTGAGGGAATAGTAAAGAAATCTATCTGCATATATTCTGGAAAATTACCAGGTGAACATTGTAGTAAAGACCCTAGAGGAAATGCAATAAGAACAGAATATTTTGCTAAAGGTACAGAGCCAAAAGACACCTGCGATGTCCATGTGCTGGCAAAAGTAGATACTACTTGCAAAGACATATACGGCAGACCTTTATTGGCAAATGAACATTGCCCTGCTTCGGTAGTACAAGAACGCGTATTTATTCAAAGACCTATTCCTTATCTACCTAAAGATCCATCTCTAGTATCAAAGATTAAGGATTGGATATATGAACTTCCTCAAGGTGAATATTGTACAATCCACAGTGCATCTAGTATTGTAGGACCAACGCCTAACTCAGAACAAGGTGCTAATACAGACTCTCATCAAGTTGGTCAGGATTTCATACTAGATAATCCTTTGTTTCCTAGCATACCAGATGAGGAATTAGATGTTCTTCCATGAATCAGCCAGTATTACTAAAATACAAATAAAAAGTGTACAGAGAGTTAAAGATTTTTAATCTAACAATCCCTGTACACTTTTTTTGAGTTTATTATATCCAAAGTGATACCCGCCACTTATAGAAGTGGGGGGACATTTTCTTGCCTCGTTATATCTACTTACCCTTACCAACAAAAATTGTGCCAAGATCCTGGCCATTAATTATATCCATAATAATTTCTGGGTTACTGCCATTTGTTAAAACTACATTTACTCCTGATTTTGTTGCAATTTTTGCAGCTTTAAGCTTTGTGACCATTCCTCCTGTGCCTCTCTTTGTGCCAGCACCTTCTGCACAAAGTTCAATATCCGGAGTAATTTCCTTAATAATTGAAAGCATTTTTGAGTCTGGATTTTTTCTTGGGTCTGAGTCAAAAAAGCCATCAATATCAGATAAAATAATTAACAAATCTGCCTCTATCAGCTTAGCAACAAGAGCTGACAAAGTGTCATTCTCACTGAAAGTGTCTTTTTGTCCTACCTTTAATTCAACAATGGATACAGAATCATTTTCATTTACAATTGGAACTATCCCTTTTTCAAGCAATGTTTCAAATGTATTTACTACGTTCTCACGGCAATGCTCATCACTCATTATATCTCTAGTCAACAAAATTTGTGCAACAGTATGCCCATACTCCGAAAAGAATTTGCTATACATATGCATCAGCTCACATTGTCCAACGGCAGCAACCGCCTGTTTTTCTCGTATTGTTTTTGGTCTTTCAGGCATTTTCAGCTTATCTACACCCACACCAATAGCACCAGAAGTAACAAGTATAACTTCTTTTCCTTGGTTTGATAAATCCGAAATTATTCTAGCCAGCTTATCTATACGAGTAAAGTTTATTTTGCCAGTATCATAGGTTAATGTTGATGTTCCTACCTTAATTACTATTCTCTGCGAATCCTTTAAATGTTCTCTTTTGAAATCCATTCTAACCTCCATTTAATCAATGTACTTTATTCATCATCATAGCCTTTGTACATCGGGTTAATATTAAGTATACTTAAAAACTATTTAAATAAAAATATATAATAAAAAATAAGTATACAATAATAAAATATTATATACTTATTTGTGCATTTTTTCTATACTAATTCTAGCAATTATTTAGCAACAAACCATTGATAAGTTTGAATACCCATAGACTCAGTTAATAATATTATTAGGCTGAATAGTAATAGCTTTAATCCTTTTTCCCCTGTCCATAGTATGCATTTGAGCCATGTTTGCGAAGATAATGCTTGTCCAATAATTCCTGCTGCATTGGTTTAATATGCGGGTTCATCATTTGGTTATGCCATGCCATAAAAGCTAACTCTTCAAGCACAACGGCATTGTGGACAGCATTTTCTGCATTTGTGCCCCAAGTAAAAGGTCCGTGGCTATGAACAACAACTGCTGGAATGTCATTTGCACTTTTATTCTTAAAAGTCTCTACAATAACATTTCCTGTTTCCAATTCATAGTGTCCTGGTTCTCCTTCTATTTCCTCCACCGTCATCCTTCGTGTACATGGAATCTCACCGTAAAAATAATCCCCATGGGTCGTTCCCAGTGCTGGAATTCCCATTCCTGCCTGTGCATACACCGTAGCCCACCGACTATGCGTGTGTACTATACCACCTGTTTTAGGAAATGCACGATACAGTACAAGATGTGTAGCTGTGTCAGAGGAAGGCTTCATAGCACCTTCTACTTGTCTGCCTGTAGCAAGGTCTACTACAACCATGTCTTGGGCTTTCATATCTGAATATTCCACACCTGAGGGTTTTATAACAACAAGCCCTTTTTGGCGGTCTATACCTGATACATTTCCCCATGTAAAAGTGACAAGTCCATGCTTCGGCAGTAATAAGTTAGCTTCAAAAACTTCATTTTTTAATGTTTCAAGCAAAATTTTCCCTCCCTGCCATTTATTTGAATATCATAATTATCTCGTTACTATTCTGCCTTAGACAATATAAATATACAGCACATACTTTAATAACTTATAAACTATATATATTAGGTGTTCATACTTATCAATGGACAGTTGGGATAGAAATAATTGCATGAATTAGTTGATGAAACGAAGTTTTATTGCTGAAAAACCGACACGATGTCGGTTTTAGCACACTATGAACCATGGATGGTAAATGTGTGCGACAGCAAAAACACTGAGTTGAATCATTACTAATTCTAGCAATTATTTTGGCAACAAACCATTGATAAGTTTGAATACACATAGACTAGGTTAATTTTAAGCGGCTGAATAGTAGTCTTCTGTCATTTTTATTTTAACTTCCAAGCAAGATCAGCAAGAAATAGTTCTTGCTCAAGTGCTTCAATGACAGTATCTTTTGAAATATGCACAAACTCAATATCCATCATACGTGCCCAGTCTCTCATCTGCTCTGCAGTTATGTCATATGTCAACACCGTATGGTGAGCACCTCCTGCAATAATCCATGCCTCAGCTCCAACGAGCAGATCGGGCATAGCACGCCACATAACACGGGCAACTGGTAATTTTGGCATTTCATATATTGGCTTAACGCACTCAATGTCTTGACAAATCAGACGTAATCTGCCACCCATATCTACAAGGCTGATTACAATAGCATTTCCAGCCTTTCCTTCAAAAACAAGACGAGCAGGATCACCTTTACCACCTATACCAAGGGGATGCACTTCAATTTTGGGTTTTACAGCTGTAATACTTGGGCAAACCTCCAGCATATGTGCCCCTAGGCTGTACTCATTTCCCTTTGTTAAATCATAGGTATAGTCTTCCATAAAAGTAGTGCCGCCTGTTTTTCCTTCTGCCATTGCTTTTACTATTGCAGTCATTGCAGAAACTTTCCAGTCACCCTCACCACCATATCCATAACCTTGCTCCATCAAGCGTTGACTAGCAAGTCCAGGGAGCTGTTCCATACCATACAAGTCTTCGAACGTATTACTGAAGGCTTTACAGCCCTCGCTGTCCAAAAGCTTTTTAATAGCTATTTCCTCTTTTGCCTGATACCGTATACTACTGAGCTTGTCAGTGTTAATCTCATATTTTTGTGCGTATTCAGACATTAATGCTTCTACCTCATCGTCCGTAACATTATTTATATACTCCACAAGAGTACCAACAGGCCAAGTGTTAACCTGCCAGCCAAGCTTTGTCTGTACTTCAACTTTGTCACCCTCAGTAACAGCCACATTACGCATGTTATCGCCAAATCGCATAACCTTTAGAGTCTTGCTAAACGCAACACCTATGGCTGCACGCATCCAATCGCCTATCCTTTCCTGTACATCGGCATCTTGCCAATAGCCTGCAATAACCTTACGTTTCATACGCAGACGTGCACCTAAGAAACCATGTTCTCTATCACCATGAGCAGCCTGATTAAGATTCATGAAATCCATATCAATAGTATCGTTTGGAATTTCCCTATTATACTGAGTAGCAAAATGACAATAAGGTTTTTGAAGATCCTTTAAGCCATTAATCCACATTTTAGATGGGCTGAAGGTATGCATCCACACAATAATTCCTGCACACTTATCCTGATAGTTAGCATCCTTTACTACACTTAAAATCTCTTCAGGCGTTTTAGCCGTTATCTTATACACAATTTTACAGGGCAAAATTCCAGAGGAATTCATTTTTTCAGCCATTTCTGCGGCACGAGCAGCCACTGTATCTAGAACATCATTTCCATATAAAAACTGACTGCCTACCACAAACCAGAACTCATAATCTTTCATTGCCATATCAGATACACTCCCTTTTTTATTTTATTGAAGCCACAGCAGCTCTCTCAACATTAAGACCTTCCGAATAGCGTTTCATAAAAATATTGAAATCCTGAACATTCTTAGCATCGGGCTTTATGCAGTTACCTGATTTCTCCGCAAATACCCTATGTGCAAGATAATCTTCCAGTTTTTCATCCTGTGCTTTATTTTTCATAAAGGCTGCTAGCAGAGCAATACCCCACGCACCACCCTCACCTGCTGTATCTAGTACTGCGACAGGTACGTTAATGGCATCTGCCATTAGCTTTTGTCCTACATCCTTTGTTTTGAACAATCCACCATGTCCCATGAGCTGTTCAAGGTGAACATGCTCCTTTTCAAATAGCATATCCATACCCAGCTTTAATGTAGCAATTGCGGAATATAGATGCACGCGCATAAAATTGGAAAGAGTAAATTTGCTCTCAGGCATCCGCATGAATAGTGGACGCCCTTCATCCATCTTTGTAATAGGCTCTCCAGAAAAATAATTATAAGCCAGCAAGCCACCACAATCTGCATCTCCTTCAAGTGCCTTACCGTAAAGAGTATCGTAAAGAAGTGGCTTATTCACATCATTACCCAAAACAGTGGCAAATTGTGTAAACAGCCCTATCCAAGCATCCAAATCCGACGTACAATTGTTGCAATGAACCATAGCCACCGACTTACCGCTTGGTGTGGTTACAATATCAATCTCAGGGTAGACCCGTGATAATTCTTTATCCAAAACTACCATTGCAAAAATAGAAGTACCCGCAGATACATTTCCTGTATGCTCAGCCACACTATTAGTAGCTGTCATTCCAGTTCCTGCATCTCCCTCTGGCGGACAAAATGGAATACCAGACTGTAATTTTCCTGTTGCATCCAAAAGCTTTGCTCCCTCTTCTGTTAGCTTGCCTGCCAAGTCACCTGCCATCAGTACCTTTGGTAAAATATCTTTCAGTTTTAAAGGTATATTTTTGTCCGCCACAAGCTGGTCAAACTGCTGAAGCATTTTCTCGCTGTAATTGCAGGAAGAGCTATCAATAGGAAACATACCTGATGCATCTCCCACTCCTAACACTTTTTGCCCCGTCAATTTCCAATGCACGTAACCAGCGAGCGTAGTTATAAAATGAATATCCTTTACATGCTCCTCTTCATTCAAAATAGATTGATAAAGATGTGCAATACTCCACCTCTGTGGAATATTAAACCTGAATCGTTCTGTTAATTCCTCCGCAGCCTTTTCGGTAATAGTATTACGCCATGTGCGGAACGGCACCAATTGATTTCCTGCTTTGCCAAACACAAGATAACCATGCATCATTGCTGAAAAGCCAATGGCACTGAGTTGCTCTAGCGGTACATCATAATTCTTTTGTACTTCCTCAGACAATCTTTGAAAACTTTTCTGTATCCCTTTCCAGACATCCTCTAGGTGATATGTCCAAATGTTATTCTCATAATGATTCTCCCATTCATAGCTACCTGAAGCTAAAGGTGCATGATTGTCATCTGTTAATACTGCCTTTATACGTGTAGAACCCAATTCAATACCAAGAACTGTTTTTCCAGTCTTGATTTTTTGTTTAATTATATCCTTTTGCAATTTAGTATCTACCCCTTTCACCTAACTTATAAAAAGCCCCTTTAAGGCTTTTTAATGCTCGAAAATTCACCATGTTAGTATATACTCATTTTTCGAGCTGATAACCTTCATGCCCACTTTAGACACTAAATTATGGTGAACTATCTGTGGTACGCCTCTGCTTTAAAGAGACACACACAGTATTACTTTTCAACTCCATACATACTTGTAATAATTACTTGTGGATTTCAAAATAGACATCCCAAAAAACCAATTCAAACCCAAACCAAATCGAAAAATTTATATGTTAGAATAAAATTTATTTTTCTAGCTTATATCAAGCGGAGTTTTGAACTGTAATTGAATTTAGCAAATTTCAATACCACTTTAATACTATTTTATTATATTATAACAAGTTGTACGTACAACTTATATTAATATAATACAGCATTAATATATGTGGTACAAGAATAAATTTTACGATTGCTCATGTATTTCACCTTTCAGATATTGTCTGCTAAATGCACTATAATATTATTATTGATAATAGAAATGTCGGACATATTGACTTCATCTTTTCTACCGCTACCATAATACTATTATTGTTAAAAATTGCTTTCTAGGCTATTTTATCATATACAGGTGTATTTGAGAATTATTAGTTAAATTTATAGCTTTTTTTCTCGTCTGACATTAATCATCCAAACACCTAAGCTAACAAAGATTAATGCAAAAATATTTTTTAGCATAAAAATATTCTCATTAAGAAAAACAGCCGATAAAATGGCCCCAAATACAGGTATAAAAAAACTAAATATCGTTATTTCCCCTACCTTGTTATATTTCAATAATATTGTCCAAAGCAAAAAGGCAATGGCAGAAAGAATAGCTAAATAAAGCAGTAGCAATGCGGATTTTATACTAAATTCTAAAACTGTACCATGATTTATGCATCCTATCAATACCAATACACCCCCTCCAAGGGTAAGTTGATAGCCCGTAACCACCATTGAATCAAGAGTTTGTGTAATTCTTTTGCCATAAATAGAAGCAGCTGCTGCTATAAATGCTGATATTAGTACAAAGCCTTCACCCTTAAATAAAAAGTTAAAATCTAACAAGCTTGTATTAGTATTAACCATAATAACACCTATAAACCCTAATAAACACCCAACGACTTTGACTATACTTAACCTATCATTTTTATATAGAAAATGTGCAATTACTATGCTAAAAAAAGTGGATGTAGAACTAATGATAGCTCCTTTTACACCAGTAGTATACGCCAATCCAATATAGAAAAATATATACTGACAGCAGGTTTGAGTTACCCCTAAAAGTACTATCTGACCTATATTATTTCTGTTTAATTCAAGCAGTCTCCTACCAAAACATTTAGATACAATAAGTACTAAAACTCCAGCTAAAAAGAATCTATAACCAGCAAACAACATTTTAGAAGGTATATCCTTCTGCGGAATATTAAAAAGTATGTAACCGTTTTTTACTGCTGGGAAGGCACTTCCCCATAGAAAGCAACAAAATATTGCTGATAATATAATAACTTTTCTATTTGTGAAATAGCTCTGAATTTTACTTTCATTTGTTTTTAACATGTTTTTGCCTTTCTCATTCGCTGTATAGCAATATATATTGCAAATAAAATAATGCTCTTTAATGAGTATATTATAGCATTTCTTCGGTTAATCATATTCCATTATTTTCAACAATTAATCTTATTATGTATGCAAAAAGGACAGATATAATTAGCTTATTATATCGTTGCATATTTCTTAGTGTAAAAATCATCATAAAACCCCTTACTCTTGGAGAGATTTACTTTTGTAAACTTAATAAATTTTTACGTGGTAGACAAATAGTAGACATTCTTCATCCTAAAGACATACCTGATTTTCTCTGAAACTGTTGGTAAGTATAAGTATTAAATCTATTAAGATTCCATGCTCTCAAAATATTAAGCAGATAGAAATAAATACTATAATAAAAGACCCTCTGTAAAGATGGTCTTAGTATGTACTGTAAATTAACTTTCTGTTCCTGTTGCTTCTAATTCATCTTCAATTTCATCATTAAAAATATCTAATCTCATACTTACAGTTTTATTATTACTTTTAAAAGACTCATTTGGTAAAAAATCATTCTTCTCATAAAATTCAAAAGTTTTAGGACTATGCTCTATGTCAGCATCTACACAGATAAATCTACAAGATATTCCGTTGTCGATAGATTCAGAAGCAATTCCTCTAGCAATTTGAATTAAGTATGAACCATAACCTTTGCATTTTTTTCTATATCTTTTGTCAATCGCAAGTTTACCTATTTTTAATGAAGGAATGGCATTAAAATGAATGCTACTAATTTTATGCATCTCTTTTTCTGAATTAGTCAATTTAATAGAACCCATACACATAGAAATATACCCAATTACATCACCAGACCTATTGTCTAATAATAATTGGGTATAACTAAATCCACTCTCATGTAAATATTCTGCTTCTTTTATAAGAAATTGATTATATTCATCAATACCTGAATCAAAACTTTCAATTTTATAGTTCTTGCTAAAAGGGACTAAATGTGTTGTATTTAAAATATCATTTAATGCGAAAAAATTTATCTTCTGATGATAATCTTAAAACAACTTCTTCTTCTTTTATCCCCAACATATCTATACGATCATTTAGGATTGGAAAGATATATTGTCCTTCAAACATGCGAGATTCTGCAATAATACTCCCTAATTCTTTTAAGTCAATATTCTCAAGTTTATCATGAATAACAAAAATCGGCATATGATATTTTTCTTTTATAATCAGCTTAACATGAGCAAGGTCAAAACAAGTTATCATTGCTTTTTTAATTCCTGTACCAGGTTTGCCATTCATTCCAACTATTTTGACCGGAAAATCTTCATCATCCTCATTTAAAACAACGGCAAATGTCTCACCAATTATGTTTTTAGTTAATTCTTTAAAGTAAGCATTAAACTTTTCCTCTATCTCTTGCTTTCTATGAGCATTATTATTTCCAGCTATTTTCTTACTTAAATTTACATCTTTCTCTTTTTGTTTTTCAACTATATAAGTATAGTCACTTATAAAATTTTCTAATTTTATTTTATTTTTTGAATATTCACTGTACTTTTCTTCAAATTTATCTTTAAGCTCTATATTAAAACTAACAAAGTTATTCTCATAATCTTTTTGTAATTTCGTCAGTTCAGAATTAGTATCCTTTAATTCCACCTGTAACTCATTCATGGATTCCTTAAGCATTGCAATCCTTTTATTTATCATTCCATTATGAAATTTTTCTAAATCCTCAAAATCACGTAATTG
Organism: Bacillota bacterium; assembly: GCA_023398105.1. Classification (GTDB taxonomy): domain Bacteria; phylum Bacillota; class Clostridia; order Acetivibrionales; family DSM-1351; genus Ruminiclostridium. The sequence continues at coordinate 20,485 of JAEWST010000063.1, read as the reverse complement.
GCTATTTAATGATAATTTTGTTTCATCGTACAATTTCTTTAACATCTTAGAATCGACATTAAATATTTTATCTTCTTCTTTTTTTATTTTTTCTTTCATCAACTCTATCTTTAATTTATACTTAGAATAATTCGCTTCTAATTTGTGAATATCCGACAGTAAGTCCTGCATATCATTAAATTTATCATTATATCCATTTATAACTGTTATTTCAGAATACGATTTTTTGAATTTATCAACTTCTTCCTTCATTAGGTTTATTTTAGTTTCGAATTCTTTGAGCGAAGAAACACCATTCTTCCTATAGATAGCTTCTATATCTTTATCAATACCTTCATTAATAGATAAAATGTTAACATTTTCAGACTTCGATGTGTCAATCCCGAATAAATATTCATATATTGCTTGATATTCATAGTTTTTTGTATAAGTACCTAAATATTTAAGTAAAGAGCTTTCATTTAAATTTTCAAGCCTAATAAACTTAGATATTAACTGCCTTAAGGTTGGTTTGTTCTTGGAATTATTAAAAATAATAAAATTTAATTTATATCTATATTGAGTAATATTATCAGTTATTTCTCCATTAATTTCATTTTTACCATTCTTATATAAAGCTCTCTTAAATGTATATAATTCATCATTAATTTTACACGTCAACTCAGCGAAAACCTTATTCTTTTCAAGAAATTCCCCAACAATTATATTCTCACCAGTATCTTTTTCTTTATATAAGCTTGAAGGTGAACTCGCACCTAAACAAAGGTCTATTATCTTTACTGCAGTAGTCTTTCCTATATTGCTTCCACTGGTAATTTTATTTGTCTCATCAACTATTAGAGACAACCCCTTTGCATTAAATGGTATGTTTCTAATAATTTCATTAGATGCAGACTTAACTACAATTAAACTAATTAATTGCATAATACCAACTCATTTCTTTTATTTATTTCTTTTAACAATCCAACTAAGTACATCCAGTCAATTGAAAGTATAAAAATTGAATAATCCATTTTTGAGTTCATACAATACTTGTATAAGTCTTCAAAATTAGCCATTCCGTTATTATTCTTTAAATAGGACAGTATTATGCTAGTAGTATATATTATTGAGTTTTTTGGATGGCTATCAAAATTTACGATCATAATAACATCTCCTATCTGATCTTTGTGTTTGTACTTTCAATCGGAATTAAAATTTTGCATTTATAAAAAACATATGCTGTAATAGCATTTATATATGTAATTCTTTTATTTGTTTCTATATCAGATTTTTTCCCAGCAAATATTTGGTCATAAATTTTTTCATTTAATGCAGAATATATGGTATCAACTATTTCTTTTATGCTTTCATCATCATTAATATTTATATTTAATTTTATTAAAATACTTGTGTAAATTTCCCAATAATAATCAAATAAATCATCATTAATAGATGCTTCCATTTCAGCCAAACATGATACCGCATCTTCAACAATATCAAATGAATCTAAATGATATTTTTTTATTTTTTCTTTATAATTCTCAGAAAATTTATTTAAAATAATCTTGTCAACTATATCGTAAGGTTTAGTTCTCTTTTTGCTTTTGTGATTTATATCATTCTTTATAGATATCATTTGTTTAATTATTTTACTAATATCAGAAATTTCCAACTCTTGAATATTGAAAAACTTATCAATTTTTTCTATGTTAAAAATATCATTCAAAGTAGAACACCCCTAACTAATTGTTTTTCTATTATCAAATGTTTCTACCTGTTTAATATTAAATTCATCTTTGCTCTTTATAGTTGATTCCTTATTAACAATCTGGATTTTCTGTTCTATAATGTTCTTTATTTGAGTACACTTTTTTCTCTCCCGATTTGATAAAACAAACATAAGTATACTTAATAAACCAGCTATTATAGATACAATAGTATTTATATTTTCAAATATTTTCATTTGCACAACCTCCTTATTCTATGTAAAAATAACAAAAATCCCATCTATAGGTATTCTATACAAACCTAAAAAATCCTTTTAAATAAAGTAAGTTTCTATTTTTTAATATACTTATAAAGTTTACTAAACTCAAAAACATAGAAAATTTCCGACTTTATTTTTAAAAACTTAATTATATTTCTATTACAATTTTAAATAAATTAAATATATTTGTCTATATTCGCAACTATAAAAATTTTTAATAATCAACCTCCCATATATCTTTAAATTATTATATGACAATGCAAGCGTAGTTTTTACAAGATAATCTTGTATGCCTTTATAGAATACTTATATAAATTAAAAAGGAAGTTCATTAACAATTAGTTATGCAGAGCTACGGAAGAAACTTACATTACCATATGAATTAAAATGAATTTTATTACCACTCAATGCGTAAAATACATGCAACTATGCTTTATAAAACAACATTTAGAAGTACATAAAAACAACGCACGCAATAAATCTCTTTATAACGTGCATTGTGAATTAATATTTATTTACTTATAAAATTTCTGAAATACCAATTACTTTGAATTCTCTTCAATAGCAACTGCAATAGCAACTGTCATACCAACCATTGGGTTGTTACCAGCTCCGATTAGACCCATCATTTCAACGTGAGCAGGAACTGAAGATGAACCAGCGAACTGAGCATCTCCGTGCATTCTACCCATTGTATCAGTCAAACCATATGAAGCAGGACCTGCAGCTACATTATCTGGGTGCAAGGTTCTACCTGTTCCTCCACCTGAAGCAACTGAGAAATATTTCTTTCCATTTTCTATAGCCCATTTCTTATAAGTTCCTGCTACAGGATGCTGGAATCTAGTTGGGTTTGTTGAGTTACCTGTAATAGAAACGTCAACACTTTCTTGTTTCATTATTGCAACGCCTTCAAGAACATCATTAGCTCCGTAGCATCTAACTTTAGCTTTGTCTCCATCTGAGTAAGCTTTAGTTCTAACGATGTTTAATGTATCAGTTGAAAAATCATAATCAGTTTCAACATATGTAAAACCATTAATTCTTGAAATAATAAAAGCTGCATCCTTTCCAAGTCCATTTAATATAACTTGGAGTGGTTCTTTTCTAACCTTATTAGCTGTCTTTGCTATACCAATAGCACCTTCAGCAGCAGCAAAGGATTCATGTCCTGCAAGGAAAGCAAAACATTTAGTTTCTTCTTTTAATAGCATTGCAGCAAGATTTCCATGTCCTAGACCAACTTTTCTTGTATCAGCAACTGAACCAGGAATACAAAAAGCTTGTAAGCCAAGTCCGATAGCTTCTGCTGCTTCTGCTGCGTTTTTCAATCCCTTTTTAAGTGCAATACCGCATCCTAATGTATAAGCCCATACAGCATTTTCAAATGCTATTGGCTGTACTCCTCTAACGATACCGTCAACATCTATGCCCTTTGATGTGCATAATTCTTTAACTTCCTCTAAGTTCTTAAAGCCATACTCAGCTAAACACTTATTTATTGTATCTATTCTTCTTCCATAACCTTCGAAATTAACCACTAGTATCACCTCTCTCTTATTATTCTTCTCTTGGATCTATTGTTTTTACTGCGTCAGCATATCTTCCATATGTACCAATGTTCTTTTCATAAGCTTCTTTTGGATCAACACCCTTTTTGATTGCTTCCATCATCTTACCAAGGTGAATAAACTTATATCCAATTACTTCGCCATCTGCATCAAGTCCAATACTGAGTACATAGCCTTCAGCCATTTCCAAATATCTAACACCCTTTGCCTTAGTTGAGAACATTGTTCCAACCTGTGAACGTAAGCCCTTACCTAAATCTTCAAGTCCAGCACCAATAATAAGACCGTCCTCTGAAAAAGCAGACTGTGTTCTACCGTATACTAATTGGAGGAATATCTCTCTCATAGCAACATTAATAGCATCACATACTAAGTCAGTATTTAAAGCCTCAAGTAAAGTCTTTCCTGTTAATATTTCGGCAGCCATTGCAGCAGAGTGAGTCATACCTGAGCAACCTAATGTTTCAACCAAAGATTCCTCTATGATACCTTCCTTAATATTAAGAGTTAACTTACAAGTTCCCTGCTGTGGAGCACACCAGCCTATACCATGTGACAAACCAGAAATATCTTTAACTTCTTTTACTTTTACCCATTTACCTTCTTCAGGTATTGGAGCAGGACCATGATTTGGACCTTTTTTTACAACACACATATTTTCAACTTCATGTGAGTAATTCATTTTAATTTCCTCCTTCAATAGCTATTTTAAATTTATTCAGCTTAGCAGCTATCAGCAAAACAAGAGTCAAGCAAACTACCGATAAGCTGAGGATTCACATCTATGTACTAATGCTATACCAAAAAGCCAATTTATATGGTCTTCATACGCTACCAAACGGTATTTAAAGCTTACCATCACACCGCTAATTCCCACTTGTGGTTTTGTCTCTGAAAAAACTATGTTGGCACAAAGTTTATTTTCCAGTTGAACCAAGGCTTTAAACGAAAATTGACTTTAGTAAAACAAAAGCTGGTATTTTCAGATAATGTATCTTAAAACACCAGCATTTATTATATCATAATTATATAATTGTAAGAAGTATTTTGTTAAAAAATATACTATCCTTACTAAAGTTACGCTTCAACCACTTATATATATTAGTAACTCAACTTTCCTACATAAAAAGTCTATCGTGTTGTAGACTGTTTTATAGTTTGTTGCCAAAATAATCGCCTTTTTATAATTACTTTAATTAGCTATACTTATTTAGGCAAATCATTTTTTATTGCAGCATACCACGCATCTGCCATTTTATCATAACCAGTTCTGTTACAATGAACACCATCTGCTAAATCAGATGTTGTGACTTTACTGTTCATATCAACAAAATAAACAGGTTTACCAGCATTTGCCTTTGATTGAACAATTCCTGGAATTTTACTGTTATAAGTCGCCATTTGAGTAGCATAGCTCAATGGAATAAGTGAAGCAACATATACTTTACCGTTAGCAGGCAATTTAGCACATATTTTATCAATCAATGCACTAAGTCTATCAGGTGCAGTTGATAAATTATAGTTTTGTGATAAATCATTTGTACCAATGTGTAATAAAACAATCTGAGGCTTATATGTAGTCATCCATCCATCAATCCTTGCATCAATTTGGTCAATACGCCATCCTGAATGTCCTTCATGGTTCTTGTCCCCAAGCTCAGCAGGACCGTTTGACATAGAGCCTACAAAATCAACCTTTTGACCATTGCTTTGAATTGTATTCCACAGCTTTATTCTATAGGCACCAGGAACAGTAAAGCCATCAGTTATTGAATCTCCCAAAGGCATTATAACAACAGGACCGCTTGGCTTTATAACCTTCGGAAACTTCGTAATAAGCCCTAATAGATACTGCTTCTGTAAGGATAAATCCAATGCATTTACACTTCCATCACCATCAACATCAGCAGCAAATAAATCATCCTGTACAGGTAAATCTGTTACCATACCAAGAAGCATTTGCTTTGTTAGAGCATAATCTAGTGCGTCAATGGCACCATCTCCATTCAAATCTCCAATAAGCCCACTCTCAGTAGTACTTGCTGCAATAGCTTGGTTATCAGTATTGTAGGCAAAACACATAGTGAAGCAAATACCCAATACCAAGACTAATGACATAATTCTTTTTTTGAACATTTCTCTACCTCCCATTTTTTTATTTACAAAAAGTACTTTTACTTTACTCTAGTTGAGTTTCTACCCTCCCCTCTTTAATCATTATCTGCCTATATAGTTAAAATAGACAATTCAGTTAATATGGGTTGAAAATTCAACCTTAGTCTATCAAACACACTCTCGCAAAAAAATATATATTTTGCAGTATGTATTTGATTTGTCTTATGACTAATCAAAAAGTGATTTGCAAATACTTACTTCAACATATTAGCATCTAAAACACTTAATTTATCATGATTTATGCAATCTTTAAAAGTTTCAGTCTATTAATACCTATATTATATAAGACTTTACATAATTTTACCATATACAATTAATAATTAATTCATCTTTCCCAGTTAAAAATCGTAGGCGTTAAAGCTTATCAAATGAAAAGCTAAATTATTTTATCTCAAACCTTTTGTGAATGTTGATTTACTATATCTAAAAAAGACTACATCATTACATATATTGCAGTCTCTATAGCAGACAAGCAATCTAATAAATGACATAGTCTTTATATGGTTTATAACCAAAGTGGTACCCGCCACTTATAGAAGTGTGGGACATTTTCTTGCCTCGTTATATTAAGCTTTTAACTGTTTTGCAATATTTCTTCCTACCTCAATACATTTTTCAATTTCTTCAGGAGAAGCCTTATATTTAACTCCAAGTGGTTCTTGGAATATTGTCAGCCCTGCTTCACCAAGCTTCTGACTAATTATCTTATGAGCCTCACCGCTCCATCCATAAGCTCCAAAACCAAATGCAAGCTTATTCTTGACCTTTAAGCCCTTTATCTCATCTAATAGAGAAGCTGTTGGTCTTAAAACCGAATTGTTCACAGTACAACTGCCAATTAGCACAGCATTTGATTTAAATATTTCAACATTTAAATCACTTCTGTCCTTTGTAGAAATATTAAACAACTTACATTTCATTCCGCCTTCTTCTATACCCTTAGCTATCGCCTCTGCCATATATCTTGTTGAATTATACATAGTGTCATAAATTATTACAGCATATCCCTCATTATAATTCGGGTTCGACCAAGAGAGATATTTTTCAATTATTTGAGCTGGATTAGTCCTCCATATAATACCATGACTAGGTGCAATCATATCTATATCTAAATTCATAGCCAATATTTGTTCTATTTTCTTTGTAATTAGAGGTTTAAAAGGTCCTAATATGTTTGCAAAATATTTTATTGCCTCTTGATGTATTTCACACTCATCATTCTCATCATTAAAAATACTTGGTGCACAATAATGCTGTCCAAAAGCATCATTTGAAATTACAAGCTTTGCACCATCAACATATTCCAACAAGCTATCTGGCCAATGCAGCATCTGCATTTCAACAAAGTTTAACTTGTATTCTCCCAAATCTAAAACATCACCAGTTTTTACAATATTAAAATTCCAGTCCTTGTCATAATATCTTTTTATTATTTCGGCTCCACTTTTTGTACAGTATATAGGTGTGTTTGGAATTTTTTCCATTAAAAGTCCCAAACTTCCTCCATGATCAGGCTCCATATGATTAATTACAATTGCATCTATATTTTCTAAACCAACATCTTTTTCTAAATCCTCAACAAATTTTTCTTTATAGGGATCCCATACTGTATCAACAAGCACAGTTTTTTTATCCTTAATCAAGTATGAATTATAAGAAGAACCTCTATGCGTTGAAAGCTCATGACCATGAAAAACTCCTAATCCCCAATCTCTAATGCCACACCAGTAAATATTTTTTTTAATCTCCTGCATTTATTTATCATCCTCTCAGTTATAACATTACGTAAATTAATACTTTTTTTTATACCCTTTCTATTGTATAATAAACATCCTAGTAATGTTTTTATTTTTATATTATTTTACCACACAAAAGAATATATAAACCACTGTATTTCAATTATAAGAAACTAATGTGTATTTTATTGTCTTTTGTGAGATATTTATGCGTAGTTTAGATTTAATAGAGGAAATAGCTTCAATACGAAGAATACTTATATTATAATTAATTTTGAAAGTATAATTTAAAGTATTCCTTCAAAAATACAAGTATGTATTTTATTGTCTATGCAACGATATTTATGCTGAGTTAATCAATCAATAGAGATTTTACTTTAATAATATATTAACGGATGTATTTAAATTGTGTTTTTATTCTCAAATGTGCGTATGTATTTATGTAGTGCCCATCTTTATGGGTTTATTAGGAGGGGGAATTTTCATGAAATTTATTCCATTTATTGTGTCAATTTTAAAAAAACCATTTAGCAGAAAATCTTCAAAAGTAGAAGCTATAAACAATGCTAGCACCTCATTTACAAAAAATAATTTGAATAAAGTTACACCTACTGCCGCTATTTCTCCCTTGTATAGTTTCCTTAGAAAAATTAAAATTCAAACAAGACTTATTTTATCATTTGTACTGATTATTCTTCTTTTGATTGTATTCACATCAGTATATACATATGATAAATCATCTAAGGCAATTAATGAAAATGTCAAGAGCTATTCTCAACAAGTTTTAAATCAAACTAGTACTATTCTTGCAAACAATATTAAAAGTTTTGAAGATTATGCTACTAGTTATGCAATCAATAATACCGTGCAAAATTCATTAGAACAATATGTATCTGGAGATGACACAGTTCGTTCAGATGAGAGACGCAAATTAACTGATGCTTTTCAGACAGTTGTCGCTGCTAATAATGCTATTAAAACCTTTGGTATGTATGCAACACAAGATTATGATGTAATATTGGGCAACTCTTCAATTCTTGAAAATAATAAAGATATCCTAGATTCGTCCCAAGATATAAAGACTACTAAATGGGTTCAATACTCTATAAATGGACAAAAAACAGTGGGTCTATATAAATCTATATTTTCTGGAATTACAGGTGATTATTTAGGTGTTATAACTCAAATACCTGATGGAAGTTTATTTACTGGAAGTTATGAAAAATTAGATATCGGTACTGATAAAGAAACTAAAAAACCTTTTGACATATTTATTGTAGCGAAAGATGGAACTATTATTTCTTCAAGAGGAGATAATTTCCCAATATTTCAATCAAATGATATTTCAGAAACTATAGCCAACAAAATCAAAGAGCTAAATACTACAATTGGTAATTTTGAATCCATATGTAATGATGAGAACTGCTTAATCACCTTTTCTTCTCTAGAGATAAATGATTGGTACATAGTTTCAGTTATTCCATATTATCACTTGAATAGCTCTGCAGACGATTTAAGAAAAAATATAATTATATTTGGTATTATATGTATAATAATTGCTGTTTTAATGTCACTATTAATTTCAAAAAGTATATCCATTCCATCAGTTAACCTAGTTCATTATATGAAAAAGGCTAAGGATGGAGACTTAACAATTTCTATTAATGATAATGGAAATGATGAACTATCTGATATTAGTAGAAACTTTAACTCAATGCTGATTAACATAAATGCACTAGTTGAAAAAGTTAAGCATTCTGCTCAAAAGATACTTGATTTTTCTAATAAGATTGCTATATCATCAAGCGAAAGTAATAAGCTTTCTCAGCAGGTTTCAATTACAATCAAGCAAATTGCGGAAGGTGCAAATGAGCAAGCTACTGACATTAACGATGGCGTTGAAACAATGAGTATGCTTTCCAATGAAATTAATATAGTAGGCAATAATATGAAGGATGTAGCTCAAGTTGTAGGGCACACTAAGGCATTAAGTGAAGGTGCTTCTGAGGTAGTAAATGCTCTAAATATTAAATCACATCAGACAAATGCTGCTTCAGATAGAATTGTAAAGAATATATCTGAATTAAGTGCTAGTATGAAAGAAATACAAAAAATCGTTAAAGTTATAGTTGGCATATCTGAACAAACAAATTTGCTTTCTTTGAACGCTTCTATCGAAGCAGCTCGTGCAGGTGAAGCAGGAAAAGGATTTGCAATTGTTGCTTCTGAGGTTAAGAAACTAGCTGATCATTCTAAATCAGCTTCAGTAAACATTAGCGATATTATTTCAAAAGCTCAGTTAAAAACTGAGCAAGCTGTTGCAGAAGCAACAAGTTCGAGCTTACTTATTCAAGAGCAGTTACATACTGTTAATGATGCCGATCATACCTTTAAAACTATATTTTCATCTATGGATAAGATTATTGAAAGTATGGATAGGATGTCACAATCAGTATCTAGCATAATGAACTCAAAAGAAAATGTTCTTGAATCTATGCAAAGTATTTCTGCCGTTTCAGAACAATCAGCTGTCACAAGCGGTGAGATATTTGAAAGTACTCTAACTCAAATGAGTGCTTCTGAAGAATTAGCCGAATATGCTAACACTCTACAAACAATGTCTGATGATTTAGAAAAGGCAATATCAATATTTAAAATATAACTCTTATAAATAATATAGCCAAACTATCTAAACTAAGCTATTAACTCTTCTAATAATGCTAAGCATACTTTAGTTATCCTCCTGTGTATGCTTGGCATTATTAGTTCTATATTATTCATTACTAATGTTCATATTAAACAAACCTATATATCAAGTTTAATATTTTTTTTGCACGTAAAAAGGAACCGATTTTCATCGGTTCCTTTTTTATAATAATAATTATTAATTATTCAATAACCTTTGATACGTTACCAGCACCAACTGTTCTTCCACCTTCACGAATAGCGAACTTAAGTCCTTCTGTCATAGCGATAGGAGTAATTAACTTAACCTTCATTGTGATGTGGTCACCAGGCATAACCATCTCAGTTCCTTCTGGAATCTCGATAACACCTGTAACGTCAGTAGTTCTGAAGTAGAACTGTGGTCTATAACCATTGAAGAATGGCTTATGTCTTCCACCTTCTGCTTGAGTTAAAACGTATACTTGACCTTCATAGTATGTGTGAGGTTTGATTGAACCAACCTTTGCAAGAACCTGTCCTCTTTCGATATCAGTTCTCTGAATACCTCTTAAAAGAGCACCGATGTTATCACCAGCTTGTGCTTGATCAAGAAGCTTTCTAAACATTTCAACACCAGTTACAACAGTTTTTCTTGGAGCATCCATCAAACCAACGATTTCAACTTCATCTCCAACCTTAACTACACCGCTTTCAACTCTACCAGTAGCAACAGTACCACGACCTGTAATTGAGAATACATCCTCGACAGGCATTAGGAATGGCTTGTCAGTTGCTCTCTCAGGAGTTGGGATATACTTATCAACTTCGTCCATAAGAGCGAGAATTGGAGCATATTCAGCAGCTGTAGGATCTGTTGAAGCACATTCCAATGCAACAAGAGCTGATCCTCTTACTATTGGAGTATCATCGCCTGGGAAGTCATATGAGCTTAATAATTCTCTAACTTCCATTTCAACTAACTCGATAAGTTCATCGTCATCAACCATATCGCATTTGTTTAAGAATACTACTATATAAGGAACACCAACCTGTCCTGATAGAAGTATGTGCTCTCTTGTCTGAGGCATTGGACCATCAGCAGCAGAAACAACTAATATAGCACCGTCCATCTGAGCAGCACCAGTGATCATGTTCTTAACATAGTCGGCATGGCCTGGGCAGTCAACGTGAGCGTAGTGTCTTGTTTCAGTTTCATACTCAACGTGAGCAGTATTGATTGTGATACCTCTTTCTCTTTCTTCTGGAGCAGAGTCAATTGAACCGTAGTCTTTAACTTCTGCTCTTCCTAACATCGCTAATACCTTAGTTATAGCTGCAGTTAAAGAAGTCTTACCATGGTCAACGTGACCAATTGTTCCAATATTAACGTGTGGTTTTGATCTTTCAAATTTAGCCTTACCCATTTTAAAATCCATCCTTTCATTAAAGCGCATTGCGCTATTTAGTAGATTTTGTTTATATTTTGTCCTAAACAAGAGCTTATGCTCTTGCAATTAACACTTACATACTCAAATTTGAGTTTACTCATTAGTATTTCTACCAGATAGAACCTTTTCTTGAATGCTCTTAGGCACTTCTTCAAAGTGACTTGTCTGCATTGAGAAATTACCTCTACCTTGTGTTGAAGAACGAAGTGATGTAGCGTATCCGAACATCTCAGATAGTGGCACTAGAGCTCTGATATTCTGTGCTCCACTACGTGCTTCCATACCCTCAATACGTCCTCTTCTTGAGTTAATTCCACCAATAACGTCTCCCATATATTCTTCAGGAACGCTAACGTCAACTTTCATTATTGGTTCAAGGAGAACAGGACTTGCTTTTCTACATCCATCCTTGAATGCCATTGAGCCAGCAATCTTAAATGCCATTTCAGAGGAGTCAACCTCGTGGTATGAACCATCAATAAGAGTTATTCTTATATCAACTACATTATATCCGCCAAGAATACCAGCTTTCATTGCTTCCTGTATTCCCACATCGATTGGTCCGATGTATTCCTTTGGAATAGCACCACCGGTAATCTTGTTTACAAATTCGTAACCTTCTCCCGGCTCTCTTGGTTCGATTTCAATTACACAGTGTCCGTACTGACCCTTACCGCCTGACTGTCTAGCGTACTTCATTTCAGACTTAACAGCTTTCCTGATGGTTTCTTTATAAGATACCTGAGGATTACCGACATTTGCTTCAACCTTGAATTCTCTCTTCATTCTGTCAACGATAATATCCAAGTGAAGCTCACCCATACCACCGATAATAGTTTGACCTGTCTCTGAATCCGTATGAACTTTAAATGTAGGATCTTCTTCCGCCAGCTTCTGCAATGCGACACCCATTTTCTCCTGATCCGCCTTTGTCTTAGGTTCAATAGCAACCTCTATAACAGGCTCTGGGAATTCCATTGATTCAAGAATAACAGAATTGTTTTCTTCACATAGAGTATCACCTGTTGTTGTATCTTTTAATCCAACAGCAGCAGCTATATCCCCTGAATAAACAATATCTATTTCTTCTCTGTGATTTGCATGCATTTGAAGAATTCTTCCGATTCTTTCTCTCTTATTCTTTGTAGAATTAAGAACATAAGAACCTGAATTCAATGTTCCAGAATATACTCTGAAGAAACAAAGCTTACCAACATATGGGTCAGTCATAATCTTAAATGCAAGTGCTGAGAATGGAGCCTTATCATCTGCTGGTCTTTCCAACTCAGTTTCACCATCAATTGATATACCCTTTATAGCAGGAATGTCAATAGGTGATGGCATATAATCAACAACTGCATCCAGCACTTGCTGTACACCTTTATTCTTATATGATGAACCACAAACAACAGGAATCATTTTTAAATTGATAGTTGCAATTCTTATACATTTCTTAACTTCCTCTAGAGTGATTTCTTCACCCTCAAGGTATTTCATCATTATTTCTTCATCTTGTTCAGCAACTGATTCTAATAATAAATCACGATATTTTTTTACAATATCCTTCATGTCTTCAGGGATATCCTGTTCTTCAACTACTTTTCCCAAGTCATCCTTGAATATAAGTGCAGTCATAGTAACCAAGTCAACCATGCCTGTAAATGTATCTTCACTTCCTATTGGTAATTGTATTGGCACTGCATTACACTGTAGTCTGTCTTTCATCATTCCGAGTACATTGTAAAAATCAGCACCCATAATATCCATTTTATTTACATATGCCATACGTGGAACTCCGTACTTATCAGCTTGTCTCCAAACTGTTTCAGATTGGGGTTCAACTCCACCTTTTGCACAGAAAACTGTTACTGAACCATCGAGTACACGAAGAGATCTTTCAACCTCTACAGTGAAGTCAACGTGCCCCGGCGTGTCAATAATATTTATTCTGTTACCTTTCCATTGTGCAGTAGTTGCAGCGGAAGTAATTGTTATACCTCTTTCCTGCTCCTGCTCCATCCAGTCCATAGTAGCAGCACCTTCATGAACTTCGCCGATTTTATGAGTCTTACCTGTATAAAACAGTATACGCTCAGTTGTTGTTGTTTTACCCGCATCAATATGAGCCATTATACCAATATTTCTAGTGTGTTGTAAGTCAAATTGCCTGGGCATGAGTACCCTCCTTTCACGATAGTCCAAATTGATTTAATAATCAATTTTTCTATTTCAATAATATAACAACAGTGTAGGAATATCCTACTATTTATAGGGAGTCCTACCATACTATCTATAATAAACTATCATTTGTTTACCAACGATAGTGAGCAAATGCTCTGTTAGCTTCAGCCATCTTGTGAGTGTCTTCTTTCTTTTTGAAAGATCCACCAGTACTGTTAACAGCATCTAACAATTCACCTGCAAGTCTTTCCTTCATAGTACGCTCGCCTCTTTTGCGAGAGTAATCAACAAGCCATCTTAGTCCTAAAGCTTGCCTTCTATCAGGTCTAACTTCCATAGGAACTTGGTATGTTGCTCCACCAACTCTTCTAGCTTTAACTTCAAGTACTGGCATAATGTTTGCCATTGCCTCTTCAAACACTTCTAGAGGATCTCTGCCAGTCTTCTCTTTTATGATGTCAAATGCATCATAGCATATCTGCTGTGATACACCCTTCTTGCCATCATACATAATATTATTAATTAGTTTTGTAACTGTTTTGCTTCCGTACATAGGATCAGGCAAAACATCTCTTTTTGAAATATGACCTTTTCTTGGCACTTTACTTCCCTCCTTTTATGATAACATTTTTCATGGGATAACCCCATTCAACGTATCACAGGTACTCGTGGTTTAAACCGTCGTCAGCGCAAGTACATAAATATACCTTACTAGTGTTAACAGACAATAAAACTATTAAAAACCTATCTTCACTTATACAAAATATATATAATCACGTACTAAGCACCTAACATTTTAAATTGTCAGCACGCTGTGTTTTTACTTACTTGCGGCACCTGCCTTAGGACGCTTTGCTCCATATTTGGAACGTGATTGCATTCTCTTGGCAACGCCAGCAGTGTCAAGAGTACCTCTAACAATATGGTATCTTACACCAGGTAAGTCTTTAACTCTTCCACCTCTGATTAGAACAACGCTATGCTCCTGTAGGTTATGACCTATTCCAGGAATATATGCAGTTACTTCTAGTCCATTTGTAAGACGAACCCTTGCTACTTTACGTAGTGCTGAGTTAGGCTTCTTTGGTGTTGAAGTCTTTACAACAGTACAAACACCTCTCTTTTGAGGACTGCTAATATCTGTTACCTTTTTCTTCTTTGAGTTAAATCCCTTCTGGAGAGCTGGAGCAGTTGATTTCTTTGTTATAACCTCTCTGCCCTTTCTAACCAGCTGATTAAATGTTGGCATTAGTACACCTCCTTCCAAAGGTAAAAATTATATATATAGTATCTACTCCAATGCATTACTGAATCGAAATAAATAAATATAGCTATTAATATAGTATGCGGTTTATTTCAGAATACATGCAACAGCAGCTTCAACCTCAATACCACATGCCTTTCCCAATTGTTTCATGGAGTCGACATATGTTATAGGTAAAGACTGTTTATCACAAAGCTCAATAATACCTCTTACTACTCTTTGCTCACAATCCTTAGCAATCAAAACGCTCGCTACGATGCCATTTTCTATAGCCTTTGTTGACTGTTTTACACCAACTAATTTCTTATAGTGTTTAAGATCATCCAACAATTTGCTTCCTCCAATTTAAGATTTACAACGTACTTAGTATTTTATTGAAACTAATGCTTTTAATATCAATAAAATAAAAATTTTTTTGCAACTAAACTTGTGCAAGAAAATATGCACACAAACTAGGCACATTTTCAGCACACTGAACTATTTTATCACTCAATAACAACTTTTGTCAAGCATACTGTGCGTCTAAATCATTATATAATAACACACTTCACTTGAGATTTTATACTAATAATTTCCTATATTCTTAAAAACGACCATAATAATATGGTCGTTTTTATCTTTATTTATATATTTAATTATAAATTATTCAATAACCTGACTAATACTAATGTCTTTATATCGGCTCATACCTGTACCTGCTGGGATGAGTTTACCAATAATAACATTTTCCTTTAATCCAACAAGAGGATCAACCTTACCCTTAATTGCAGCTTCAGTAAGAACTCTTGTAGTCTCTTGGAAGGAAGCCGCTGATAAGAATGAATCTGTAGCAAGTGAAGCCTTTGTGATACCTAATAAAGTACGTTCACCAGTAGCAGGTGATAAACCAGCCTCAATAGCCTTTGCATTCTCACTGTCAAACTCAAGCATATCAACCAAACCACCTGGTAATAAACTCGTATCACCACAGTCTTCAATCTTAACTTTTCTCATCATCTGTCTTACAATTACTTCTATATGCTTGTCATTGATATCAACGCCCTGCATTCTATAAACTCTTTGAACTTCCTGTAATAAGTATGCTTGAACTCCTCTGAGACCTTTGATTTTCAGAATGTCATGAGGATTAACAGAACCCTCGGTTAATTCGTCACCAGCTTCAACAACATCAGCGTCATATACTTTAATTCTTGAACCATATGGTATCAAGTATGTCTTAGTTTCTCCATCCTCAGCAGTTATAATTACTTCTCTCTTTTTCTTAGTATCAGATAATTTAACAGTACCTGCTATTTCAGTAATTATAGCTAATCCCTTTGGCTTTCTTGCCTCAAATAACTCCTCAACACGAGGTAAACCCTGTGTGATATCATCACCAGCAACACCACCAGTGTGGAAGGTTCTCATTGTTAACTGTGTACCAGGTTCACCAATTGACTGTGCTGCAATAATACCAACCGCTTCACCTACATTAACAGCATCACCTGTTGCAAGATTTGCACCATAACATTTAGCACAAACTCCAACTTTAGATTCACATGTAAGTACTGATCTAATCCTCATTTTCTTGTATCCAGCTTTAACAATTCTTTCAGCAATATGCTCATCCATAGGATCATCTTTTGACACAATTAGCTCTTTTGTATTCGGATCATATATATCTTCAGTAGTATACCTACCTATTAGCCTTTCAGCCAATGGCTCTATTATTTCGCTACCACTCTTTACATCAGATATCTCAATTCCCTTACAAGTACCGCAATCTAACTCCCTAACAATAACATCCTGACTTACATCAACCAAACGTCTTGTTAAGTAACCTGAGTCAGCTGTTCTAAGTGCTGTATCTGCCAAACCTTTTCTAGCACCGTGAGTTGAGATAAAGAATTCAAGTACATTAAGTCCTTCACGGAAGTTTGACTTAATAGGTATTTCAATTGTCTTACCAGATGTATCTGCCATCAAACCTCTCATACCTGCAAGCTGCTTAATCTGATTGATATTACCTCTCGCTCCAGATTGTGACATCATAAACACAGGATTAAATCTATCCAGATTATCTATAAGAGCTTTAGTGATGTTTTCACCTGTTTCTGTCCAAGTAGCGATAACAGAATTGTATCGTTCATCATCTGATATAAGTCCTCTTTTGAACTGTTTAACTATATTATCAATTGTTACTTCTGTCTCTTCTAGATACTGTTTCTTAATAGCAGGTACAACCATATCAGATACACTGATGGTAATAGCTCCCTTAGTTGAGTATTTAAAGCCCAAAGCTTTTATTCTATCAAGAATAATTGCAGTTGTAGTAGTACCATGGACTCTTATACATTTGTCAATTATCTTACCAAGCTCTTTTTTACCAACTATAAAATCAACTTCAAGGTCAAAAGCTTTGCTATTATCAGTTCTATCAACAAATCCCAAATCCTGAGGAATTGCTTCATTAAATATAAGCCTTCCAGCTGTACAGGAAATTACCCTCTTCTGCTTAACTCCATCTATCTCTTTTTCAATTCGAACTCTCATTTGAGCATGGAGTCCTAGCTCGCCTGCATCATAAGCCATAAGAACTTCATCCATGTCGCTGAATATTTTGCCTTCTCCAGGCTCATTTGGCTTTTCAATTGTCAGATAATAACTACCTAAAACCATATCCTGCGTAGGAACAGTGATTGGCTTACCATCCTTTGGTGCAAGCAAGTTATTTGCTGATAGCATCAAGAATCTTGCCTCTGACTGTGCCTCTGCTGAAAGAGGAACGTGAACCGCCATCTGGTCACCATCGAAGTCAGCATTATACGCTGAACATACCAATGGATGCAACTTCAAGGCTCTACCTTCAACTAAAACAGGTTCAAATGCTTGTATACCAAGCCTATGAAGTGTTGGAGCACGGTTTAGCAATACTGGATGATCCTTAATAACATCTTCTAATACATCCCATACTTCATTTCTAACTCTTTCAACCATTCTCTTTGCACTCTTGATATTATGTGCCAAACCGTCATTTACAAGTTTTTTCATAACAAATGGTTTAAACAGTTCAAGAGCCATTTCTTTAGGCAAACCACATTGGAAAATCTTGAGGTCTGGTCCAACAACGATAACCGAACGTCCAGAGTAATCAACACGTTTACCAAGCAAATTCTGGCGGAAACGTCCCTGCTTACCTTTGAGCATATCAGATAATGATTTTAGAGGTCTATTACCAGGTCCAGTTACAGGACGTCCTCTTCTTCCATTATCAATCAATGCATCAACAGCTTCCTGAAGCATACGTTTTTCGTTTCTAACAATTATATCTGGAGCTCCTAAATCTAAGAGCCTTTTCAATCTGTTATTTCTATTAATAACTCTTCTATACAGGTCATTCAAATCTGATGTTGCAAATCTTCCCCCATCAAGCTGTACCATAGGTCTTAACTCAGGAGGAATAACAGGCACAACATCTAGAATCATCCAATCAGGTTGATTTCGAGATAATCTGAACGCCTCGACAACCTCCAGCCTTTTAACAGCTCTAATTCTCTTTTGACCTGTTGAATCAACTAAATCATTTCTCAATTCCTTTGAAAGACCCTCTAAATCTATCTCCAAAAGAAGTTCTTTTACTGCTTCTGCACCCATACTAGCTTTAAAACTGAGACCAAACTTCTCAACACTATCTCTATATTCTTTCTCAGTCAAAACTTGTTTTTTGGATAGTGGAGTTTGCCCAGGATCAATTACAACATAAGATGCAAAATATAAAATCTTCTCTAGAGATCTAGGTGACATATCCAAAAGCAGACCCATTCTACTTGGTATACCTTTAAAATACCAAATATGAGAAACTGGTGCAGCAAGCTCAATATGACCCATTCTCTCTCTTCTTACTTTAGAACGTGTTACCTCAACACCACATCTATCACAAACAATACCTTTATATCTGATTCTTTTGTATTTACCGCAATGGCACTCCCAATCCTTTTGAGGTCCAAATATTCTTTCGCAGAACAATCCATCTCTTTCAGGTTTTAAAGTTCTATAATTTATTGTTTCGGGCTTTTTTACTTCGCCTTTTGACCATTCTCTAATCTTTTCCGGAGAAGCCAATCCTATTTTTATAGAATCAAAATTGTTTAGTTCAAACATAGCTTATCTCCCTCCCTAAAAATCCTCATCGTCGAAATCATCACTAAGATCATCATCAGCAAATAACTCGTCTGTAAGCTCTTCTTCAAGATTATCTCCTGTACTGATGGTTCCAATATCCTCAATATCCTCAATATCTAAATCGTCATCAATAAGAATATCATCCTTTAGCTCATCATCAAAATCATTCTTCAAAGCTGCTTCATCTTCTCTTCCCTCAATGTTAACATTCAGCTCTTCAATATCATCTTCAACATACTCTTTAATTGCAATTTCGCCTTCCTCTTCTGAATAAACCTTAACATCAAGAGCCAAGCTCTGAAGTTCTTTTATAAGAACCTTAAATGATTCAGGGATTCCAGGTTCAGGTATATTTTCACCCTTAACAATAGATTCATATGTCTTAACTCTACCAACAACATCATCTGATTTTACTGTCAGAATTTCTTGTAGCGTATATGCCGCTCCATATGCTTCCAAAGCCCAAACTTCCATTTCTCCGAATCTCTGTCCACCAAACTGAGCTTTACCGCCCAAAGGCTGCTGTGTAACTAATGAATATGGACCTGTAGATCTAGCATGGATTTTATCATCAACAAGATGGGCAAGTTTCAAGTAATACATATACCCAACTGTAACTCTACTATCAAATGGCATACCAGTTCTTCCATCATACAAAACAGTTTTACCATCAGGGTCTTTTCCTGCCTGTACTAATGTATTTCTGATATCTTCCTCAGTTGCACCATCAAAAACAGGTGTGGCAATTTTCCAGCCTAATGCCTTTGCAGCAAATCCTAAATGCACCTCTAATACCTGTCCGATATTCATACGGGAAGGAACGCCAAGTGGATTTAGTACTATTTCTAAAGGAGTACCATCAGGTAAGAATGGCATATCCTCTTCAGGGAGTATTCTAGAAATAACACCCTTATTACCATGTCTACCTGCCATTTTATCTCCAACAGAAATCTTTCTCTTTTGAGCAATATATGCTCTAACAAGTTGATTTACTCCTGGTGGAAGTTCATCACCGTTTTCACGAGTGAACACCTTTACGTCAACTATAATACCTGACTCACCATGAGGTACTCTAAGTGATGTGTCACGAACCTCTCTAGCTTTTTCACCAAAGATAGCTCTTAGTAACCTTTCTTCAGCAGTAAGCTCTGTTTCACCTTTAGGAGTAACCTTACCAACAAGAATATCTCCAGAACGAACCTCTGCACCTATTCTAATAATTCCTCTATCATCAAGATCTTTAAGTGCTTCTTCTCCGACATTTGGAATATCTCTTGTTATTTCTTCAGGTCCAAGCTTAGTGTCTCTAGCCT
>JAEWST010000061.1 GCA_023398105.1 Bacillota bacterium | reverse complement strand
GAATAGCACCGCCTATGATACCTCTCTTGGTTTGATTGACCTCTATCTTCACCTGCTTGCCTCGGTACTCGCACAACAGTTTGCAGGTACTGAAGTTTGGAACGATATGCATTCCTTTGAAAGCTTTCTTTGCCTTTTCCGCGATGACATTCAGATGCATATTGATGTCATCCAAACTTGTCTGACGGTCAGCCAATGGGATATAGGTCAAATCAATATCTACAGAATAACGTGGCAAGTCCTTCAAGAAAAGATTGATGGCTGTGCCACCATGTATGGCAAACACCTCCTCTTCCATCACAATCGGAATAAGACGGAGTAGCAGTTCTACTTTCTGAGCGTAAACACTTGATCTTATATCATTCATATTCTGCAAGTTCTTTGAATAATAAACCTTTTATACACTTCTTGTTACCGAGATTAATAGTTCATAATAATCTCGAGCATTTTCTCTTGATGTTGAACCATATCTTCGACATTCCATTCTAAACCAAATAGACGCTTAATATTTTTGTTCTTAATTCCTGCATCGTAATTATCCTGACATATCTGTAGCATAATTCGGAACTTTAAAGAAGCTACACTCACTGGGTTTGACTTTGTATCAAGATAGCGATTCTTTTTATCAATTGGATTCCAATTCGAACCAGAACTATTTGCATCAGACCCTATCATGGCAAAATTGCCAAAGCAATTTATATCTTGCGTACTAATTGGCATATCATCACCAGCCTTGGCTTGTGGATAATAATGTTCCAAACTTTTTCTAGTTCGTGAGAAATAGAAGTTATTGAAAACATCTAACTCAAAGTCACTACAACCTAATGCTTTGAAAAAGTCTATTCTATTACGAGAGTCCTTCTTTGCTTTGTTTCCACGAAGTTCCTCTGCATATTTCTTCCAAATTTTATAATCCGTATAGTTAAATACGTAAAGAGGTATATTGCATGAACCAATAGAATAAATACTATCAAAATCTCGCTCAACATCTTCTAATTCAACATTTAGTTCACTTCCATTAAGAATAGTATCATCAAAACTATTAGGTTTGGGCTGATTCATATCATTGAGTTTGCTCGCATCAAGATACACATCGAAGAAATATTTATCTGCCAGTTTTCTTAAGAACTCCACATAGTTATCAAGGTCACAATCCTCGAACAAATGGTATAAACAATAGAACAGATAGTTCTTTCTTTGTTTGGGTGTGAAAGCGACTTCAAACATGGAAAGTAATTGGATTACTTCGTTTTGTTGTGCTTTTCTATCCTCATACAAATCCTTTAGATAAGCAGCCTTATTACCTTTCTTATAATAATATTGCAACTTCCAGGGATTCTCTAAGACTCTGTCTTCTCCATTTGCATGATGAATCACATAATTATCAAGAAAATATTTAGCCAAGAGGAGATTGTATGCAAAGTCCTTAACGAACTCTGGGGTAAGATTTACCTTCTCGAACTCCTTAATGAGTCCTTTATCGTCAAGCGTAAAACTCAAAGGATCGAAATCATCTTCATTCAACGACCTTGTAATTTTCAAGACAATCAATAGAAAATTCGGAAAGTCTATTATCGGTTGGATATGATCGTTATTGTCAAATTCTCCATATTTATCTATCATTCTTATAGGTGAATATAAAAATTCTGAAATAGTTTTCATACCTAATGACGAAGATGAGCCTACATTAGAACTAGGAAACTCGTCGAAAGACTCTATAACAAAATCTTCCATAGTTTTACCAAAGACATTTATATCAGGAAGTTTCTGTTGAATATAGAAACCCATGTCGCTACAAGCCTCCCATATACGACTAAACTTCTGCATAGCGTCGTCATCACCTGTTAATTGATTGCTGAGTTTAGCTTTTATTATCTCATGCTTTTCTAACTGCTCACCACGAGAGTTCATAACCTCAAAATAGTGATTTAAATCCACATCTTTCGGCACACGATAGTGAATGATATGTACCTTGTTCAAGAAAAAATCCTGGAATGCTTCCATGTCAGCCTTCTTTTCGCCAACAATGTCTTTGAGTGCTTCCTTTGCATAATTGAATCCGTCAACAATACCCTGATCTTTTTCTTCACTAAACTTAGGCATTTTCTCTATTGTCGTAGCAGAAATCTTTCTTGCAGAATAAGTAAGATGGTTTCCAATCGTTTCAACACCCAAAGCCTTCAAGATAATGTAAATTGTTGTCAGACGCTGTTGACCATCAATAACTTCATAGATATTCTCGTCACGCTTGTATGTGACAAGAGTACCGATATAGTAAACTGACTTCGTCATCGAATCATATACATCATTTATCAAAGCACGTATTTCTTCACGTTCCCAAGCATAATTACGCTGATAGATAGGTATTTTGTATAAGATAGATGTCCCTCTGTTCGAGAAATAGATGTCGTTAATCGAACATTCTTCAAGAATAGTTTTCAAATCTTTCATAGCCATTATTATTTATAGAAACCATTTAATTGGAAGAAATACAGATAGTTTTTATACACACCATCTTTTTCATCCTTAAGATTCTTCAATATTTCACCATTGCCACTATACTCACAGCATTCCTGCGCCCAACCATCTTTAATGTCCTCATTAGAAAGCGGATTAAGTTTATCTGCCAAAGCACTTAGTAAAGAGGCTGGCGTATCTTGTTTAGCAATCAGCTTATACATATTGAATGTATTAATTTTATCACTCCACCCCATAATATAATTCTGTGCAGAAAGCCAGCCGAGGTTAGTGT
>JAEWST010000030.1 GCA_023398105.1 Bacillota bacterium | reverse complement strand
GTAACTAAGGTGTTTTTCTAAATCATTACTCATTTCATTAAACATTCCCTTTGCAGACTGATCTTCAGTAGATAGAGCCATTACGTGATAAGATCCTTTAGCCGCTTCACATGCTGCAACTGCTTTTCGCAAATCACTTTGTACTGTCAATTTTATCACCTCCCTTTCAACAAATAGTATTTTTACCATATCACTAATATTAATTCTAAAATGGTTCAAGAAAATTTGAGTTAAAATATGGAAGTGAAAAGGATTTTATCAGCTATAGCTGGACAATATAACGAGGCAAGAAAATGTCCCCCACTTCTATATGTGGCGGGTACCACTTTGGTTATAATGCCTGAAGTGCGTAGCACCTCTCACACCGTTTAATTAAAAACCCCTAAAGTATAAGAAAACATGAAATCTGGCGGTCCAGATGGCGAATTAGCTGCTTCCTTACGCTATTTAAGTCAAAGATTTACAATGCCATATAAGGAAGTTAAGGGTATTTTTTAGTTTAGTATATTGGTAGTATTTGAATTGTTGCTTAACTATATGCAAATATCAATGTAACGTTCATATTAATTAATGTATGAAGTTTTTTCTATTCTAACTGCAGTTGATTTTATTATTGTTGAGTTAAATAAAAAGTAGATGGCTGATGCTGGAGATTGGTTAATACTTCTATCTTCATTAGCTGCAATTATTCCTATTATTTATTATATGTACTCAATTGTATAGCTACATACAATACAATCGTGATTCAGTAACAAATATTTCTAGCACAGTGTCATCTATTTCGGTGAAATCTGAAGAAATGGCTGGCAAAGCTAGTGAAAGCCAAGATTATATAGATCAGATTAAGACTCATATTGGAAAAACTATGGAAAATTCTAGTGAGATCATAAAACATACAGAATCAATGAGTTCTATTATGGATGGGAAGCATTTAAGCAAACAATTTTTTGGAACGGATTAAGTATGTGTATCATTCCTGTATTACCAACAGTTGCTATATATCAAATAGTGTATACTGTAGTTATACAAATAAAGAAATATAAAAACAAAACTGGTTTTTAGCGGAGTTGGCAAAGTACCTGCAAAATAAGTTTGGCATCATATCCATACTAATTACAGTGAAGATGCTAATAAACTATTGATTGGCTACATAACATAATTTATGCGGAATAAAACTCATATTGAAATTAAGGAGGTATTACTTATGGCTAAAAAAATGGATTGTATATTTGGAATAATTTTTGCAGTGGCTACAGTAATATTTGTAATATTATTTCTAACAAATGATGTATTTTTTAACTGGGCATTTGCTAGACATCATAATGTGTTGAGCTGGTATATAAGACCTTTGTTTATTATTCCCATTATTATATTTGCAATTAAGAAAAGCCTAACTGGAATATCAGTTTCAATATTTGCATTGTTTACTAGTATGTTTTGGTTTGCTGCACCTGAAACAAGTAGTCCGCAGATAATGACATTTCTTGCCTATGAAATGGAGTATTTAAAAGGGGTATGGACTGCTCCCAAAATTATAATGAGTTTATCTGTCCCAATATTCTTTGTTGCTCTTATTATAGCAGCCTGGAAAAGAAACTGGAAACTACTTCTAGGAGTAGTTATTGCGGCTGCTGTATTAAAGATTATGTGGAGTGTTATATTTAGCGGAGAAGCTGGAATGTCCATATTAAAACCAGCCATTATTGGTTTATTAGTTTGTATAGGAGGTGTTTGTTTTTATAAAAAAAAACAAACAGCTAAAAAGAAGTAGAGGTTTGTATGAAGAGGTGAAAAGTCAATTACTATCGGCTAAATATCCGATGTTATCGGACGATAGTTTAGATTTGGAGGCTAAAAACGAAAAACAACTTTGTACGAACATAGTGTTTATCCAGTGGTAACCCAACAAAAATTGTAGATTTAAACGCAGATAACAATATTGATACTCTTCAACCAAAAAACATTATCAAATAAACCCATGTCATATCATTTGACATGGGTTTATTTATGAAATTAATATGACAGCAAATAGATACAACAATGAATACTTAGCTTTGAATTCATATACAGAGCCGAGTCTTTTTTCTAATAAAAACTATAAATAAATAGTAACCCACATTTTTATTTAGTTGAATAGTATGTAGTGGGTGGTGAATTTATATGTTAACTGGGCGTCAATTGTATTTATTAAGAGTGAGGGATAAAAATTTGTCAGATGAACAATTGTCTGAACTCCTTAATATAAGCGTTAATGAGATAATTATATTCGAATACGGTTTGAAACCCATTGATAAGGAAATATATGAAAAATGGGAGGCGTTGTTTAAGTAACAAATTGTTCTTGCTTTAAATTAGAAAAATTACTATTTTGGCAACAAACCATTGATAATTCTACCGCACCAATAGATTTTTTATGTGCGAAGTTTGAGTTTATGAATTGTGTATTAATGATTGAGGAGCCGAAGTCATATGAAATGTGTTGCTTACTGTAGAGTTTCAAGTGATAACCCTGAACAAATGACAAGTTTGGAAAATCAAATAAAACATTATACAGAATTGTTTAATAAGAACGGCTTCGATGGTGCAGACTGTGGAATGTACTATTCAAAGGACGGTAAGAAAGAATCCATAAGATATATAAAAGCTATATTTGCAGACGAAGGCATTTCAGGTACAAAATTAAAAAACAGAGGAGCCTTCAAGTATATGCTTGAATGTGCATATAGAAAAGAATTTGATGCAATATTAGTAAAGAATGTTCAGAGATGGGCAAGAAATGTTGAGGATGGCACTGGAATTATTAAAAAGCTAAAAGTAATGGGCGTTAAGGTAATTTTTGAAGATGGCTGGCTTGATAGTTCAAATCCTGCAAATGAAGCTACTATTAATATATTATTTGTAATGGCTCAAGAAGAAAGTAGATCAAAAAGCACAGCGGTTCAATTTGGGATTAGAAAGGCTCAGGAAGCTGGGAAATTTACAAGTGCTTATCCTTATGGGTATAAATCTGAAAATGGATTCTTAGTGCCAATTCCTGAACAAATTGAGGTGGTTAGAAAAATTTATGATTTGTACTTGGAAGGATGGGGGAGCACACGTATTACAAAATATTTGAATAGTAAAAATATACCTACACAAAAGGGGTGCAAATGGTCAACACCTCAGATATATTATATTTTAGCCAACCAAATCTACATTGGCAAGCAAATAACTCATACAGTGGTTAATACTGATATTAATATTGATAGATTTGAACATAAAGGCAAAATATATAGAAGTCGCAAACCCATAGATGAAGAGAATTGGATTATTACAAATAGAGAAGATTTAAGAGCTGTAAATGATGAAATATTTGACAAAGTTCAAAAAGAAACTATAATAAGAAAAGAAATGTTTGTAAGAAAAATAAGACCAAGTAATGCACATATATTCAGTAATCTTTTATACTGCAGGAATTGCGGAATAGCTATGCGAAGAAAAAAACTATGGGGTTGGAAGTTAAAAGACGGAACGAGAAATACTGGGGTTGAATGGGTTTGTATACAACATGATAAGTATCATGATGATATTTGCAAGTATAGAAATTCATGGCATGAGCAAGTACTGATTTATAGGGTAAAGGAAGAAATTGAAAAGTTAAAACTAAATAAAGAAAATCTGGATAAAATGTTTTCTGAATATATGAAATTGTTCTTTAGCACTGAGGAAGTAACAGAAAATATAATAGAACTTCAGAAGCAATTAAATGATTTAAAACTTCAGTCATCAGCTAATTTGAAACTATTTTCAAAAGATATTATTGATGAAGAACAGTATAAACAGCAAAACGATGAGTTGCAAAGCAGTAAAAAAGCTATAATCCTAGAGTTGACTAAACAAAAAAACATTGAAGAGGCAAGAAAACAGGCATTTCTTAAATATAACAACTATGTTGATTTTCTCAATAATGTTAACACTGATAATCTTGACAATGTCCAACTTAAAAAGATAATAAATAAAATTGAAGCTTATACCATAATTGATGATAACGGTAATGAACATAAGGATATTTACATTGTCTGGAATATATTAGACAAGTCTTATGATGATTTGTTCTATAAGAAAGCAAATAATTATTAATCAATTTTGACTAATATTATCAGATATCATAACCCATATACATTTGTACAAAATACCAAAAGGGGTCCTTACTGACATAGGTGTATCGGTATCGAAAATATACATCTGTTATTTCATTGCAATGATAAAAAATACATCAATTTAATGGGAAATGTTATATAACAATTGCTTAATTGAAGCTTCTGTAAGTAGCTAATTATGCTTGTTTTATAAGTGTTTTTAATTACTATGCATCTTAAATATGCGTTAATAATATTAATTACGACAAATTATTCGAAAAATGTTGACAATTAGTAGGAGATATAGTAAAATAATGTCGAAGGGAATAAAAAAATGAAAAGGAGGGACACATTTATGAAATCAACAGGAATAGTAAGAAAAGTAGATGAATTGGGGAGAATCGTACTACCTATAGAGTTAAGAAGAACCTTTAGTATTGAGGAAAAGGATGCTTTGGAAATATATGTAGACGAATCAACAATAATATTGAAGAAGTATGAACCTGCATGTATTTTTTGCAATGATGCATCAAATGTAACAAATTATAGAGGTAAAAATATTTGTAAGTCATGTATGGATGAGCTAAAGAAAGACTAATAGATTAGTATTATTGAAAAAGAATGATATTGTAAGAAAAAATAAAAAAGGAGGAACACATTTATGAAATCAACAGGAATAGTAAGAAAAGTAGATGAATTGGGGAGAATCGTACTACCTATAGAGTTAAGAAGAACCTTTAGTATTGAGGAAAAGGA
>JAEWST010000017.1 GCA_023398105.1 Bacillota bacterium | reverse complement strand
ATTTAGATGTTATAAATGCTGCAATAAAAGAAACACCATGGTTAAAAATAGAGAAGGTAATTGATGTTCCAGTATTCACCATTAACCATATGATAGAAAAATATTTTAATAGAACGCCTGAAATAATATCTTTAGATATAGAAGGTGATGAATTAAATGTGCTTCAAGCGATGGACTTCAAAAGTTATTGCCCTAAAATATTTATAATTGAAACTATAACATATAAAGCTAATATTTCTCTAAACAATAAGCGTAATGAAATAGTTAAATTTATGGAGGAGAATGGTTATAGAGAATATGCATTTACGGGTGTCAATTCAATTTTTATTAATATGAATTTGTATTCAGAAGATAAGATCTAAATAGAGTAACACTAAAGATTTATTTGAATAAAAAGTAGTATTTCAAGACACTTAGTATTTAAACCAAGTGAAAGGAAACACAAAGATGAAAATAGGCATAGATTTAAAACCATTTAACACCGGGTCAAAATTCAGAGGAATTGGTACCTATTCTAGAGAATTGATTAAAGAACTTATTAATCGCGATGAGGACATAGAGTACCATATGTTAAATTTATACACAGAATACGATGATGATCCTAAAATGAATTATAAATGTGTTCTTCACAATTATTACAATGGTCCTCAAATAGTGGATGTTGGTGAAAGTCTCTTATTTAGAGATGAAAGATTGGATTATTATAGAGAGGCACAAGTAAGACATTTTTTGAAGCAAAGTGAAATAGATATAATGTTCTTTACGAGTCCTAATGAATATGGAAATATGTATAAAAAAGAATGGTTTTCAGATGTATTTACAGTCGGAATTTTATATGATTTAATACCTTTGCTATTTCCGGAACAATGTCTATTTAATAAAAAATATACAGATGATTATATGGAGTCATTGGATTTTATAAAGAACTTAGACTTATTGTTAGCAATTTCTGAATCTGCGAAGGAAGATGCAATTAAGTTATTAGGAATACCAGAAGAAAAAATTAAAGTTATCTATGCTGGTATAGATCGAGATTTTAAAAAGTTAACAAAGGTAAATATTAAGAAATTAAAATCTAAATATAACATATTAGATTCTTTTATTATGTTTGCTGGAGGGATAGATTTTAAAAAAAATTTAGATGGATTAATTCATGCTTATGCAAAACTAGGAAAAAGTGTAACAAACAGACATCAACTAGTAATTGTAGGTAAACTTGCTCAAGATATGATTGATAAATTTTTAGAGATCGCGAAGAAAGCAGGGGTTGAAGGTAGAGTTCTTTGCATTGGATTTGTACCTAAGGAAGATTTAATCGAATTATACAATATAGCGGAGATGCTGGTCTTCCCTTCATTATATGAGGGATTTGGTTTGCCAGTTATTGAGGCTATGGCATGTGGAACAAGAGTCGTTACTTCCAACTGTTCAAGCTTAAGGGAAATTGCAGAAGGGCATGCAGTTTTAGTTAACCCTAAATCTGTTAAAAGTATATCAAAGGGTATAATGGAAATGATAAATCATCCTGTGGACAGATTAAACATTGCAGAAAAGTCAATTGAATACGCTTTGAGTTACACTTGGGAAAAAGTTGCGCGCCTAACGATAAATTTTATTCAAGAGGCATTTATTTCAGCAAAAGAAGAAAAAAAAGATTACAATTTTAAAATAGAAGACACTCTATTAAGAGATATAGCTTATTTATATGCTAAACATGGTGAGAGTTTTACTAATGAAATGATGGAAACAGTTGCCTATCAAATGTTATGTATTAAAAACGAATCAGAATTACCTGTTGTGAAAGGCGACAGAAGAATATTGTATGATGTTAGTGTAGTTATAGAGTGGATAAGAGGTAAGTATGGTACCGGAATTGGAAGAGTGTGCGTTGAATTGTATAAGGAACTTTCAAAGATAATAAACGTAATACCCATATCTATGTCTAGTGCAAAAGGGAAAGTGATAATAAAAAAAGTATCCTTGAAGAGTTTGGAAGTTTTAGATGAAGAAATTAATGTTTCAAATAATGATATTTACTTTATGCCTGAATTGCATTTGAGAGGAATTCAAGTCTCCGAAAATTATCCTATGGGTCAATATTTTAGAGAAAAGGGTATTAAATGCTATGCAATATTATATGATTTATTACCCTTACAATATCCTCAATATTTTGAAGAAAAAACGGCAAATCGCTTTCATTCGTATGTGGTAGAATTGCTGGAAAATTTTGATGGGATTTTAACGGATTCTAAAGCCGTATCCGATGATTTACTTAATTATAATATAAAAAGCATAAATAAAGGTTTAAAGCATCCGGTAGATATTGGGTATTTTCACTTGGGACAGAATTCATTTAAGAAAACAGAACGAGTGAGTGGAAATAGTATACTTCAGAATTTTTTTGATGTAGAAAGTCCTGTTTTTTATATGCTAGGGACAATAGAGCCGAGGAAAGGGTATGAAATAGTATTACATACTTTTGAGAAAATGTGGGTAGATGGAAAAGAATATAAATTGTGCATTATGGGTCATATGGGGTGGAATATGAGTGATTTTGTACAAAAGCTCAAGCATCATTCGGAAATAGGGAATCGTCTGCTTTTTTTGGAGGCTGCAACCGATGATGAAGTTCTATATGCTTATCAAAATTCGACTGCTCTTATTCAGGCATCAGCTGGAGAAGGTTTTGGCCTCCCACTCATAGAAGCTGGGCATTACGGATTACCTATTATATGTTCAGATATCCCAGTCTTCCATGAGGTTACGGAGGATCATGCTTTATTTTTTAATCGTAATAATGAGAATGGTTTACTTGAAGTGATAAATGAATTTATTGAAAAATTAGAAAATGATAATGTTCCATCATCAAGAGAAATTAAAGGGCAAATATGGAGAGATGTAGCTAATAAAGTATATAACATGATAGTAAATGAAGCCGAATGGTATAAACAAATAAAATGATAGGGGACTTGCGTATGAAAAGAGTCTTAGTTATCCATCCTAATAATGTGTTGCAGGGGGGACAAGGTGAAAATAACAGGGTTATACAGTTGATTAAGATATTTAATGAACTAGATTATCAAGTGGATTATTACGGATTTGAAAATTTTTCTAATATTTCTAGTTTTAATGATTTTGAAAAGCAAAATAATCAGGGGTTGATCAATAATTTATATATATATGATTTTCTTAAGGGATATAAAAATGGAAAACCTCAAAGTAAATCTAAACTAAGAATACTAAAAGAAAAAGTTATAAGAAGAATTAAGCGTACTGTACATGAGACTTATTTACAGGATTGGGCTTCTGAAGGGGTACAAAGATTATTTACTGATATTTTAAAGGATAATCAGTATGATAGTATTATAATATTTTATACTTATCTTGCAAATCTCTTGAAAGATAGAGAAGTGAATGCTAAAAAAGTTTACTTTATGGAAGATAGTATGTTTTTGCAACAATTTTCGTGGGACGAACAAGGAAACGAGAAAGCTGGTATTACATTAGGAAAGTTAATGGACGAGGAATTAAGTAGGATTCATTATTTTGATGAGGTATTTTGTATATCTAATGATGAAAAGATATTTTATGAGAAAATCACAAGACGTGAAATGCATTTTTTTCCTCATCTGTTGCCAAATGTAAAAAGGGTCACAAGTAATTTTGCTAATCGTAAGTGGGACGTTTTCTTTATAGGTTTTGATAATCCATTTAATGTAGAAGGATTAAATTGGTTTTTGGATGATGTATATCCATTACTAAATGAAGGCATTAAGATATTATTGGTTGGTTCAGCAACAAAAAAGATTAATGTTACATATTCTAATGTAGATGTTATTCCTTATGCGCCAGACTTAGATGTTATATTTGAGAATGTTAAAGTATCAATATGCCCGATGTTTAGAGGAACAGGGATGAAAGTAAAAGTGGTTGAATCAATGGCTAGAGGATTACCTATTGTCTGCAACGAAAGAGGTGTAGATGGTTTCCCGGACAAAACCTTGTGTGGTTGTCTGGTAACTCAAGATAAATATGAATTTGCAAATTATATTAATCGATTATGTGAGGATGAGGAGTTTTATTTAGATAGCGTTGAAAAGATAGAAAGATACTATAATCACATTTTTAGCTTAGATAAATATAAGAATCTTTTGAAATCAAAGCTTTCATAGATATAGTATAAAATTTTAAATGTATAGCAATTAAAAGTAGGATTAAATATATAATAAGGATAAATCACTATGCTTTACATTAAAAAAGATAAGGCAAATATAGTCTATTATATTATTAAATAAATAGGTGATTGAGAGGAATTTCATGGCTAATAGTATATCATTAATTAATAATAGATCAATAAGGAGACAATTTTTCTTATGGGCCGTTTTGATTGGAGGTTTGAGCTTTGCACTTATCTATGGGGTGAATTCTCTTATTGTGACAAATGATAAATGGCTCTTTAATGCAGAAGATTTAAATCAACATTATATTGGCTGGAAGTTTTTCAGAAGAACAAGTTGGCGTTTACAGATAGGCCTGATAGATGGGATAACAGAAGCCCCAATTTCGATTATTTATACTGATTCAATTCCATTATTTGCAATTTTATTTAAATTATTGTCTCCTATATTACCTGAAACATTTCAATATTTCGGTTTATGGGCGTTAACATGTTTAGTTTTGCAGACATATTTTGCAATGATTTTATTGAATGCATATATTAAAGATAGAATACAGGTCATTTTATGTAGTATCTTCTTTACTATTTCACCAATTATTTTGATGAGAATGTTTGTACATAGTTCGCTTGGTGGAAATTGGCTTATCCTAGCTGCGCTGTCTGCATGGGCTCATAAAAAATCTATAAAAGGGTATAAAAATAACATTATGATATGGAGCGCTTTAATGATTCTCGCAGTGTCTATACATATGTATTATATTCCTATGATCCTGGCTATCATGTGTGCTAACTACTTAAATCAGTTTCTGGATAACAAGTCAAAAGAAGTTGGAAAGCTTCTGGTAGTAACTGTCAGTGTCTCTGTTGTGAGTGCACTAAGTGTTATGTATTTTTTAGGTGCTTTTTATGGTGAACCAAGTATATTGCAAGAGGGGGTTAGAGAATATTCGGCTAATCTAAATACTTTCTATAATCCACAAGGATTTTCCATATTTATGAAGGACCAACCCAAAGTGTCATTTGCTCAATGGGAGGGATATGCCTATTTAGGAATGGGTATAATAGTTATATTATGGCTAGGAGTCTTTGGCGTATTAATAAATAACAAGAAAGAGAAAATATATGCTATCTTAATAAAAAATAAAAATACTATTATTAGTTTATTATTATTAGTTTTTATTTGTGGAGGTTATGCATTAAGTCCACGGATCACCTGGAATGATAAAATTCTTATTGATATACCATTGCCAGATGCAATAATTAAAGTTTTTAGTATTTTTAGAGCTACTGGAAGATTAATTTGGCCAGTTTATTATATAATATTTACTATAGCAGTTGTATTTTTAACTAAAGTAAATGTCAAAAAAATTAGAATTATTTACTTATTTACTGCTTTTACTATCTTGTTGCAAGTCATAGATCTTAGTCCTTTAATTAAGAACGCAAATATTCATACAAAAGTAAATTCTAATCATAGTATTATTCAAGATGACGCATGGAAAGAATTAAGTGGTAATTTTGACGATATAGAATTTATTACAAGTTTTTCAAAGGTAGGAAATATAAATTCATTAGTAAGCGATTTTTTTTCATTAAAGGAAATATTTGATATTGCCAATTATGCATGCGAAAATAATATGAATATTAATGATTTTTATATTGGACGAAGGAATGGACGGCTTATAGAAGAAACTAAATATGCACATTGGATCGAATTATTAAGTGGAAAGATTAATGATAAAACAGTATATATTTTTAATAAAATTCCCTATATTTTATCTGAAAACCCTAGTATTAATATTTATGAATGTGATGGCCTAATTTTTGGAATAACTAGTAATTATAAATGGACGAATGAGCCTAAAATAAAGATAACCAGCACTAATTCTACGGAAGTACTTCAACATTCCTATATTTATAATGGAGAAGAGGTGGGAAAAAATCACATTATTTTTCCGGGTGGAATATCATATGGTCCCTATATACCTATAAACAGAGGTAAATATAATATTAAGATAGAAGGATTAAATTTAAATGAAGGTAGTTTAGATATTTTTAGTCATGAACAAAATGAATTTTATCCGATTTCAAATTTAAATTTATCATCAAATAATGTGAGCTTTGATGTTCAGCTGGATAAAATTATTTATGATTTGGAAATTAGACTGACAAATATAGGTGAGAATAATGTTGAGATTAAAAAAGTATGCATACAGAAGACGGGAGATCATAATTAATGCTATCTGTTATATTACCATCTTATAATGAAGAAAAAATGATAGAAAAGGCTTACTTTACCATTTCAAACCTTTTGAAATCAGAAGATATTAAATACGAAGTCGTGTTTGTTGATGATGGATCGAGAGACGAGACATGGAAGGAAATATGTAGACTAGAGCAATCTGGAAATTCTGTTAGGGGTGTTAAATTTTCAAGAAATTTTGGAAAAGAAGCAGCTATATTAGCTGGTTTATCCAATGCAATTGGTGAGTGCTGCATTGTAATGGATTGCGATTTACAGCATCCGCCTAAGAGTATTATAGAAATGTACCATTTATGGGAACAAGGATATGAAGTAATAGATGGAGTTAAAAGAGATAGGGGTAAAGAGAATGATTTACATAAATTAGCCGCTCAAACATTTTATAAAATTATATCTAATGCAACTAAATTGAATATGTCAAATGCATCTGATTTTAAATTACTTGATAGAAAAGCTGTAGATACTATATTGATGCTACCGGAAAGGCAACCTTTTTTCAGAGCATTATCTTCGTGGATTGGCTTTAAGACTGCGATAGTTGAGTTTGAAGTACAGGAGAGAGAGTATGGTGAATCAAAATGGTCATTAAAATCATTAATAAGCTATGCTTTGACGAATATTACTTCTTTTTCTACTTTACCACTCCAATTAGTGACGGCTACTGGTATTCTATTTTTTTTCTTTTCACTAATAATGGGTATTCACACTCTTTACTATTACTATAGTGGATATTCTTTGGAAGGTTTTACTACAGTAATTATACTATTGCTTTTAATAGGTAGCATTTTAATGATTGGATTGGGAATTATAGGTTATTATCTGGCTAAAATTTACGAGGAAGTTAAGGGACGCCCTAGATATATTATATCTGATATAATTACCTCGAATAAAAAAGAATGAGAAGTTAACTTAATCACATCATGATTTGCCTTTTTTTTTATTATATAGTACAATATATAAAGCAAAAAAAATCTAATTGATATTAGTAGGTGCAGTAACAACAAATTCAAAGCATGGTATATAAGAGATATTAAAGTATAATG
This sequence comes from Bacillota bacterium, assembly GCA_023398105.1. Taxonomy (GTDB): domain Bacteria; phylum Bacillota; class Clostridia; order Acetivibrionales; family DSM-1351; genus Ruminiclostridium. The sequence continues at coordinate 5,001 of JAEWST010000017.1, read as the reverse complement.
TTATAGTGTATTTTGAAAGATCTATTGAGAATGGAATTTGTTCAATTGAGATTAACTTCAAGTTAGAGTGGATATAGAAATAAAGTCGCTTGAATGAAAAAATGTCTCGATTTTATAATTAAACAATAATATTTATTTTCTATACAGACAATAAAGTAAATAATAAACTAAAGGAGAATAGTATCATGAATTCAACAGCCCTTATTATGGCTGGCGGACGTGGAGAACGTTTCTGGCCTAAAAGTCGTAAGAATATGCCAAAACAATTTTTGTCATTAACTGATGATGGCAAGACAATGATTCAATTAACGGTAGAACGAATTTCTTCAATAGTTAAGTTAGAAGATATATACATTTCTACTAATAAAGATTATAAAACTCTGGTATTAAAACAGCTACCGGGTCTTCCCGAAAAAAATGTTCTTTGTGAACCGGTAGGACGTAATACCGCTCCATGTATTGGACTAGGAGCAATGCATATAGCAAAAAAGTACGATGATGCTATGATGTTTGTATTACCCTCAGATCATTTGATAAAATTTAATAATATGTTCTTAAGAACCCTACAGGATGCAAGTGAGGTTGCTGAGAAAGGTGAGAATTTGGTTACAATCGGAATTGCACCAGATTATCCAGAGACTGGATATGGATATATTAAATTTGATCCTGAAATAACTGAAGGTCGATCATATAAAGTTGATCGTTTTGTAGAAAAGCCAAATTTAGAGGCAGCAAAGGAATATTTAGCTACTGAAGAATATCTTTGGAACAGCGGCATGTTTGTATGGAAAATTTCGTCAATACTAAAAAATATACAAAGATTTATGCCAGATACTTATGAAGCTCTTAAGAGAATTCATGCTACTATTGGAACAGAGCAGGAAGAAACTGTCCTTGAAAAGGAGTTTTATGGTATACAATCACAGTCAATTGACTATGGAATTATGGAAAAAGCAGAGGACATTTACATCCTTCCAGGCACTTTTGGTTGGGATGACGTTGGATCGTGGCTTGCTGTGGAACGTATTAAAAAGTCAAATGAATTTGGAAATGTTGTAAATGGGAATATTATTACTGTTAATACCAATAATTGTGTCATTCAGGGAGAAAAAAAACTGATCGCTACTGTTGGCTTGGAAGATATGATTATTGTGGATACTGAAGACGCTACATTGATATGTGCTAAAGATCATGCCGGTGATATTAAAAAGGTTTTGGAGAATTTAAAAATATGCAACCGGGAAGAATATATTTAATAGACCAAGGAGATAAGAATATGAAGAAAGCATTAATTACAGGAGTGACAGGTCAGGATGGCTCCTATTTATCAGAATTACTTTTGGAGAATGGTTATGAAGTTTATGGCTTGATGAGAAGAAAAAGTGTAGTTGATTACGGCAATGTTGAGCATATAAAGGATAAGATTCATTTTATTTATGCAGATATGACTGATTTGGCTTCACTGATCAATGCAATGAAGATATCCCAGGCAGATGAGGTTTATAACCTGGCAGCTCAATCCTTTGTAGGAACAAGTTGGGAACAGCCCTTAGCAACCGCTGATATAGATGCAATAGGTGTTACAAACATGCTTGAGGCAATTCGAACTATTAAACCGGAAGCTCGTTTTTATCAGGCGTCTACCAGCGAGATGTTTGGAAAGGTACAGGAGATGCCTCAGACAGAAAAAACTCCATTTTATCCAAGAAGTCCATATGGAGTAGCCAAAGTATATGGACACTGGATTACTAAAAACTACCGTGAAAGCTACGATATGTATGCCTGCAGTGGTATCCTGTTTAATCATGAGAGCGAGCGCCGTGGTCTGGAATTCGTTACCAGAAAAATAACTGATGCAGTAGCAAGGATTAAGTTGGGAGTACAGGATTGTCTGGAACTTGGAAGTATGGATGCGAAACGTGACTGGGGCCATTCAAAAGACTATGTAAAAGCAATGTGGTTAATGCTGCAGCAGGAACAGGCTGATGATTATGTAATTGCAACCAATGAAACCAGAACAGTACGTGAATTTGTAGAAACTGCCTTTTCTCATGTAAATATTGATGTTGAATGGAAAGGGACAGGAGTTGACGAGATCGGTGTTAATAAAGAAACTGGAAAGACAATCGTGCGCGTAAATCCCAAATTCTTCCGTCCTGCTGAAGTAGAAGTATTGTTAGGTAATCCTGAAAAGGCAGAAAAGGCATTGGGCTGGAAACGGGAAATAAACTTCTCTGAGTTAGTAAAGAGAATGATAGATAATGATATGCAGCTAGTTGAAAAAGAAATAAAAATTGCAAATATAAAGTAAATATCGAGGAGAATACTATGAAGAAAGCATTAATAATTGGTGCTGCAGGCTTCGTAGGAAACTATTTAATAGACCATATACAGAAAAACTGCATATGGTCTATTACAGTTACGAAGATGAAGCATGAGAAGGTCTCTTGGACCGGAGTAGATATACGGGATTTAGATATTCTTAATATCGATGAAGTGAAAGCTCTGATAGATGATATCCACCCTGATTACATTTTTCATTTAGCAGCTCAAAGCTCTGTTGCTCTGTCTTGGAAGAATCCAGGGTTAACTGTAGATGTTAATATTAAAGGAAGCTTAAATGTCCTAGACAGCATCCGGGAATTAAATGTGACCCCATCCGTTTTGCTTATAGGATCAGGAGAGGAATATGGACATGTAAAAGAAACGGAAATTCCGATTGATGAAGATAATACATTAAGACCGGGTAATATTTACGCAGTAACAAAAGCGTGCCAAAATATGATAGGAAGTATTTATGCAAGTGCATACGGAATGAATGTAATGATGGTTCGAGCATTTAATCATATCGGGCCGAATCAGATGCCTGTGTTTGTTGTGTCTGATTTTTGTAAGCAAATTGTTGAAATAGAAAATAAATTACGAGAACCGATTCTTAAAGTTGGTAATTTGGCAGCCCGCCGTGATTTTACTGATGTCAGGGATGTTGTTAGAGCATATGTTTTGCTGGCTGAGAAGGGGGAGCCTGGGGAAACTTATAATGTTGGTTCAGGTAGTGCAGTATCTATAAAAGAAATTTTAAATAAGATTATTGAATTCTCTAAGATACCTGTAATCATAGAAGTAGATCCTCAAAAGTTGCGTCCTGTTGATGTACCTATAATAGAAGCTGATATAACTAAGCTTAAAAAATGTACAGGCTGGATTCCTGAAATTTCTTTAGAAACAACCCTGCAGGAGACCTTGGAATATTGGAGAAAAGTATATAGTAAATAAATATTAATCAAATTAGAAGGAGCGTTTATAACGGAAATGGACGAAAAAATAATTACCAAATGGAATGAGTGGCGGGAACAAGAATTAAATGATACAGATTTGACAATGGAATTAGAGGATATTAAAGATAAGGAAGAAGAAATTAATGATCGGTTTTACCGGGAATTAGAATTCGGTACTGGAGGCTTGCGCGGTGTGATAGGAGCCGGAACCAACCGCATGAATATTTATACAGTAGCAAAAGCAACTCAGGGATACAGTAATTATTTAAAAAAGCAAGAAGGCTCACCATCGGTAGCAATTGCATATGACAGCCGGATAAAATCGGATGTGTTTGCGCGAAAAGCTGCAGAAGTATTTGCTGCAAATGGTATACACGTATATATTTATTCTGAATTAATGCCAACGCCTTCTCTATCATTTGCTGTTCGCTATTTAAAATGCTCAGGAGGAATTGTGGTTACCGCCAGCCACAATCCGTCAAAATATAATGGATATAAAGTTTATGGAAGTGATGGCTGTCAGATTACTACACATGCTGCCAACTCTATAATTAACGAAATAGAAGCTGTAGATATTTTCAAAGATGTGAAAGAAATGTCTTTTGAGGCTGCATTGGAACAGAAAATAGTTTCTTATATTGAAGAAGATGTGATTGATGAGTATCTCAATGCAGTTTCTTCCCAGTCATTATGTAATGAAGAGATAGATAAGGGAGTTTCTATTGTCTATACCCCATTAAATGGATCAGGATTGAGATGTGTAACGCGAGTATTGAAGGAAAATGGCTTTACCAATATATCTGTAGTTGCTGAACAGGAAAAGCCGGATGGTAGGTTTTTGACTTGCCCATATCCCAATCCAGAAATTAAAGAAGCCCTTGAATTGGGATTGAGAGATGCGAAACAATTGGGGAGTGATTTGCTTTTAGCAACGGACCCGGATTGTGACCGAGTAGGGATAGCTGTTCGCAACCATGAAGATTATATCCTTTTAAGCGGAAATGAAGTGGGAATGCTGCTTTTAGATTATATTTGTAAGCGTAGAATTTCACTTGGGAAAATGCCGGACAAACCAATATTAATCAAAACAATCGTGACTATAGATATGGCAAAAAGGATTGCAGAAGACTATGGTGTACAGGTTATTGATGTTTTAACTGGATTCAAGTTTATAGGTGAACAGATTGGCTTATTAGAGTCAAAAGGTGAAGAGGGCCGCTTTATATTAGGATTTGAAGAGAGTTACGGATATTTAACTGGGGGGTATGTGCGTGATAAAGATGCTGTAGATGCCTCATTGATGATATGTGAGATGTTTGCTTTTTATAAAACACAAGGTCTTAGCTTAATTGAGATAATGAATCAGTTATATGAAAAATATGGATATTGCTTAAATACTTTACACAGTTATACATTTGAAGGTGCAGAAGGTTTTCAGAAAATGCAGAAAATAATGTGTAAATTAAGGGAAGAACAAGTTGGATTCATTGCATCAAAAAAAGTAATAGAGGTAAGAGATTATCTTATAGGAGTTGGTGATCTTCCTAAATCTGATGTAATTAAGTATTTATTGGAAGGGGAGTCATCCATTGTAATTAGGCCATCCGGTACAGAACCCAAAATCAAAGTATATCTTTCTGTGAGCTGTAATAATGAGAACGATGCAAAAGTTACTGAAGAAAATATCAAGGAATATATTGAGAAGTTATTGGAAGAATAGATG
>JAEWST010000005.1 GCA_023398105.1 Bacillota bacterium | reverse complement strand
ATATCTTTTTACTGCTTCAATTTTAAAATCTGAACTATATTGTCGCTTACTCATGTTTACTATCTCCCTTTCTTTGTATTTAGTATAACACGAGTTTTTTGTGTCCATCAAATTGGGTAAGGGTCAGTAAGATGGACTTAAAAACTTTCTTTGTAAAAAAGATTATGATGAGCTTTTTTATAGCAGTTACCTGCATTTGTGCAGCTATGGCTTTGATTGGCGTAATATTCGAACCCGATATCCGTTTTGGTTACGAAGCATTTCTGTCACCGCTTATCTTCAGTGCTGTTGCAACGTTTCCTTCGCTTGTACAATATTCAAAAAAGGAATTGTCTCTAAGGCAAACGGCTGTCAGAAATGTGATTCATTTCATTTTGCTTGAAGCGGTCGTTCTATCTGTTCTCTATTTTGGGGGAATACTCACAGATATGTCAATAACATTATCTCTGGGGGTTTCCATATTTGTGATTGATTTAATCGTCAATCTGGTTCTTTGGTTAAATGATAAAAAGACGGCAAAAGAATTCAATAACGCATTAAAAAAGCTTCAAAACGATTGATATGCTGGCTAATAGGTAAAGTAACTTTGAAACAAATGTATTGTAAGAACAATCCAATTGGGTTGTTCTTTTATTTTACTGTTTTCCCCACTAAGGAACTTTTATGTTGAGGTTGAAGCACACAATCCACATTCTCCAAACTCGCATAAAAGGAAATGGGCAGACAGCGAAAACTTACTGTCTACCGAGAAATACCACCACTTCATCACAGTTTAGAAAATGTACCCCACTTCTATAAGTTGCTATTTCATATTTAAATAATAGAAGCCAATTTTAAATTGCAGCTTATGAGATTTATTCCATCGCTGGATGCGACTGTTTTAAATGTGATTACACATTTTTAAAATGAAAATTAGCAAAGCATACTAATTTCAAATTGTATAAATTAAGCTAAACTAAACAAATATAATGATATTAGAATTATTTTATAAATGAATCTGCCAAGTTTTACTAAAATGTACAAGTAAGAAAATGAAAGGGGGAAATAAATGTCAAACGAAAAATCAAACAATAAATCTGTAATAAAGCTATTGTCTAAAAAAGTTGATGAAATGTCATTAAAGATGGAGAAAATGAAGTTTGTAGATTATGTTTATTTCATTGAACATCCTAGAAAAATGCTATGGGCAAATTTTACTAACGGACTGGCAAGGGGCTTTGGAATAGCAATTGGGTTTACAATTTTAAGTGCAATTACGCTATACATTCTAAAGTCAATTGTTACAATCAATCTTCCCTATATAGGTGAGTTTATCAGTGAAATAGTAGAAATAGTTCAGCATAGTATGCACAATCCACGATAGTTGGAAAGCAGATAGTTTCTGTGAATTTAAAGTAAAATGTGAATATGTTATTTTTTTCAGAAGCTAGTGCTATTGTCAAAATATCCTATTATTCAATTTTATAAAATAATTGTGACATTATAAAGGCAGAATAATAATGGACTATGACAAAATAAAAGCTCGAAAACAAAATTTGTGCGAACATAGTGCTTTTTCGAGCTTTCCACGATAGTTTCACCAAAATTTTATGCCCCAATGTGGGCGTGGGAGGTTAGCCAATATGAAAGAGGAATTTAGCTTTAAAACTAAAGCGTACCTCCACGATAGTTTCACCAAAATTTTATGCCCCAAAGTGGGCGTGGGAGGTTAGTATGGACAAAATTAAAATGATGTATCTCAAAGAAAAACTTTTTACTGAAGCAAGCAGAATTAACGGAATATTAGTACAAATGCATGAAAATAGGGAAGCTGAGATGAGTGAACACTCTCCAAATGAGCTTTCAAATTATGACAACCACCCAGCTGATTTAGGAAGTGAGCTATATTCTGTTGAAATTAACATGGCTCTTAAGGTACATGAACAAAGTAAGCTAAATGATATAAACACAGCTTTAAATAAGTTTGAAACAGGAGCATATGGTAAATGTGAAAGCTGTAAACAGGAAATTCCATATGAAAGGTTGGAGGCTCTTCCGTCTGCTAGATTATGCATGGACTGTGAAATAGAAAAGGAAGCTGCAAAAATAAATACACCAGACATGTCATATGATGAAGTGTTTGATGCACCTTTTGGAAGGAAATATTTAAACAAACGTGAAGATGATGAATTTGAGGGTCTAGACCAGCTAAATGATGTGTTAAAATATGGTTCAGCAGACACTCCTCAAGATATGGGCGGTTACCAAGATTATGAAGAGTATTATACAAATGAACTGGATAATCAGGGAATAGTAGAGGAGGTTGATAAAATTTCAAACCAACAGTATAGAAATCAGTTGCCGTAGCCTTTTAAATTTCGGCTTGCACGAAAGAGCTGAGTGAAGGGAATTTTCTTGGCCATAAAAATTTACTAATAAAAAATTCTTTACCAAGTTAGAAGGTAAAGAATTTTTTATTTATAACATTTACTTTATACATCAAGTTCTTTATTCCTCAATAGGAGGCAAATCGCTTAATTTGTAAGTAATACATTTTGAAGCTCTAGGAACTTTTGTGCTTTTAGCTACTGTAGTAGCTGCTGTATTGACTGCTGTTTTGGTAGCTGCCTTAATAGTTGAAGCCTTGGTACGTGTTTTCTTTGCTTTAGATGAAGCACTGGCTAAATTGTTGTTGCAACCTTTGTGAGTACAACTACCGTTAATCATAAGAGAACCACATTTGCAATATTCTAACATAAATTCATCCCTTCGACTTTTATAGATATATGGTATAGATATATAGTATATATATTAGTATACCATAAAAAACTAAATTTTAATTATTAAAGTTGTAAAAACAAAATTTGCATCCCCAATAATTATTTTTAACAACAAAAGTCTCAAAGTGGCTTTTTACAATATTGATAGAGTCTAGCTTCAAATACAAAACTAATAGGTGGGTGTTATTTGTTTTGGATAACAGTAAATTACTAAATTAAAATACTGTCCAATACTAGCCTGCTCTTAGCAACTGCAGAACTGCTTGTGGTTGCTGGTTTGCTTGGGCTATCATTGCAGATGCAGCTTGAGATAATATGTTATTCTTTGTGAAGGTTATCATCTCTTTAGCCATATCTAAATCACGAATACGAGATTCGCTGGCAGACAAGTTTTCAGCACTATTGTTAGAAATTTGTAATGCATGTTCAAGTCGATTCTGCAATGCTCCCCAATTTGCCCTTATATGAGAAATACCATTAATTGCATTGTCAAAACTATCAATAGCATTACTTGCTTGTTTTACAACATCAACATTTGCTATTCCTAGTGCTTCACTTCCTATATCAGCAAGCGAAATAGATAGTGTATCACCTGTATTAGCTCCTGATTGAATTTGTAGGCTTGAAGATGTACTTGGAGTTGTATTAGGCCAAAACTCAACAAAGCCCGCCAGTGGATCATCTGTAAGGTTGACAGTATCTCCTATTACACTTTCAGCAGTTAAAGCAGAACCTCCATCAGCATCCAAACCACCAATCGCACCAGTATCGGCATTAGTCAGATCCAAACTGCCCAAAAAAGCAGCACCGTTTGCAGCAAAATCAGCAGTAAAATCAGCCAAATTTGCGAAAGCTCCCGAAGACGCATTAGTCAAAGCATCATCTAGAGTATTTATCTGGTTAGTGCTCAGATAAGTCATAATATCTTTGATTCCGTTTCCGCCAGCTACTTTTATTTGCTCATGCATATAACGTACGGCGGCATAACCTGCTGAATAGTCAATTGAGGTGCTTTCCCAGCTAGATAACTCATTAATTACTGAAGCAAAATTAGTTCCATTAGATGAATCGGTATATAGTCTTTCATCTGCACCATGTATAAACTCTGCGGTACCTTCCTGAAACCAGGTTGGTAGTGAACCAAAGTTCATTGTACGACCCATAGTAGCATGAACTAATTCATGGGCAATAATACGGTCGTTATAAAAAGGAGCTGTACCACCATTTGGCAAAGTTGCTGGAGTAAAATCGTCCACATCAATATGAAGTTTTTGATTAATGGCTTTTCCTGAACCATCCAAAGAGAAAGAAACAGCTGCTAAGTAAGATTGCGGCGTGTGTTCTAAGACTATATTTAAGTCTGCTCCATCAGCAGTCAGTCCATATAGTGAACTAATACGTGCTTCAGATTGATTTAATAAAGCACTTTTCAAAGCATTAATGATTGCATTATCTTCAGAGCTAACTTGAGGAACATTCAAAAGCTTAATGGTATTAAACTCAGTGTGATTTGAAATACGGTTTATATCTGATACTATCTGCAATGTTTCATCCTGAATCATTTGTTTATCAGCATCAGTTAGTGTACCATTAGCAGCTTGAACAGAAAGCTCTCTTCCTCGTTGAAGTAACGAATGTACTTCATTTAGAGCACCATCTGCCACTTGTATCAATGAAATACCATCTTGAATATTACTGTTAGCACGATTCAAACCTCTTATCTGAGCTCGCATTTTTTCAGAAATAGATAATCCAGCAGCATCATCAGCGGCAGAATTAATTCTCAACCCAGATGATAACTTATTTAAGGATTTTTGTGACTGTAAATTATTCATACTATATGATCTACACGCATTTATGGAGCTTATATTGCTATTTATTCTCATATGTTCACCTCCTTTTACCTTAAAAATTTAAATACAATAATATATCGGGAAAAAAATGTCGAATATTTATAGCTATGAGTTCGGCATTTAAAAAAATATACTATAGTTTATAGTTAAAGTTATAAATATAGTAAAAAAGTATATTCAACATAAAATTTAAGAAAAAACGGAGTAATCTAAAATGAGGAGACAAGAGACAGACAAATGCAACTATTGAGTTTAATCAAAATCAAGCAGATAGTGTATGTGTTTTTAAGATTATTTCAAAAGAGTTTATTTTAGGTGTAGGGGCTTATTAATGTAAAATTGAGGTATTAACTATATACTTGCTACATATGAAGATGACGCAACTCGTAAGGGATTACGTTGTTTTTATTGTCTCAAATATACTAATTTTTACACAATTTAGTTATCCATATGTTTTAGATAAAACTAGATTTAAAATCTAAATATTGTATGTAAAATATAAATATGATAGTATTTATTATATGTGGGAAATGTAGGAATAAATAAAACAATGTAGAAAGGAGGCAATGAATGGGTTAAAGTATTGGATTAAAATTGATTATAGAAAGCATTAGAAAAGGGGATTAAAATGACAAAAAGGAAGAACGCTTATATTATTATTACACTAGTAGCAACAATTTTGTTACAATCTCTTGTGTTTACACCTGTTGTTTCTGCGAAAAAATCTGAACATAAATGTGATAAACAGCAGAAATGTTTAGAACCATCAAAATGCTATAAATTTGGACATAAGTCAGACAAAAATAAGAAGAATTCACAGAATGAATATGTGAATAAGTTATTTAATAAAAACAAAATAGTTAAAATTGAAATCAATGCAGAAGAGAGCGAATGGAAAAATATGCTTGACAATGCAACAGATGAAGAGTTTATTCGCTGTAATGTTACTATTAATGGCAAGAAATTTGAAGATGTAGGAATTCGTCCGAAGGGAAATTCAAGTTTATTTATGCTTGCAAGTTCTGATTCGGATAGATTTAGCTTTAAATTTGATTTTGATAAATATGTTAAAAATCAGACCTGTTTTGGTCTAGAAAAGTTTGTTATTAACAATATGACTGCAGATTCTACATATATGAAAGAATATTTGTCATACGATATAATGTCTTACATGGGAGTACCTACTCCATTATATTCATTTGCTAGTATTACTGTTAATGGAAAGCCATGGGGATTTTATCTTGCAGTAGAAACAATAGAGGAAGATTTTGCAGAACGTAATTTTGGAAAGAATTATGGTATGCTTTATAAGCCTGAAACAGATAATATGAAGTTTCAGTCAATTCCTATTTTTCCAGGTAATACAACTGAGCCAGCAATATCAATTGCTCCAAACGTAACAGTACCGCCAATGCCATTTAATCCTGCAACAACTCCAGCTGCAATTGAAACTGGCGGTATTCCATCATTTGGGGGAGGGGATTTTTCGCCATTTGGAGGTCCTGCCGCTGGTGCAGATTTAAAATATATTGATGACAATATAAGCAGCTATAAAAGTATTTTTGAAAATGAAGTATTTGATGGTACTGATGAGGACTATGCAAGAGTAATAAAGGCTCTCAAGAACCTTAGTAATGGTACCGACCTAAAAAAATATATAGATGTTGATGAAGTATTAAGATATAGTGCTGCTCAAACAGTTGTAGTCAATCTTGATAGCTATTTTAGTATGATGAGACATAATTATTATCTATATGAAAAAAATGGAAAGCTATCAATATTGCCATGGGATTATAATCTTTCTTTTGGAGGATTTAATAATGATGCGTCTTCCGCTGTAAATTTCCCAATAGATACTCCTGTTTCTGGTGTACAATTGTCAGATTGTCCAATACTCTCAAAACTCCTTGAGGTTGATAAGTATAAGCAGAAATATCATATGTATCTTAAGAAAATCGTTGATGAATACTTTGGTAAACGAAATTTCCAAAATAAAGTTGACAGCTTAGATAAATTAATTTCCAATTATGTTAAAAATGATGCCACTGCTTTTGTTACATATGACGAGTATAATAAGGCTGTACAAATGTTAAAGGAATATGGAAAACTTAGAGCTAAAAGTATTATTGGTCAGCTAAATGGAACTATTCCATCTACTACAGAGGGACAAAAAGCTGATAGCTCCAAATTAATTGATGCTTCAAGCATAGATTTAAAGGTACTAGGTTCACAAATGCAAGGTGGATTTTCAGGAGGCTCTGGTATGATGCCAGATGATATGCCTAGTTTTGAGATTATGTCTCAGGCAATTGATATAATGAAGGAAGCTAATGGACAACCATTAAATGAAGAGCAATTAGCAAGGCTTAAAGCACTAAATTTAACCGATGAACAAATAACTTTTATTCTGGATATGTTTAATCAGTTTCAAAAGTGAGGTTTTCCTCAGCCTTAGCTACAAAATAATAGCAACTAATTAAACTTATGGCTAGCTCTAAAGAAAATTCTGTTTGATCGCTTGAATTATTAAGGGTGCAACACAACATTTAATTTTGTCAAAGGCTGAACAGTAACAGAAAAGGTTGCTATTCAGCCTTTGATAATATACAGCAAATGCTTTGATAAACTTATAAACTATATATTAGGTGTTCATACTTATCAAATAAAAAGTTAAATAATATCATAAAATAAGTTGGTTTATTTTGCAACAAGCCATTGGTGAATAAAAATTAAATATTATTTGCATGAAGTTCTTGTGCTTTTATAGGTAGAAATATACAATTAAGATGATTAACATCAAAAAATGGCGATTTACACTACAAAGTTAGAAAAGGAGGGTTGCCTGAAAAAAATAAACATATGATAAATTGAAATAAGAGAAAAATGCTTTATTGCAAAGCAGATATGATTTAATTAGTTTTTATTATGCTAAAGAATTTAAAAAAGGAGATGTTTAGTTAATGATGAGAAATAAAAAAACAAATAGGATAGTAGCCTTTGCAGTTGTGTTAGCAATGCTTTTTACTGCAATGCTTTCTGTGACTGCTGCATCTAACGTAGCAGTAGAACCAAGTTCGGGAGTTTTATATGGAGATTACAACAAGGACAACAACGTTGATGCTATAGATTTTGCATTGCTAAAAAAGCATTTGCTAGATCAAGTTCAAGAATCTATGGCTTATATGGATATTAATGTTGACAGCAAAGTAGATGTTTTAGATTTTGCTGTTCTCAAAAAGTTTCTTTTAGGTACAATAAATACACTTCCACAAGGCTCAATACCAGCTGCTCCTGGTGTTCAGTACATAGGACGTTTTGATACCAGCGATTCTGCTGGACCTAGATTTGCTTGGAGTACTTCTACAATTAAAGCTAATTTTAAAGGAACAGGAATCAGTGCAAAATTGAAATCCTCAGGAGATAATTACTTCAATGTAATAATTGATGGTGTTGTAAAAACTCCAATCAATACACCAGCAGGTTCTTCAGCTTCATATACTCTTGCATCTGGCTTGACAAATGGAACACATACAGTTGAACTTGTTAAGAGAACAGAAGCACAAACAGGTGAAGTACAATTTTTAGGCTTCACAGTTACTGACGGAAGCCTATTAGCACCTCCTCCTGCATCTTCAAAACGCATAGAGTTTATTGGGGATTCTATAACTTGCGGTTACGGAAATGAAGGTACAAGTCAGTACCAAAGCTTTACCACTAAAAATGAAAATGCATATATGGCTTATGGTGCTATAACAGGTAGAATACTAGGTGCAGATGTTACAACTGTCAGCTGGTCAGGTAAGGGAGTTATACAAAACTACGGTGGAAATAAAGACGAACCAATGCCTACAGTTTATCCAAGAATATTGCCTTTTGACAAAACAAAGGTTTGGGATTCCTCAAAATGGATTCCTCAAGTAGTTGTTATCAATCTTGGTACTAATGATATCAGTACAGTGGCTCTTGATGGAACTATTTTTAAATCGGAATATTCCAAGCTAGTAGATAAAGTTCGCAGCCAGTACCCTGATGCTCATATTTATTGTGCTGTAGGACCAATGCTATATGGAGAAACCTTGGCAAGTATGAACCAATATGTAACAACAGTTGTGAATAATAAAAAATCCTCTGGCGATAAAAATATCCATTTTATAGAATTTCCACAGCAAGACCAAGCTAATGGTTATGGAGAGGATTGGCATCCATCAATAAAGACCCATCAAATAATGGCAGAACAGCTTTCGAAACAGCTTAAAGCTGATCTGGGCTGGTAGTTGTACGTTTAGCGTTAGAAAAGCATTAAGGAGTTCTAAGATTGTGAATATATAATATATTCTAAGCTTAGGGCTCTTTTTTATGATTGATGGATGTTTATTGCCAATAGTAATTGACTTTAGTAATAGGCTAACTAAAATTGTAATTAATAGTAATTATAATTGTTATATGTATTGTTTTTTGGTTTTTATGATGATAAAATAATGTTTGTGGTAATATTAACAAATATTTACTATGTTTAATGGGAGTGAATAATTGCTGGTGTAGCACAGTCGGTAGTGCAGCTGATTCGTAATCAGCAGGTCAGCGGTTCGATTCCGCTCACCAGCTCCACAGAAATTAAACTTATTCAAGAATTTGTTGTGCATCTAGTATTACATCTATTTGTATGAAAATTTAATAGCATTTGCTAAAAAATGAGTTGAATGGTGGAGTGTGTTTTTATGCTACATTAAATTAAATTCACTAAATGGGTGGACTTATCAGTTTCTGTGCAAAAAGCATTATAGTGTAGTCATTATTACTAGCAATATATAATATATTGCAATCAATAAACTTATCTATAAGTAACAAACAGAGATTTTGAGTAAGAAATAGTTGAATTAATATTTTTATTGATTGAAGAGGTGATTATACAGATGGAAATTGCTATTTTAATAAATGAATTTCCACCAAATATCCGCAGTGGGGTAGGCAGATATGCTGAGATGGGTATTAAATATATTAATAAAGTTGAAAACACTAGTATGACTGTTTTTACAACTAATACAGGATATTTACCCCGACAGCAGGATATAAATGGTATTACTGTTTACAGACCAATGAATTCTATTCAAAAGATTGTAATGAAAATTAGAGAAAAGGTAAAATTATCTTTTCTAAGCCGTCTATTATTATTTATAAATGTTTTTATCAATAATTTTCAATTCTGTAGACTTATAAGAAAATGTCACAAAGAAAAAGCATTTGATGTAATAGTGATTCACAGTTTGATTCATAGTGTTACAGGCTTTTTGTGTGCACGCTGGCTTGGTGTTCCTGTTGTTTTTCACAAACACAGTGGAGAATTTGCCAGAATGTCTAGCTGGTGGAGGCATGATCCACTCAAATTAGTGGAACTTACCGAAAGTGCTATGGAAAAGCTTTCTACAAAGATAATTGTGTTTACTGAGGAGATGTACGCAGAAAACATAAGTTTTGGAATAAATCCAGAAAAGCTAAAAATAATACCTAATGGCTATGAAGTTGAAATGTTTCAGAATACTGATATAAATAGCTCTTTTGTTAAACAAAAGGCAGCTAATCTTAAAAAAGAACTACATATAAGTGACAATTTAAAAGTAATCCTTTATGTAGGAGAACTGACAGAGGACAAGGGTGTTTTTAACCTCATTAAAGCAATTCAAATATTAGTTAGGAATGGACATAAAGTCAAGCTTATCTTAGTAGGTTCAGGAAAAAATTCTAAAGTTCGCTCATTAATAAATTGTTATGGTTTGGAAAAAGAAATTCATGCATATTATAAAACAATTGACACAAAAAGTCTTTTATATCACTATGCAATAGCTGATGTATGCATATTTCCATCAATCACCAAGGAACCCTTTGGTATGGCTATCACTGAGGCGATGTCACTTGGTAAACTTGTAATTTTAGGATATGGATATTCTAAGTTATTTGCAGAATATGAAAACAAATCCTGTGCATTTTATGTTGATGGAAAACAGCCTGGAAAAATTGGTGCAAAGCTTGCATATATAATGGACAATAAGGAAAGATTTCAAGAAGTTGCTGAAAATGGGAAACGCTACGTAGAAAACTGCTTTAAATGGGAAACTGTAGCCCAAAAAACAGTTGTTGCCTATAACGAAGCTATTTCCTCAAATGATAAACTAATGGCTTCCAATTTATAGCCGTGTGATAAAGCATATAGTATATCTAAATGTAGTATGTGTGGTGAAAATGAATTATAAAGAAAATAAAGAAGGTTGATAATATTACTGCTGAAAGTATTTTTTATGACTATATAAAGAAGCTAAAGTTAAATGAAGAAAAAAAGCATAAATTAGTACAACATACTATAAGAGTAGTTTCCTTATGTAGTGTGTTTGAAAGTAGATTGTATTTAGATGAACATATTTTACATAAAGCGGCTTGGTTGCATGATATTTCAAAGTATGATGAATATGGTGATAAAAGAAAGAATCATCATAAAAAAGCTTTTTCAGTATTATCAGAGTATGGGTTGACCTATAAAGACCCTGTTTGTAATATTATTAAAGCACATACAGAGAAATTTAAACCAAACAAAAAGTATGCAATGGAGGCTGCAGTTTTACGAATATGTGATAAGCTGGACAAATTTAACAAGGGGAAAGAAGATGCCCAAGATAAGTGCCAGAGAAGTTTAAAAGTAATAAAAAAATATTGGCGTAGACTGGAAAAGGATATTCCAAAAGCTTTTTATAAAACATATGAAGAATTATTTAACGAATTAAAGGAACGGAATGAAAAAGTGCTTTAACGCTACATAATAAAACCCTCAAGGATGTTAAAATATAACACTTTGAGGGTTTTAATATTAGTGTACAATAATTAAGTAAATTGTATAAAAAATCCTAATCAATTCAAGAACCGTCCCAAGATTTACCTATATACTGTCTATATATTAAATTTATTCTATACCTTCCCATGTAATGTAGTCGCCTTTTTCAGAGCGAACTACTGTTCTAGATTTTTCACGTTCGATATTATTTATATCTGCAATAGGTATGAAATATATACCTGAGTTGCATTTGATTTTTATGTATATTATACCTAAAATCCCTCAAAGTATACTAAAAATATTGAATTTACAAATAATATATGTTAGCATTAATAGCAGAAATTGTAATTTTACGGAGGGTGATGTACATGGGATTTAGTTATAACAAACTATGGAAGCTTCTAATAGATAAAAATATGAAAAAGGTTGAGCTGCGAGATAAAATTAACATTAGCCCTAACACCCTGTCTCGACTTTCTAAAAACGAAAAAGTAAATATGGATATATTGGGGAAGATTTGCAAAGAACTAAAATGTAACATAGGTGATATTGTTGATTATGTAGATGATGATATAAGACTTAAAAAATAGATTGCATAATAAGGCGGTGAGGTTTTTGAGAATTCCTAAAATATTGGACAATAAAAAAAATAAAGTTGCTGATGAATTGAAGAAGGAACTGAAAAAAGGTTCAAAGCTTTCAGTTATATCAGCATATTTTACTATATATGCATTTGCAGAATTAAAAAAAGAATTGAGCAAAATAGATAATATGCGATTTATATTCACAGAACCAACCTTTGTGAAAAAAGATATGGAGATGATTAGAGAGTTTTATATAGAACATGCTACTGATAAAAAGCTATCAGGTAATGAATTTGAGATAAAATTAAGAAACGAAATGAAACAAGCTGCAATAGCAAAAGAATGTGCTAAGTGGCTTTCTGAAAAGGCAGAGATTAAATCCTTAAGGGAATCAAATCCTGCTCACCCTAGGCTGGTTTACATTGAAAATGATGAAGAAAATATTTCCATAAATGGTACTGTTGATTTTACATCTGATGGTTTAGGCATTACTTCTTCAAATAGACTAGACAGCAATATGTGTTTATATGGGAAGGAATACACCGTTGGTTTTCTCAATTCCTTCAATGAACTTTGGAATGACAAAACAGCTGTAGAAGATGTGAAAAATAAGGTTCTTGAACATATGCAGGTGTTGTATAAAGAGAATACACCCGAGTTTATATATTTTATTACCCTTTACAATAATTTGGACAAAAGAGATTCAGGGATGTTGGCGGTGCTGCGTATATTATAGCCAATAAAAAAGAAGAGTTCTCAAAAGAGGCGGTAAGATATACCGATACTGAGGGCGTTACACATTTATAAAAATGTATAAACATTAGGCTGAAATATCTGTAATATAGTAGTATTTCAGCCTAAACTTTTTTTATTTCGGAGGCAAAGCCATTTATTTAATTGTAATCCTAGTCATGTTTGCAACCGTTCAGCAGGTTCAATATTAGAAATTCAATTCAAGAACCGTCCCTCTATTTACTCAATTCGCTGACGCAGTCATTTTCAGCCCAATTATTCCAATCAGTAAAAGACAAAGAAAAAAAATACGTGAAATATTAAGAGGCTCATTAAAAAGGACTATTCCCAGCAATACTGCACCTAAAGCTCCAATTCCAGTCCATATAGCATAGGCTGTGCCAATTGGAAGGGATTTAGTTGCAAGTGACAATAAATAAAAGCTTATTAACATTCCACCTATAGTAATCAAAGACGGATAAAGCTTTGTAAAGCCGTTAGAGTATTTTAACCCAATTGCCCAAACTACTTCAAAAACTCCTGCGATTATTAAATAAAACCAAGCCATAAATATGTCCATGTCCCACATTCTACACAAGAACTACAAAGGAAATGACATGGACTCGGCACCTCCTTTAAATGTATTAGTAATTTCTTTCAACCTTAATTCCTTCCTAATAAAATAAAACCTGAAAGATATCATCTTTATACCTCCCAGGCTTTTATCCTTCCGTGACACAGCTAAAAGCTTTAAAGTCATTATAAATATTTTTGATAAAATAGTCAATTACTATCGGCTAAAGCTCTTAAAGTTAATGCAATAGATTATGCTATTTTAAAAAGATATATTCACAGAAAATTAAAACGAGGCGTTATAAACTAACTTAAGGGCTGTACCAATTGAGGTATGGCTTATTTTATTATATCATTAAATTAATATTATATTTTGAGTATTTAGTTTTATTAGCATATGTACAGCATATATTTAGAAAATTTGTCATACTATTTGAATTGTTTGATGAACATGTGACTTGTATGTAAATAATTAATGAAATATAATGTATTATGTAGAAAACAGGTAATGTAATATATTTAATTAATTGTTTTTGTAAGAAAACGTAGTATAAAAACTTATAATAGGCGTTATAACAAAATTTGACAAAGAAGTGTCAGTAGGATAAGCAAGTTGGAAATTAATGCTATAGAGGAAAAAAGGAACTACTTGCATTGCTATACTAATAACAACGAGGTGATATATTGAAGTTCACTAAATTTCGGGAAAGTATTTTATTTAGACTGGTTATTACTTTTCTGCTTGTGATGATTCCTATATATATGTTGGGAATGTATATATATAAATGGAGTCTGCATAATGTTAAGAATGAAATTTCAAAAGCAAATATTGCACAAGTTTCTTTTTACCTTGAAAGCCTTGAAATGGAGATAGATAGAATAAAAATTCTTCAGTATGATTGTCTCAATGATGAAAACATCAATAAGCTTTCAGCTAGATACAGAATTATGGGGCAGTATGAGATAAATGAAAGCATGAGGCAGCTTCATCAGAGGTTGGTTACAATAAAGAACAGCAGTAATTATATAAAAGATGTTAGCGTACATGTCAATCCTATAAAAAAAACTATATCTTCTAATAACGGCGTTAATGATTTAGACAATGAAATGTATGAAAATATCAGGTCTGCATCAGGTATAAAAGGAGCACAAATTATCAGATATAAAGAAGGGCTTTTCTTAAGTACCTTTCAGCAAAACAACAATATTAAGCAATCCCCTGATTATATAATTAGTATAGAGTTAAACAGACAAGCTTTTATACAAGCTTTGAGTAAGTTTAATATTTATGATGAAAGTGGTTCTGTTCTGATAGATATTGCTGATAGTGAGGTTATTATTAATCAGGCAGAGAATTCTAAACAGCTAGTTAATAAAGAAATTATCAACGATATATTTTCAAGTAGTACTAAAGGAATGAAGCTATATAAAATTGATAAAAAGGCAAATTACATACTACATGTGAAATCAGAATATTTGAACATGATTTGTTTAAAATATATTCCTGAAGCAGTAATGAAAAAACCTGTCCGCAGCTTTTATATATGGGCATGGGTCTTTTCTATAGCAGTTATTTGTATCATTTTAATTTATGCTATGTCAACCTATAAAGTAATTCATAAACCGTTGCTAAAACTAGTGAAATCCTTTCATAAGGTTGAAAATGGTGATTTACAGGTTAATATTCAACATGGTCTAAATGATGAATTCGGATATCTCTATAAATATTTTAACAAAATGATGAAAAATTTAAATACACTAATTGATCAGGTTTATAACCAGAAAATTCTGATGCAGAGAGCTGAACTGAAGCAGTTACAAGCTCAGATTAACCCTCATTTTTTATACAATAGTTTTTTTGCAATCAATACAATGGCTAAAACAGGCGATGAGAATTTGGCTATTTTTACAAAGAGGCTTGGTGAATACTTTCAATTTATAACAAGAAATTCATCAGACAAGATATGTCTTAGCGAGGAAGTTAAACATGCTAAGGTTTACACTGAAATTCAACTGATGAGGTTTTCGTTGACCTTGGAGATTAAGTTTGGAGAATATCCTAAGAAGTACAGTGAATTTAAAGTTCCAAGGCTTATTCTTCAGCCTATTATTGAAAATACCTTTAATCATGGCTTGAAAAAATCTGAGAGTATCAGGATTATATCTGTTGAGTTTAAGGAAAATGAAAATAAGCTGGATATAATTGTTGAGGATAATGGCTGTGGTATGACAGATAATGGTATTATGGAACTAGAAAATGCACTTATGTATAAAGGAAATGATATTGAAACTACAGCTTTAATTAATATTCACCGCAGAATAAGATTGGAATACGGTCAAAACAGTGGGGTACTGGTTTCTAAAAGTGAAATGGGCGGACTGAAAGTGATATTGAGAATAGAAATCCCCTTTAGTAAGGAGTTAGGCACAGATTATCAAATACAGTAAAGGAGGTGACTTAGTCCATGTGTTTTATATTTGCATGGATATATTATGTACAGATTGCTAATAGTAGATGATGAAGCAATAATAGTTAATGGCTTATTTGAAATTTTCAGTAGTATGAATAATTTTGATTTAGATATTTATAAGGCGTATTCAGGGGAAGGAGCAATTCATTGGCTGAAAAGAACAAGAATTGACATAGTTATAACGGACATAATGATGCCGGGGATTAGTGGTATGCAGTTATTGGATGAAATACATAGAAACTGGCCTCAGTGCAGGGTTATATTTCTAACGGGTTATGACGAATTTGAGTATGTTTATAAAGCAATTCAACATAACAGAGTCAGTTATATTTTGAAAAACGAGGATATAGATAAAGTAGTTTGTGCAGTAGAAAATGCCATTGAAGACATACGAACAGAAATAAAAGCAGAGGATTTGCTTAATAGGGCAAAGGAGCAGGTAAATATTGCATTGGAGCTGTTTCAAAAGGATTATTTCATCCATTTGATTAATGAGGATAAATCAGTAAGTATTAGTAAGTCAGTGTTTGAACAACTGGATATTCAAATGTTCCATGATAAGCCCGTACTGCTGCTTCTAGGACAGGTTAATAACCTATCTTCTGAGTTTTTATACTGGGATAAAATACAATACTTGTATTCAGTACGGATAATAATAAATAATTATTTAAGTACAAAAATTATGAGTGCTTGTGTGCTGGATGAAAACTATAGACTAATATTATTTGCACAGCCTAGAGAAGATTCATTTATCGATGAGCAGGTTAGAAAAGATGTAACGGTTTTATATGAGAGAGTTGTACCCTTTCTAAAGGGAACGCTGGAAGCTATACAAACTGCATGTTTGGAATCTCTCGGTGCTTCAATAAGCTTTGCCTTAAGCGGACAGCCCTGCGGTTGGGAAGAGGTGTCAAAAAAGTATATTTCCCTTACTCAACTACTCAATTATAGGATTGGTACAGGAATTGAGATGTTATTAATTGATAGTGAGATAAACGATGGTATTGCCAACGTAAGTGATGAGAAAGAGGAGGAGAGTAATTTAGAAGTCCTTGAAGCTGTTAGACAATGGAAGCTGGATACAATTGAAATGTATCTTGAGTCAGGGCAGATGGATAAATATTTTGAGGTACTGTCAAAACTGCTGGAGCCTATTGAATTAGTTAACAATAAAAGCTGTAATGCAGCTATTGAAGCATACTGCAAGGTAGCACTAAGTATTTTGTCCTACATTAACCGCTATAGACTTAATGAAAAGATTTCTTCATTGATAGATATATCAAGATTAATGAAATTAGATAACCGCAAAACTTGGAAAGAAGAGATAGCGTATATTTATCAGCTTTCAAAAGTTATTTTTACAATTCAGAGTGCAGAACAGGAAAAGAGGGCAGACAATACAATTACATATATTCAGAAATATGTTGAAGAACACCTAAGTGAGGAGCTATCACTGGTTAGACTTGCTGAGAAGGTTTTTTTGAACCCGTCCTATCTTTCTCGATTGTATAAGCAAATTATGGGAACAAACTTATCGGAATATATTGACAATGCACGCATAAAAAAGGCAAAGGAAAATCTAGAAAAAGGGAATATGAAAATAAATGAAGTTGCCAAGCTTGTGGGATATGAATCAGCAGCATCCTTTTCAAGGTTTTTTAGAAAAATAACTGGCTATTCGCCACAGGAATATCAGGATAAATACTTATCGGAGAAAATTAGAAGTTATTAAAAGGAAGAAAGTCGTGTAAGTGACTCAAATTTCCTACATAATAATTTATTAGTATTCAAACTTATCAGTGGTTTGCTACCAAAATAAATGCAAAATATCAAACTCTTCCATAAAAAAGTAAGGAGGAAAGTGAATGAAGATGAACAATTTCAAATCAGGTATAACTATAGCAGTCAGCATATTAATATTTGTTATGTTATTGTTGATCTTTGGCAGACAAAACATTCTTCAAAACAGGGAAATGAATATTAAGCAAACTGACTCTTCAGATACAGTTAATAAAGACCCTTTAGGTAAGTACAATCCAACTATAGAAATTTCTTTTGTAAGAGCTGTTGATGATGATATACTAAATAATATATTGCCAGACACTCATGGAGAAACAATTGAGAATAACCGCTGGCTCACTTTATATAGAGAACAATTAGGCATTGATATAAAGTATAAATGGACAGTTAAGGGCGGATATAACGAAGATGATTACAATAAAAAAATTAATGTTACTATTGCATCTGGAAATCTTCCTGATGTTATGCCTGTTAATGCGTATCAGCTGAAACAGCTTTCTGATTCAGGAATGATTGAGGATATGACATCATACTATAATGACTACGCATCTCAATTAACAAACAGTATTTACAATCAGGCTGGAAAATCAATACTAGAATCAGCTACTAACGACGGCAGACTTATGGCTTTACCAAATGCCGATTCTTCAATTGAGAGTGCTCAATTTTTGTGGCTTCGAGCAGACTGGCTAAAAAATCTTGGACTTAAGCCTCCTAAAACAATGGATGAACTACTTCAAATTTCTCATGAATTCACAAAAAATGACCCTGACGGTAATGGCAAGGATGATACCTATGGACTTGCAATAACGAAATACTTATACAATACATGTATGGGATTAGAAGGCTTTTTTGCTGGATACCACTCGTACCCTAATTTTTGGCATGAAGATGAAACTGGAAAGCTTGTATATGGCAGTATACAGCCTGAGACCAAAATAGCTCTTGAAAAATTATCTGAAATGTATAGGGATGGACAAATAGATAAGGAATTCAGTGTAAAGGATATCCAAAATGTAGCACAGGAAATTTCAAAAGGAAAGTGCGGCATTCAGTTCGGTGAACAGTGGAATCCTATGTATCCTCTTATTAGTAATTTTAACAATGATAATAATGCCGATTGGACGAGCTACTCTCTAGTTTCAGCAGATGGAAGACAGGTTATGGTTCCGCTGAAATTCAGAACTAATTTATACTTTGCAGTTAGAAAAGGCTATAGTAACCCCGAAGCTGTGGTAAAAATGATAAATTTGTTTTTAGAGAAAACATGGGGAAAAACAAATGAATTTGACAAGTACTACATGCCTGTGGAAAATAATAATCTTGGCGTGTGGAAGTATTCTCCAGTAACGCCTCATCCTCAATACAAAAACCTTACTGCTTATATGGAGCTTGAAAAGGCACGTCAGAATAATAATTTTTCTATACTTGAAGGAGAACCCAAAATTATACAGTCAAATATTGAGGCTTACTCTAAAGGTGACAAATTGCAGTGGGGATGGGATAAAATTTATGGTGTAAAGGGTGTGTTTAGTATTTTGAAAAAGTATCAGGAAGACAATATACTTATATATGAAGGGTTCGCTGGTTTTCCTACTAAAACTATGGCTGAGAAAAAAGAAGTTTTACATGAGTATGAAAAAGAAGAATTTATAAAAATTATTATGGGTGCTGCACCAATAGATAGATTTGATGTATTTGTAGAAAATTGGAATAAAATGGGCGGAGAAGCTATAACAAAGGAAGTAAATAATAAAAGAGGTAAATAAATGATAATAAAGTAAAAAGTTGTGCGTGTAAATATGTAAATACTCTTTTTATAATATAAGTGTATGGCTGGAAAAATACGTTTTTTTAGCATTATTCCACAAAAAAATTATTGATTAAAAGGAGGCAATAAAATGAAGGGGAGATTATTAAAGCTATGTACAGTGGCACTTGTAACAGTATTTACTGTAGGCATGAGTGCTACATTTGCTGCACCACCATCAGGATTTGACAGAGTTAACAACAATATTCCTCATGGTAATGTTACAACAATAACTTATAATTCTAAAACTACAGGAACTAATCGTAAAGCTACGGTGTATACACCACCTGGATATTCAACTGACAAAAAATACAATGTTTTGTACTTGCTTCATGGTATCGGAGGGGATCATACTGAGTGGATAAATGGTGGAAGTCCGAATGTAATTCTTGACAACCTTTATGCACAGAATAAGCTGAGTCCAATGATAGTAATAATGCCTAATGGCCGTGCTATGGCAAATGATTCAGCATCTGGCGATATTTATTCAGCAGATAAGCAAGCAGCCTTTGAAAACTTTCAATACGATTTATTAAATGATTTGATTCCATATGTTGAATCCAAATATCCAGTACTGACTGATCGTGTAAATAGAGCTATTGCTGGATTATCAATGGGTGGAGGACAATCCTTGAACTTTGGTCTTAAATATATGGATTACTTTGCTTATGCAGGAGGTTTTTCTCCAGCACCTAATACATATGCTCCAAGTAAGATGGTTCCAAAACCAGCAGATGCTGCTGCAAAAATGAAAGTTATTTGGATTGGCTGTGGTGCACAAGATGGTTTATACAGCACTGCACAGGGTGTACATAATTATATGACTCAGAATAATGTTCCTCATGTATGGTATAGTGCTCCTGGAAACCATGACTTTACTTTCTGGAAGGATGGTTTATATCAATTCTCACAATTAATTTTTAAAGGTCTTGAGGATCCTGAACCTGTAGAAAAGTTAGGCGATATTAATAAAGATGGACAGATAGACTCTCTAGATTTTGTAGCAATTAAAAAGCACCTTTTAGGCGATTCAATTCAAAATGATTATAATAAAGCATTAGCAGATTTAGATGCAAGTGGCACAATTGATGCACTTGATTTTGCTCTAATGAAGCAATATTTATTAGGTTCAATTACTAAATTCCCAGCTGAAAAGTAAGTATTACCAAATAATGCTTGCTTTATAGTGAATAATAACTAATCAAAGCTTTATTATGAAGATATCGCAAGATAATTATTTCAAAATATTACCATTTGGGATGTGCATTTTATTTCAATATCCTAAATGGTAAAATCTATTATTGTGTGCAAGACATTTCATATCTGAGTTCAAAGTCGTTTTAAAAAAGTAATCTGCACTAACACAATAGAATATTAGCAAGATATTTTCTATCGGGCTTTAAAACTTAGTCTTACTGAGTTGATTAATTCTTGAAAGGAGAGATAAAATATGAATATCTTAAGAAAGCGTTTTAATGTTATTACTACTATGGCTTTTGTATTTTTATTACTATTTGGTTCTGCTATATATGCAGCACCAAATGCAAATCCTTCATGGAGTTTGGATGAAAGAGTAATATTTCATGGACAGGCAAAACCCTACGATTATTACGGGGCAAAGGATCCGACTATAGTTTATTATGATGGTAAATATCATGTTTTTTATACAGGAGCTAATCAAAGCGGCGGATGGCAGATGCTTTATACATCGGCAAGTACAATATCTGGTCTAAAAACTGCTTCTCGTACTTATATGAGTAAAATCGGAGAAAGCTATTTCTGTGCACCAGAGGTGTTCTATTATGAGCCACAGAAATTGTGGTATCTTGTATATCAGGATGGAACCCATGGAGCAGCATATGCCACAACAACAAATATAGCAGATCCTAATTCATGGTCAGGACCTAAATCCTTTGGAATATCTGGAAATATGGGATGGGATTACTATATTATTTGTGATGATGAATATGCATACATGTACAATACTCCAAGTGACGGCTCACACAATCTGTATCTTAGAAAAACCACTCTTGCAAACTTCCCAAAGGGCTGGAGTGCTCCTACAGTATCAATAAAAGATACCTTCGAAGGTGCAGAAATATATAAATCCCTTGCGGATGGCAAATACTATTTGCTAATTGAGGATATGAAGGACGGCAGGTATTATGAGCTGTGGACATCGTCAAACGCAGGTGGTCCATGGACTAAAGTAGCTGAGAAATGGGCATGGCGTGGTAATATCACCAAGTACAATGCGGATAAGTGGACAACCAATGTTTCTCATGGGGAACTCATTCGTGCAGGGTACAATCAGAAATTGGAAATTAATGATATAAACAAGGTTGACTTCCTAATACAAGGAACAACAGATATGTCTCCAGAATACCAGAAGATTATATGGGATTTGGGTCTTATCAGAAACTATAACGGAACTGGTCCTGATGTTCCTGTGGAAGTAACTCCAAAGTCTGCGTTTGATTTAATTGAAGCTGAGAAATTTGATGAAATGTCAGGAATAGAAGCAGAAACATGCTCTGAAGGCGGACAGGATATTGGATTTATACAAGATGGTGACTATTCCGTTTATAAGAGTGTTGATTTCGGAAACGATGCAGCAATTTTTACTGCTAGAGTTGCCAGTGCAACTGAGGGAGGTAATATTGAGCTACGACTTGACAGTATTACTGGTACTTTGATAGGAACTTGTGCAGTAGAAGGAACTGGTGATTGGCAGACATATACCGATGCAACCTGTAGTGTTAGCGGTGTCAGCGGAAAGCATGACTTATATCTGAAGTTTACAGGAGGTAGCGATTACCTATTTAATGTTAATTCTTTTAGATTTGATACCAAAATTATTCCACAGGGAAGACTAGGGGATATTAACGGAGATTTGTCAATAGATGCTATAGATTTGATGATTATAAAGAAGCACCTTTTAGGGGTGGAGGCAATTCAAGATGATTGTAAAGGATTGGCTGATTTAGACAAAAGCGGAACAATTGATGCAATTGATATTGCTCTTATGAAGCAATATTTGTTAGGTGCTATAACTGAATTTCCAGGATAATATTAAGTTTTACAGTAAATAACTCAACTTTGTATTGAGTAAGTTAAACACCTATAATTCAACTGGGAAAGTTGAGTAAGTAATTTATATTTCCCCACAATAAACAATACCGATTCTGTCCCACTGAAATCAAGTGCTTTGGTGGGATAGAATTGATATTGCATAGGATGCAAGAATATGCCCAAGAGAAAGAGAAAGCTATTAGCATTTATGGTAAAATCAATAACTATTATATGCAAGGGGACATTTTATGGAAAATGATGGCTGTGAATATGTAAAAATCGGAGACATCGACCAAATAATTAAACAATATGTTGACGAAAAGCAACGTGAGATTAGCTTATATGAGGCGGTTTTTCTTTTAAAGGAGAGCGGCAGATGTACTGAATATTTTCCACTGCCTCAATTTTTAGATTGGAATCTTGAAGATATAGATGAATTATGTCGTCTTATTGATGAAATTCCTGTTAATATCACCTATTTGTTGCCGCCAGAAACAAAAAAAAATACATATCATGTGCCAATGCAGTTTACTGCAATGGTTTTCAGAGAAAGTTGCTATCGTTCAGAAAAATATTATACAGGAAATGTATATGCTATTACTTATGTTTTAAGAGGTAGTATGAAATTGAAAATAGATGATGAGGAATATGAAATAAAGGAAAAACATTTGTTTTTAACTTTGCCAAATAGAAAATACTGCTCTTACCATACAGATGATGATGTAATACTAATGGTGACAATAGATCCAAGTTTGTTTCAGAAAGTTTTTTTTGACTTATTAAAGCATAATAGTGTATTATCAAATTTTTTACATAAAAGCTTTGATAATTGTGAGGAAAATTATCTAATATGCACTGTTTCCGATGACAGAGATATGCGATTTATTTTTCAGCATCTATTTCATGAGTTTATATCAGGAGATAAATATTCTGAGGACATTTTTTGCAATTATATTCAAATTCTGTGTACATACCTAATAAGGGGGATAGAAAGCTACTCATCTCCTGTTATGCCTTTGAAGAAAAAGCCTTTTTACGACATTTTTCCTATGGTGTATAAGTATATTCAGAATAACTGTGATTCATTGACTTTAGAGCAATTGGCACAGGAATTTCATTATGAACGGTCGTATCTTGGAAAATGTCTAAGTGAAGTCACTGGTAAAACCTTCAGCGAAATAATTGCTTCTATAAAGCTGGACAAGGCAAAAAAGTATTTGGCAGATACAAACATAAAGATTGAGGAAGTAGCAGCTTTATCAGGGTATAGTAGCTCAGATTATTTTTCTCATAGCTTTAAAAGGGAAGTAGGTAAGTCACCACTTAAGTATAGAAAAGAAAAACAGAAATATAATTTTAATAATATGGCAAAGTAAAAATAACTATTTATATCAAAAAATCCCACCCGAAATGTCAAGATTAGTACTAATATGTCATGTTAATATTATACATAGAGAAAGAAGATCTATTTTTCAAAATTTATTTACGAAGGGGAGAGATGTAATGAAATTGAAAAACATGCTAGGTAAGATTGTAGCAGTAGCAATCGTAAGTGCTTTAACTATTGGAGTTATTGCACCTGTTCAAGTATCTGCTGCAGAGCAAATCAAGGGAAGTGAGGTTCTCGTAATTGGAGACTCATTTATCGCATTGTCACATGACATAACAAAGAGATTGACAGAAAATGCAAGAAAAGCAGGAATCATTGCTGCAAATGATAGTTTCCGTGACAATTCTGTAAGTGGAACTTTACTCAACGGAGGAACATCACCTACTATTCCTCAGCAGTTCGCAAATGGTGTAAGATCAGGTGCAGTAAAGTATGTTATTATGGATGGTGGCGGAAACGACTGTATGATGGGCAGCGTTGACGGAGCTTCAAATGCTTTCAAAACATTAATTAAACAAATGCAAACTGATGGAGTAATTAAAGTATTTTATATGTTCTACCCTGATGCACAGGGAGGTATGGCTGGTATGTTAAATCCTAACCTTAATAAATTAAGACCTTTGATTCAATCTACAGTACTTAGTTCAACGTCACCAAAAGGATTTTTCTTTGATTTAAGACCTACTTTTGAAGGAAAATATGGACAATACATAATGAATGATGGTATACACCCTACTCAGGCTGGTAGTTATGCAGCAGCTGATGCTTGCTTCGCAGAAATGCAAAAAGTTAAATTCTTTGATGTAGGAACAACTCCAGATCCAGAAGATAAGTTAGGTGACGCTAATAAAGATGGAAATGTTGATTCATTGGATTTTGCAGCATTAAAGCAGCATTTAATGAATGCACAGAGCACATATAATAAAGTTTTAGATTTAAATGTTGATAATGCAGTAGATGCTATTGACTTCGCAATTATGAAGAAGTACTTACTGGGATCTGTTACAACACTTCCTAGTAATTAATATTATTTATAGTCAAAATTACTTGTTTTAAGATTTTCCCCCAAATAGAATGTTAAAACATTAAGTATATTGATTAAGAAGAAATATGTTATTAACGGCTATCCTGTTAATTGTAAAAGATATATAAAAGAATGACAGGAAAAGCCGAGTGTGTTGAGGAGCATAAATTATATAAAAGGTCAACAACTGCACATTAGTGCAGTTGTTGACCTTTTACTTATAGTAAAGTTGTATTTTAATGTAATCATTTACTACAGCCACTACAATTTAGCATCTTATAGAATCAGAAACATTTTTCTTAAGCAAGAGTATTTCAATTAATAAAACCTATTAGCCAAGCCTTATATATACTTCAAGGCTCTATTTTTTAGTAAGCATAAAGCAAATCAGGTTATTTTCATGGCTTTAGCAACAGCGGCATCTATTGTTAAGCCACTATAATCCTGTGCACTGAGCCAACGACCACTTTTTTTATCATCCAGAAATACGCCTACACATATTCCAGGAATAGTGCTTTCTGCACTATTTGGTGCATTTGGTCCTCCCAAATCTGTACGACACCAGCCAGGATCAGCAAGATTAATCATTACATCTGTGCCTTCAACTGTTAGTGCCAAGTCTTTGGTTACTTTGTCCAGTGCTGCTTTTGATGCTGAATAAGGTCCCTGCTGAGGTTCGCCGTTAATCCCGCTGCTTGTATTCACAATACGGCCAAAACCACGTTCAATCATTTTCGGCATAAAATGATAGCAGATAATCATTGGTGCAGTAGTATTAACACGGAAACTTAAGTCATAGTCTTCAGATGGTGTTTCAAAGTAGTCTGTTCTATAAGTTACTTGAAGACCTGCATTATTAAGAACAATATCTACCTGAATACCTGTTTCATCAATTTTTTGCAGCATTGCTCTAATCGAGTCGGGATCAGATAATTCAGCTTCCATGGTATAGCATTTTACCCCAAAGAGTTCAACCTTTTTAGCTAATCTTTCTAATATTTCTTTTTTTCTTGCATGAAGAATTAGATTACAGCCCTTTGAGGCCATAAACAGCGCTGTCAGGTATCCGATTCCTCTAGAAGCTCCTGTGATAAGCGCCCATTTTCCTTTTACATCTATCATGTTTACCTCCAACGCCCAATTTGGACAAATAATTATGGTGAAAGTAATAGTGGAAAATTCTCATTTGTAAAAGTACGCATATTCTTTTACTGCTCAAAATTTTACTAGCTTGTCAAAGTTGGTTTTTGAGCTGATAACATCCCACACCTACCTAGGTGCAAAAGTTTGAAAAGCGTATTGTGAAAAACCTCTTGTTAACAGAGGAGCAACCTGTATAGCACTTTGCACACGTTTTATTAAGTACTAACTGCTTCCTTTTACTAGGTTTAGTGCTGTTTCTAAGGCATTAATTACTTTGTCACACCACTTGTCAAATTCAGTATCTTCCTGCTGACATTCGCTGTGACTCATAATATAATTAACACATTCTTTGATGCCTGTGTCAAACCTTATTGTTGCCTGAAATTCAGGAACAAGCCTTTTAAGCTTGCTATTATCAAATACAACGCTGTTAGATTTGTCACCAATCAAACTTCCTTCAAAATCGAAATCTCCTGCCTTTGCCAAGAAATCAGATGGTACATAATATGGTTTAAAATCCACTGCCAGCGCATTGGCAATTGATTTATATATCTGATTCCAGCTAAGGGTCTCATCTGAAGTAATTTGAACAGCTTCTCCAATTGCATGAATATTCCCAATAAGACCTACAAAGGCTTTTGCAAAATCACGGTTATGGGTCATTGTCCAAAGTGAAGTTCCATCTCCATGAATGATAACAGGCTTACCATCTAACATTCTTTTTATAATTTGATAACTGCCCTTTTTGCCATGAACTCCAAGGGGAACTGATTTTTCAGAGTAAGTATGGCTTGGGCGTACAATAGTTACTGGAAATCCTTGTTCACGGTACATATTTATTAGATATTCTTCGCAGGCAATCTTGTTACGTGAATATTCCCAGTAAGGATTGGCAAGTGGCGTTCCTTCATTTATAATGAAATTGGAAAGCGGTTTCTGGTATGCGGATGCAGAACTAATGAAAATAAACTGATTTATTTTTCCGTTGAAAAGTCGATAATCCCTTTCAAGCTGTGATGGTACAAAGGCTATAAAATCTGCAACACAGTCAAATTTCATTCCTGAAAGCTTTTTTTTAACATCTGCTTCATCATTAATATCAGCACAGATTGAATGAAAGCCCTGAGGCACATAATTGTTATTGCCTCTATTTAATAGATAAAGTTCATGTTTTTCTTCAATTAGTTTTTCAGAAATTGCAGTACTAATAGTACCAGTACCACCAATCAGTAATATCTTCATGCTTTGCCTCCTTATAGTGCTAGTCTGTATATTGCTTCAATATCATCTTTTCCAAGAGGTACAAAGCCTCCAGTTTTTCCATCTCCGATGCCAAAGCTTTTCACCAAAAGTGGAATATCTTCTTCTTTAGCACCAAGTTCCTTGAAGGTGACAGGAAGCCCAATAGAACTTAAGAAATTCTTGAACCTTGTAATGCCTTCTGTGGCAGTGTTTTCGGGGTGTTGGAAATCCATCTCACAGCCCCATATCCTTACAGCTGCTTGGGCAAAACGCATAATATCATGGTTTTTAACATAAGTCATCCATGCAGGCATTATAACTGCAAGGCCAGCACCGTGAGCACAATCGTAGAGTGCTGAAAGTTCATGTTCAATTCCATGACTATTCCAATCCTGACTTCTTCCAACTCCCACGGAATTATTATGTGCAACCATACCAGCCCACATTATATTTGCTCTTGCTTGATAATTCTCAGGATGCTCAATAACCTTTGGTACTTCGTTAATCATGGTAAGCAACACTGCTTCACAAAGCCTGTCCGTAATTTCAACATCCTTTGTATTAGTAAAATATCGCTCAAAAACATGAGCCATGATGTCAGCAGCACCGCAAGCTGTCTGGTAGGGAGGCAGAGTTGTTGTAAGCTGAGGGTTTAGTATTGAAAAAACGGGGCGTAGGCAATCGCTACCAGCACCTCTTTTAAGCATACCATCAGTTTTTGTAATAACAGTATCTCCTGAACCTTCGCTTCCTGCAGCAGAAATGGTAAGAACAGTAGCAACTGGAAGTGCCTTTTCTACTACAGCCTTTCCGCTGTAAAAGTCCCAAAAGTCTCCAGTATAAGGAACACCAGCGGCAATAGCTTTAGCTGTATCAATTGCAGAACCTCCGCCTACGGCAAGCAAGAAATCTACATGTTCTTTTCTGCAGATATCTATTCCTTCATATACTTTATCATCTTTAGGATTTGGTAGTATTCCTCCTAGCTCTTGATAATTGATACCTGCAGCTGAAAGAGAAAGCTTAATTCTGTCCAAAAGTCCAGAACGAACTACCGAACCGCCGCCATAAACAATTAATACTCTTGTACCGCCAAATTCTTTTACAAGAGAGCTACACTCTGATTCTGTACCGCTGCCAAAGACAAATTTTGTGGGACTGTAAAAAGTAAAATTATTCATTATGCATGCCTCCTTGATTAAAAAAACGTATTGATCCTATAAAATACAATAATAGGATAGCAGTTTGTAGATAAAATGCTATAATAATAATTATAATAAATTGTACAAATCTATTCTAGGGGTGTATATGAAAAAATTATTCGAAGAAAGTAATACACTTGTTTCACCAGTTGAATGCTTTATGTTTAATTCAGAGAAAGAGGATTTTCCAGTAAAACCACACTGGCATTATTTTTTGGAAATTGTATATATGATTAAGGGAAGAATTAAGGTGTTTTCAGATGATAATGTTTATTACCTAAATCCCAAAGATATGATTATCCTCCATTCAAAGGCTATTCACTCAATTTATTCAGAGTATTCAGAGCCGCCTTTATATGCTGTATTGAAATTTGATATTAATCGTATTAAACTTACAACTGAGTACTCGCCTAAAATGAGTTTGATATTTAGTACAGCTAGAAACTCAAAGAAAGCAAATATTTATATACCAGAAAAAGATACTGAAAAGATTGATGTAAAATATATTTTTGAGAACTGTTTATCTGAAATAAATAGAAAAGATTATGGCTATGACATGCTTCTTAACGCTCAGCTTTATACACTGCTAATGAAAATACTAAGGTACTGGCGGAGTAAAGGTTTTGATACTACAAAAATAAAAAAAGTACATAGCGAGAATGAAACTATACATACAATTAGTGAGTATATTGATACACACTCTGCTGAGTCCATAAAGGTTGACAAAATAGCAGAGAAGTGCGGTATGAGCTATTCTTATTTTGCAAAGCGGTTTAGAGAACTATATGGTCAGTCCTGTAAGGATTTTATTGAATATATTCGTGTCAGTAAAGCAGTAGATTTTCTAATATTTACTGATTACGATTTGAATTATATCAGTCAGGAAACAGGCTTTTCTGATTGCAGTCATTTTATAAAGGTGTTTAAGGCTCGCAAAGGTGTAACGCCAAAGCAATTTAGGCTGAATTACAGGATAAAAAGTTGACAGATAGATAAAAAAATAGGAGAGTTGAAAAAATGAATGAGGCAAAGAATGAATTTATAATGCTGTTTACAAAATATATAAGACGAGAGGGTTCGCAAAAGCTTTTATTGTGGCTGGAAAGCTCGGATTTTTTTATTGCACCAGCTTCGGCAAAATACCATTTAGCTTGTGAGGGTGGACTTTGTGCACACAGCATAAATGTTTTCAAACGTCTTGCAGATGGATATTGCAGAGAAAACGGCTATCAGAGCCTTGAGGAGGCTTCAGTAGAGGAACAGGAAAAGGTTGCTATTTGCGGACTATTGCATGATTTGTGTAAGGTTAATTTCTATGAAATAGAGTTTAGAAACAAAAAGGACGAAAAGGGAGTTTGGCAAAAGGTGGCTACATATGTAATTAATGACAAATTGCCCTATGGACACGGTGAAAAGTCAGTATATATTATTTCGGGCTTTATGCGTCTATCAAGAGAAGAATCTATTGCTATCAGGTGGCATATGGGGGGATTTGATGATGCTGTTAAAGGTGGCTCTTATAGCTTGAGTCATGCTTATGAGCAATTCCCCTTTGCTGTAATGCTTCATATAGCTGATTTGCAAGCCACATATCTAGATGAAGGGAAATGATAAGGATTATTTAAAGCATGAGGCAGTTATGGATGTTTTGTGATTTTTACATATTGACAAAAACCTGTCTAAAATGCTATATTCATTATAAGTAGAGATGAGATTAGATGAGATTAGACGAGACGTGATGAGAAACAAACAAGCTGTTTTCCGTTGTTATACTTTTTTATGGGATGTTTTTCTTGTTAAGGGATTTTAAGAAAATATTGTCTTATAAATACGGAATATATCGACTTGTGTTGTTTGTTAAAATTAGAATTTCAACCTCTACTGAATAATATATTTGTGGAGGTTTTTTTATGGAAAAAAGAGTTGTTGTCAAAGAAAAAAAAGCTGGCTTATCTATTTCAGACGTGATTTTAGTGGGTGTTTTGCTTGCAGTAGGTGCAGTCTTAAAGCTTTTTGTAGGATCTATGTTTACGGTTATGAAGCCTAATTTTATAATTGCCATGTATTGTTTGGCAATACTTTTGATAAAGCCCAAATTTATAGAAGCAGTGGTAATTGGAGTTTTAGCAGGTGCTTTGTGTCAGGTATTCCCAGGAACACCGTATATAAATCTGATTAGCGAACCTATTGGAGCAATAGTAATGGTTATGCTTCTGTATATACCAATGAGCATTGGTAAGTTCTCGTTAAAACCTATAATTGGGACTTTCTTAAGTACGCTAGCCAGCGGATTTACTTTTATAGGTGTTCTATATGCTGTATTCTATGCGGGAGCAAGTGTTCAGACAATTCCGATAATTGTTTTTTTAGCAACTATATTTGGAACAGCGTTTTTAAATGCAATAATTGTTCAGATATTATATATACCATTAAAGCTGGCATTAGGACGTGGCGAAACTGTAGCAAATTAAGCTTATGTTAAAAAACTGAGTGGCATGGGAGTAAATATGATTGAGTTTAAGGATTTTTCATTTAAGTATAAAAAAAGTGAAAATTTTGCATTAAGGGAAGTAAACCTATCTATAAAAAAAGGTG
The DNA here is from genome assembly GCA_023398105.1 of Bacillota bacterium. GTDB lineage: Bacteria > Bacillota > Clostridia > Acetivibrionales > DSM-1351 > Ruminiclostridium. Next base: position 88,197 of record JAEWST010000005.1, on the reverse strand, counting down.
ATTTCGTCGGGGTTATTGGCAATAGCGGTGCAGGAAAATCTACATTTACATATGCATTAAACGGCATCATTCCCCATCATTTTGAAGGGGACTTTTATGGAGAGGTAAATGTAAATGGACTAGATACTGTAGAGTCAACGCCATCACAGCTTGCATTAACTGTAGGCAGTGTGTTTCAGGATATTGATGGACAAATGGTTTCCTCTGTTGTTGAAGACGAAATTCTTTTTGGATTAGAAAATTTCGGAGTCTCCCATAAAGAAATTGAAAAAAGAATAACGGATATACTTAAAATGGTAGGGATAGAAGAGCTACGCTATAGAAATATCAGTACGTTGAGTGGAGGGCAAAAGCAAAAGGTTGCAATAGCAGCAGTGGCGGCACTTATGCCTGATATATTGGTTTTAGATGAGCCAACGGCAGAGCTTGACCCTCAAAGTAGCCTTCAAATATATAATATGCTTCAAATGCTTAATGAAAAAATGGGAATAACCATTATTGTAGTTGAGCAAAAAATCATGTTGCTTAGTGAGTTTTCAAAGCGTTTGCTTATAATAAATGATGGAAGTATATTTTTGGATGGAAGACCTCAAGAGGTGTTGAAGGATACCGAACAGCTTCGTGAAATAGGAGTTAATTGTCCGAGAGTTGCCACTTTAGCAACTAATTTGATCGAAAAGAAATTATATAGTGGTGCTGTGCCTGTTAATGTTGATGAGGCTGAAAAAATGGTTAAGAAGGTTATTTCTAAAAATTGAGGTTGAACAATAAACTACGCAATTTAATTTATTAATGCTTTATGTTTTATTAGTTCCTGGAGGTCATAGATGATTAAATTCAGCAATGTTTCTTTTGCATATGATAAAAACAAAATTCTTGATAATATAAGCTTTACTATTGAAAAGGGCGAATTTGTTGCTATAGTAGGCAGAAATGGTGCTGGTAAAACAACACTTATGAAGCTCTTTAACGGACTTCTAAAACCAACATCTGGAAATATTTCTATAGCAAATTTAGACACCAAGCAGTCAAAAACAAGTGAGCTTGCCAAACATGTTGGCTTTTTATTTCAAAATCCTGACAGACAGATTTGTCAAAATACTGTCAAGGATGAAATTGCTTTTGGCTTGAAATGTGTTTTAGACGACAAAAATGAAATAGAAAGACGTTGCAAGGAGACTATTGAGAGCTTTGGATTTTCAGCTGATAAGGATCCCTTTTCTATGAGTAGAGGTGAGCGTCAGAAGGTGGCACTTGCTTCAATTATCGCTCTTTCACCTGAAATATTGGTTCTTGATGAACCTACAACAGGTTTGGATTATAAGGAATGTATGCACATTATGAATATAATAAATGAATTAAACCACAAGGGCACTACTGTAATAATGGTGTGTCACGATATGGAGTTGGTATCAGATTTCTCTAATAGGGTAATGGTAATAGGAGAAAAAGGGATTTTGGAAGATGATACCTGCAAAAAGGTCATGGTCAATTCAAATATATTAGAAAGAGCATCTCTTGCTGCACCGCAAATTGCAGAGTTAGCAATTAGGCTTGGAGATGATTTTCAAGGCGTTTTAACCGTGGAAGAAATGACTGAAAAAATAGAGAGTAGGTGCAAGGGTTGAAAGGGATTTTAGAATATTCACAAGGTGATACAATTATACATAATTTAAATCCATTGACAAAAATGCTGCTTGCCTTAATAATTTGTATGAGTAGCTTTGCAAACAACAATTTAATTATGGCAGTTGCAATAATAGCCATGAATGTTATTATAGGGTTTATGGCAGGTGTTGGAAAGAAAGCAGTTTCAATATTGGTAACTTTGTTAAAAATAGGAGTTATTTTGTTTTTAATACAAGTACTATTAATCAGAACTGGGGATAAGCTACTGGAATTGCCTTTAAATCTTTATATTACAGATATTGGACTTAGGTTTTCTACATTGCTTGTATTTAGGCTAGTAGGTGCAACAATGCCTTTAATTATAATACTTTCAGTTACTAAAATGAGTGATTTGACAAATGTATTGGTGCAAAAGCTTCATATACCGTATAAATATGCTTTTGCTTTTATAACAGCCTTACGCTTTATTCCAATATTTGAAAATGAAATGAATGGAATAATTGAATCTCAGACTGCAAGAGGTGTTGAATTTGATACAAAAAACCCTATCAAGAAATTAAAGTTGGTATTACCCTTATGTGTACCGCTTCTGATTTCATCAGTTAAACGCATAGAGGGAAGTGCAATATCAGCCGAGTTAAGAGGTTTTAATGTCAGGAAGAAAAACAGTGGCTACAAGAAATACACTTTCAGTTTGAGTGATTACTCTGTAATTTTAGTAGCATTACTCGTTCTAGTTTTAAGTGTTGCTGTTGTTTAGGTATTATTAAAGCAACTTTCTCAATGAAAAGTCTGGCTATACTCAAAATTATCAATAGTTTGTTATTCAGCTTAAAAAACTCAACATACTATCTTTGATTTATACTAAAAGCTAATTTCTGTAGCTTTTTTGAATACAAGCATAAACTTTGCCAATAATTAGCGGTATTTTTGGTGTTAACTACCAGTCTTTGCTGGGATTAAAACCATAAATTTGTACAATTGACAGCAACTTGCTTTTTGCTATATTTTCAGGTGTAATAAATATACCGTGATTGCTGTCAATATCATAGCCAAAGTGAATATAGGCCTGATAAATCATTTGTGAGCAATTTGCTGATAATAGCTTATTACACTGTTTTTTTGATGCAAATATACCGTATTTTAAACCAAAAAGGTTTTTAACAGCATATTGAGCTATCTCGTCCAATTTTTTTTGATTTACATTCTCAAGTCTCAGAATCTTCAAGGTAGCATAGGTCTGCCATTTTGAAATATTCTGATACATACTGATAGTACCAGGCTCCACTGACTCCAATATAGTTCCTTTTTTTGCATCTATAACAATTCCGCAATGACCATGTCTCCAATATAGTGTATATGTGGATTTTGTAAGCAGAATATCACCATTTTTAAGTGGTGCTATTTTAATTTTATCATTATCTTCAGGACCATTTACTTTGGTTTTATTAACCATAATATTTTCTTGTAATGTAAATGGATTAAGCTTTTCAGTATATAACTTATGCTTAGTATAATAGATGTTTTGATAAGCAAATATTTTATTTTTTCCATCTTTTTCAGCTAGTAAATCATCAATTGCTGGTTTTGCAAGACCAGTTTGTGAAAATATTAGTGAATAGTCTTGTTCACTAAGTTCTGTGCCCTTAAGCACTGGTGCTAGGTCTAAAGGTGGTGTTGTTGGTGAATAAATTGAATTATACATATTATAGAATATAAAAAAACAGTATAAATCTATTATTATAGAAAATAAAACTATGGTTATTTTGCTCTTTAACCGTAGCTTTTTCATACAAAATCACTCCTATAAAAATTCATTTAATAAATTTCTCAACTTTCCCACATGAAAAGTCTATCGGTGCTCAAACTAATAAATGGTTTGTTGAGTAAATTATTTTTTTTAATGAAGTTAGTATTTGTAAAAAAGAGTTTACAATACTTTCTCCCAAATATTATCAGACAATAGATATATAAAATATGTATAATGTGCAGATAGAATAAGTAACATAAATCAGTTACAATAGCGTGTACATAGTTATTCAGAACTGGTTTCTCCCTAGTAAAATAATTTTTTTCGCCACGAGCATATAGAAAGGATGGTTAGCTATTATGAGAAAAGGTAATTATTATATTGGCTTAGTGCTAATACTTTTAGGTGTAATTGCTTTAGTGCTTGATACTGTATTTGATATCAGGATTATAAAGTTTGATTCCTATGATTTCTGGGTATTTATAGTGCTGATTATCGGATTAGCTTTTGAGCTTGGATTTTTTCTTACAGGTTCGAAGGCTGGTTTGTTAATCCCAGGAGGTATTTTAACGACAATAGGTTTGCTTTTTGTATTTGAAGTGTCAACTGATTGGTTTTTTTCAAGGTTTACATGGCCTGTGTATATTATTTCAGTTGCGGTAGGGTTATTACAGATGTACATGTTCTCAAAAAGAAAAAAAGGTTTGCTTATTGCAGGTTTGATTGTTGGTGGTATAGGAGTATTTTTTGAATTAATGATGATACTTAGTGCCATTTCATCAAACTTAATTGAATTACTTATACCAATTTCTTTGGTTGCTGGTGGTATAGCTTTAGTATTTAGTGGACATACAAGAAAACATTCTCAATATTAGTTACTATTGAGCAATTAAAAATAAAATATAGCACATGAAACTTTGTTGTATTTTTAAACATAGTAGGCGTGGGAGGTTAATAGCTTTTTAGACGCAAAATTCTTGCATACTTCCATATAAATCTATGGTATTATTACTAAGTTGGAGGTGAGCATATGGAATGGAGAAAGTTGAGAGAGCAGCAGGAGAACTTGTTAAGCCCTTATGCTGCTAAAAGCGTAAACTCTTTTGGCAGAGTTTTACCTGAAGAGAAATGTCCCATAAGAACAGATTATGAGCGTGATGGAAATAGGATACTTTATTCTATGGATTTTAGGAGATTAAGGCACAAAACCCAAGTGTTTTTTAATGCAAAAAATGATCATATCTGTACACGAATGGAACATGTTCTTAATGTGGGCTCAATTGCTAATACTATATCTAGAACATTAAATATGAATCAGGACTTAACTTATGCAATATCATTGGGACATGATTTAGGGCATGCTCCTTTTGGGCATAGTGGAGAGCGTGTCCTTGACAAGTGCTTAAAAAAATTAGACAGCAAAGCTAGTTTTAAGCATGAATTACATAGCTTAAGAGTAGTTGAAAAGCTCGCAACAAGAATTTCAAAAGAAAAGATTTATGAAAGCTGTGGGCTTAACCTTACATTTGAGGTTAAAGACGGTATAGTATCACATTGTGGAGAAAATTATGATGAGTTTATTATGCATAGAGATTTAACTAAAACTCCTGATTCCTTAAAAAATATAAAACGCACAGATTCGCCATATACTCTTGAGGCTTGTATTGTAAGATTAGTGGATAAGATAGCATATGTGGGCAGAGACATAGAAGATGCTGTTAGGGTCAAACTGATGGATATGCAAGACATTCCTAAGGATATAAGAAATGAACTAGGAAACACTAATGGAGAAATTATAAATACTTTAGTGTGTGATATGATAGAAAACAGTTACGGAAAAGATTGCATACAGCTAAGTATGCCAAAGGGCGAGGCGTTGGAAAAGCTTATTAATGAGAATGTAAGGCTGATATACAAAGCTGAAAAAATTACCCGTTACGAGAAGATTGCTGAGAATACCCTTGAGGGGTTGTTTGACAATTTGCTGGAAAGCCTTGCTGATTTTGAGAAGCTACAATACAGAGATAACAAGGTTTATAGAATGTTTTACAACTATATAATTGACAAAGGTTATGATGAGTCAGTAAGTGATGCACAAAAGGTAATTGATTTTGTTGCAGGAATGACAGATTCATTTGCTCGAACCTGTTTTGAAGAAATATATTGGATGTAACAGCTTGAAAATATAGTTTGTACAAACATTGTGCATTTTCAAGCCCCAAAAACCACGGTGTGGTTTTTGCAGTATGGCAGTGTTAGTACATACATGGTGCGATTTCGAGCCCCAAAAACCACAAGTGGTTTTTGAAGAGATACAGTGTTGTACAAACATTGTGCGATTTCGAGCAACAAAAACCACAAGTGGTTTTTGCAGAGATATAGTGTTGTACAAACATTGTGCGTTTTCAAGCCATAAAAACCACGTTGTGGTTTTTGCAGTATGGCAGTGTTAGTACATACATGGTGCGATTTCGAGCTGTTAGGGAGGTTAGTATGAGTCAAGACAAATATCATTTTTTTGCGTTTCTGTCTAGAATGAAATACATAAACAGATGGGGACTTATGAGAAATACCTATACAGAGAATATTCAGGAGCATAGTTTGCAAGTAGCAATTATTGCACATGGGCTGGCTGTAATAAGAAATACTTATTTTAATGGTGAAATTAATCCTGAAAGAGTTGCTATTCTTGCAATGTTTCATGATTGCAATGAAATTATAACAGGGGATATGCCTACACCAATAAAATACTATAATCCACAGATTAATAAAATTTATAAAGATATTGAAGATATATCCAAAGAAAAAATTATTTCCATGTTGCCTGAAGAAATGTCAGATGAGTATTATTCATTGTTTTTCAAGAATCCTGATGATATGGAATGTTGGAAGCTGGTAAAGGCTGCTGACAGAATTTCCGCATATGTAAAATGTATTGAGGAAGTAAAAGCTGGAAATAACGAGTTTAAAAAGGCAAGTGAAGCAATACTTCAAACAATAGAGAAAATAGAGCTTGAGGAAGTCTCATATTTTATGGATAAATTTCTTCCGAGTTTCAACTTATCCCTTGATGAAATTGATTAGTGTTTTTAGCTAATATAATTGACAAAAAAAGTATATGTTATTAAAATTGAATAGGGCAATATATCTTATGTCAATAGGGTATGTTTTTAACACTAATGATTTCACGTACTATTATAATTGCTTAACATGTATTTGTATTTAACTGAGATCAAAACCAAAAACAAAGGGGCATCAAAATGACATTCGAAGAAAACATTGGGAATTTATGCGTAATAAACGGAGAAACTGTAGCAAAAGAAAGTCTAGAACTTTATACGTCTGAAAAGTATAAAGCTTTTTATGAAGTTATCAAAATAATAAAGGGAATACCTCTCTATTATGATGACCACTTTGCGAGACTTAAAAATTCAATGCTTAAGGCAGGCTATGAATTGGCAATATCTAAAAAGGACCTAAAGGATCAAATACAGAGTGTTTGTAAGTTAAATAATTTATCTAATTGTAATGTTAAAGTAATTGCACTTCAATATGGAGCTGAGCAAGTAATTATTACTTTCATAAATAAGTTCTATTACCCTACTAAACAAGAATATGATAATGGTGTGGCTTGTTGTACTGCCAATTTAACAAGAAGTAATCCAAACATAAAGATTATTAATTCAAGCTACAAAGAGGAAATTAAACGTGTAGTAGAGGAAAAAAAGGTTTTTGAGGTCTTGCTTATAAATGATGGTGGGAAAATAACTGAGGGCGGAAAATCAAATGCATTTTTCGTAAAAGGAAACAAAATTTACACATCGCCAGAAGATTATGTATTGGTTGGAATAACTAGAAAATATGTGGTTGATGTATGTAAAAAGCTTGGATATGAAGTTATTGAAACACTTATTGGAGTAGACTCCTTAACAAGCTTTGACGCAGCTTTTATTACAGGCACATCTATAAATGTTTTACCAATTAGAATAATTGACAATTATGAAATTGATTCTGCAAAGAATCCCACAACTCAACATGTAATGGCAGGCTATAATAGCCTTGTTAATGCATATATAAATGATAATTAATAAGAATAATGGGGGGTAGTATTATGAGATATCTTGAAAATGCTTTCAGATTTACATTTAAGAATTTTTTGCTGGCAATACCACTTTTAATTTCAATGGCAATTCCAACTTTAATCATTAGTATAGGTACTGCAGGTTTTGTAGCGAAGTTAACTCAAAAGTATATGCAAATGTTTCAAGACGCTATGAAAGGCGAGTATACTAGCTTTGACATAAACTTTTTTGATGGAATGATTAGTATGCCTATGATTTTGAGTGTTATAGTCGGAAGCATTCTGTTTCTAGTATTAGCAATTATAGTTTATCCAGCTACTTATGGGCTTATAAATAAAAAATATGAAACAGGAATTGCGACCTTAAATGATTTTACACAATGTATGTCAAAATATATAGGAAGATATGTTCTATATGGTTTACTATACTTTGCAATTTCTCTTGGCTTGAGTTTAGTATTATGTATACTTATTGTTTTAGCTTCTGTAGTGTCGGTATTGGTTTCTAATATTTTGGGAATATTGCTAATGATTCTTTTGTATTTGGTGTTTGTTGTGGGAATTATTGCTATTACAACATATATGTACTTGTGGTTCCCAGCAGTTTGTGTTGAGGATAGCGGTATTATAGATGGATTGAAGAACTCTTTTAAAACAGTTAAAGGAAGCTTTTGGCCAATATTGGGCATTACTCTTTTAGTTTCAATAGGTGGTGGTATAGCTGGTTCAATTTTAGGTATTTTCCCTTTTATTGGAACGGTAATATCATCTGTTACTACAACTTTGGCAGGATTCGTATTGATGGTTTACTATTTTGAAATTTATCGTGCTAAAACAGGTAGATTTTCTTCACCTGATAATTTCCAACAAATAAATCATCATATTCAATAAAAGAAATAATAAAGAAGTTTGATTTTTGCCATAATAGCCTTGTTCTACGATTATAGGTAGAGCAAGGTTATTTTTAGTTATTAACAATACAATATACTGCACATGCTCTCAAAAAGTATTTATTTTAAGCCTGAATACTCATAGACCGAATTACGTTTTTATCATAAATTAGCAATAATTATTTGAAAAGTACTTGACAAAAATAAGGGCTAATGTTATTTTTAATATATAAATTAGCACTCAACCTCATAGAGTGCTAACAACAAATTATCAAATGTTGCAAGCAAAGGGAGTGATGAACGTGCTGCTTGACGATAGAAAACTTAGAATACTACAAGCCATTATAGATGATTACATTACTTCTGCAGAGCCTGTTGGTTCGAGAACTATTGCCAAAAGGCATGAGCTCGGCCTTAGTTCAGCTACTATTAGAAATGAAATGGCTGATTTAGAGGAAATGGGATTTTTAGAACAACCTCATACTTCTGCAGGCAGAGTTCCATCCGATAAAGGTTATAGATTATATGTAGACAAATTAATGCAGATAAATGAGCTTTCTCAAGCTGATATAGAAAATATAAAAAATGCTATGGACATTAGAATTAATGAGCTTAGTCAACTAATAAGAAATGCTTCGGTAGTAATGTCAAAATTTACAAAATATACTACTATGGCAATAACTCCCCATTCAAAAAAATCTGCCTTAAAAGCAGTTCAGGTTGTTCCTATTGAACAGGGAAAAGCACTTGTTATTATTGTTACAGATACCAATATTGTACGTAATAATTTAGTGAGAGTTGACGAACTAATTTCTCCTGATTCTTTAATACAAATTTCAAATTTACTCAATGAAAAGCTTAAGGGATATACTCTTGAAATGCTTGCATCAAACGAATTGAGAAATGAGGTTGAAAGATTTATGTCTTTGCCTCATAGTATTATTAATCCCATTCTTGATGGTATTGAGGACTTGATTAAGACAATTGATCATACTGAGGTATATTTAGAGGGGACTACAAATATATTAAATTTCCCTGAATTCAAAGAAGTTCAGAAGGCAAAAGAGTTTTTAAATATACTCGATGAGAAGAATTTAATTTCAGACATTCTTGTTAATACTTTATATAATAATAATGATATAGTAATTCAGATTGGTAATGAGAACAATATTGAAGGCATAAAGGAGTGCAGTTTAGTCACAACATCCTATAGTGTTGGGGATCATGTAATAGGTACTATAGGCATTATAGGTCCAACAAGAATGGAATATTCAAAGGTTGTTTCATCAATGAACTATATAAGAAATAAAATTAATCAAGAGATATTAAGGCTATTGGGTGATGGATAGCTAAAAATAAGGAGGTAAATACTGGGTAATGAAAAAAGATAAGAATTCAAAAGACGAAGAAGTAAATAAGATGGATGAAAACGAACAAACAGCAAATTGCAGTTGTAATTCTGACTCATCTTGTAATAGCTGTGACGAAGGTAAAGTAGATTCAGTTAATGCTGAAATTGAGGAATTAAAGGCAAAGCTTGAGGAAAAAAACCTTCAGTGTGAGGAGTATAAAAATGCTGTTCAGCGTACAGCTGCAGAATTTGACAATTATAAAAAACGTACTATAAAAGAAAAAGAAGCTCTTAGTCTTGATATTGCTGTTGATACAGTGAGTGCTATACTTCCAGTAGTTGACAACCTAGAGCGTGCATTGAAAGCAGCTGAGGATATGGAAAGCAATCCTCTAAAAGAAGGCGTTGAGATGGTTATGAGACAGATGATGGAATGTTTAGAAAAACTAGGCGTTCAGTCCATTGAGGCAATTGACAATCCGTTTGACCCTGAGCTTCACAATGCTGTAATGCATGTATCTGATGAAGAAAAAGGCGATAATATAGTTATTGAAGAATTTCAAAAAGGCTATATAATGAAGGGAAAAGTTGTAAGACACAGTATGGTTAAGGTAGCAAATTAATAGTTATTAAATAACTCAATTTTGAATATATTAGTTAATTACATTAAGGAGGATTTTATAAGATGGCAAAAGTAATTGGTATAGATTTAGGTACTACAAATTCATGTGTGGCAGTTATGGAAGGCGGCGAGCCTGTAGTTATTGCAAATCCAGAGGGTAATAGAACTACTCCATCAGTTTTAGCTTTTTCAAAGACTGGTGAACGTATGATAGGTCAGGTTGCTAAGAGACAATCAGTAACAAACCCCGATAGAACAATCAGTTCAATAAAAAGAGATATGGGAACAGACAGAAAGGTTGAAATAGATGGAAAGAAATATTCTCCACAAGAAATTTCAGCTATGATACTCCAAAAGCTAAAGGCAGATGCAGAAGCGTACTTAGGTGAGACAATTACTCAGGCTGTTATTACGGTTCCTGCATATTTCAGTGATGCTCAAAGACAGGCAACAAAAGACGCAGGTAAAATAGCAGGTTTGGAAGTACTTAGAATAATAAATGAACCAACTGCTGCAGCACTTGCATATGGTCTTGACAAAGAAAAGGATCAAAAAATAATGGTTTACGATTTAGGTGGTGGTACATTTGACGTATCAATACTTGAAATCGGAGACGGTGTATTTGAAGTTTTAGCAACAAATGGTAATAACAAGCTTGGAGGAGATGACTTTGATGATAGAGTTATTAATTTCCTTGCAGACTCCTTCAAGAAGGAAAATGGAATTGATTTAAGAAATGACAAGATGGCAATGCAAAGATTAAAGGAAGCAGCTGAAAAAGCTAAGATTGAGCTGTCAGGAGTAACAACTTCAAACATAAACTTACCATTTATTACTGCTGATGCTTCAGGACCAAAGCACTTAGATGTAACTCTTACAAGAGCTAAGTTTGATGAAATAACAGCTGACTTGGTTGAGAATACAATGGGGCCTACAAGACAGGCTATGCAAGATGCTGGTTTGACACCTGACAAGATTGACAAGATACTATTAGTTGGTGGTTCTTCAAGAATTCCAGCTGTTCAAGATGCAGTTAAAAAGTATTTGGGAAAAGACCCATTCAAGGGGATAAATCCTGATGAATGTGTTGCTGTTGGAGCTGCTATTCAGGCTGGTGTATTAACTGGAGATGTTACAGGACTTCTTCTCTTAGATGTTACTCCATTGTCATTAGGACTTGAAACTCTTGGTGGTGTATGCACTAAATTAATTGAGAGAAATACTACTATTCCTACAAAAAAGAGTCAAGTATTCTCAACTGCAGCAGATGGTCAAACAAGTGTTGAAATTCATGTTCTTCAAGGTGAAAGAGAAATGGCTCAGTATAACAAGAGCTTAGGAAGATTCCAACTTACAGGTATTCCATCTGCACCTAGAGGAGTTCCTCAGATAGAAGTAACTTTTGATATAGATGCTAATGGTATAGTACATGTTTCAGCTAAGGATTTAGGTACAGGAAATGAGCAGAAAATCACTATTACAGCATCAACTAATCTTTCAGATGATGATATAGACAAAGCTGTTAAAGATGCTGAGAAGTTTGCGGCTGAAGACAAAAAGCGTAAAGAAGAAATTGATGTCAGAAACAATGCTGATTCATTAGTATATCAGTCTGAAAAAACTTTGAAAGATCTTGGAGATAAGGTATCTGCCGAGGACAAAGCAAAAATTGAAGATTGTTCAAACAAAGTTAAAGAAACTCTAAAAGGTACTGACACAGAGGCTATAAAGAAAGCAACTGAAGAGTTGCAACAAGCTTTCTATGATATATCCTCAAAAATATATCAACAAGCTGGAGCTCAAGGTGCACCAGGAGCTGATCCGAATGGAGCAGGTTTTGGAGGTCAACAGGGTCAACCAGACGGAACAGATGATAATGTCGTTGATGCAGACTACAAAGTAGTTGACGATGACAAATAAATATATAATAATGTATAGGGGCTGTAATAAGCCCCTATATCAATGCGAAGTTTACATTTCGTGTATTCATTGTTCTCTTCGTATATCAAAAAGTTGCGAGCAGCTTTTTGTGAGTAATCCATTGTACAAACATGTTGCGTTTTCGAGCTGTTAATATATTAACTCTTTTTTGGGAGAACCATTTTTTTAAGTTGACTTTAAATTAAGCTTGGGTATAAAATTGTTCTTGTATCTGTGGAGGTTTAAACACGTAATTCCACAAGTAAACGTAATTTTGCAACCAAAGTATTTTGGAGATGGTTAAGACCAATTATAGATTAGTCAAAATTAACTTTAAGTGATTGTAAAATGATAAAAAAAAATGCCAAAGCTGGTAATTAAGGCTCTGGCTTGTTTTATGCTTTAGAAAAGAATAGCGGTGATGTAAGAAATTAATTTTTCTGAAGAATTTTAATGTTGGTAATTAGACGGGAGTTGAATTTATGGCAGAAAAAAGAGACTACTACGAGGTTTTAGGGGTTCAAAAAGGTGCATCTGATGCGGAGTTAAAAAAAGCATATAGAAATATGGCAAAAAAATATCATCCTGACGTTAATCAAGATGATAAAAGTGCAGAAGCTAAGTTTAAAGAGGTAAATGAAGCATATGAGGTATTAAGTGATCCCCAAAAGAAGAGCAGATATGATCAATATGGTCATGCGGGTGTTGACCCTAGTGGCTTTGGAGGTGGTGCTGGTGGCTTCTCAGGTGATTTTGATTTTGGAGGAATTGGTGATATATTTGAATCCTTCTTTGGGGGTACAGGCTTTGGCGGAGGAAGATCAAGGTCAAGGAGAGGACCTCAAAAGGGTGCAGATCTTAAGTATGCGGTAGAGATTTCTTTTGAAGAAGCGGCGTTTGGCATAGATAGAGAAATAACAATAGGAAGAATGGAAATATGCTCAAAATGTACTGGAACAGGAGCAAAATCAGGTACAGAGGCATCAACTTGTAAGCATTGTAATGGAACAGGTCAGGTTCAAGTTAAGCAGAATACACCTTTTGGACAATTTATTAATGCAAAAACCTGTGATGTGTGTAAGGGAGAAGGAAAAGTTATTACTGATCCATGTCTTGCATGTAATGGCAAAGGAAAGCTTAGGAATAATGTTAAAATCCAAGTAAATATTCCTGCAGGTATAGACGATGGACAGACCATTTCATTAAGAGGTGAAGGAGATCCTGGTTCTAAAGGCGGACCAAGCGGAGATTTGCTGATAAATATTAGAGTAAAGCCGCATCCCTTATTTAAAAGGCAGGGAAATGATGTTGTTTGTGAAGAGCCAATTACTTTTGTACAGGCAGCGCTTGGAGCAGAAATTGAAGTGCCCACATTGGATGGAAAAGTGAAGTATACTGTGCCTGAAGGAACGCAGACAGGAGCGGTATTTAGACTTAGAGGAAAAGGAATACCTTTTTTGCGTGGCAACGGACGTGGAGATCAGTATGTTAAGGTCAATATTGAAGTTCCGAAGAAATTAAGTGAAAAGCAAAAGGAATTATTAAGAGAGTTTGCTGAAATTAGTGGTGATGAAACTCACGAACAGAGAAAAGGCTTTTTTGATAAAATGAAGGATGCATTTAAGTGATATTTTTGAATAAATGACTGAAAGAAATTAAAAATATAAGGAGGTTCCGAGCCTATACCATTTCTGTCAAGGAAATACACGTTTTCTTGATGTTCATGTATGGGTTATTGGGCATGGGTATTTTATGAAGTGGTATGAAATAAGGGTAAATACAACCAATGAAGCAAGTGAAGCAGTATCTGAACTATTGACATCTATGGATGCAGGTGGCATTGCAATTATAGATCCCTTTGATATTCGAAAGGAAATATTTAAAACAGATACTTTAGATTATGCTGATGATGAGTTTATTGAATCATTAGGTGAGGATGTTATAATCAAAGCATACTTTCAAAATACATTAGATATAAATGATGTTCTAAAGCAAATTAATGACGGTTTGGAAAATATTTCCCAATTTCTTAATGTTGGCAAGGGTTTAGAAGGCTATGGCGAAATAGAAGACGAAGATTGGTCAACATCGTGGAAAAAGTATTATAAGCCTTTTAGGCTTACAGATAGGATTGTTATTAAGCCTACATGGGAGCATTATGATGTTCTTGAAAATGAAATCGTGGTTGAAATGGATCCAGGGATGGCATTTGGAACTGGAACCCATGAGACAACTCAAATGTGTTCAAAATTATTGGATAAATATATGAATAATGATTTTGAAGTTCTTGATGTTGGCTGTGGTACAGGTATATTATCAATAATTGCAGCAAAGCTTGGTGCAAAAAATGTTGAGGCTATTGATATTGATGAGGTGGCAGTAAAAGTAGCTTTGGAAAATGTTACCACAAATAAAGAGAACTCAAATATAAATGTTTTTAGAGGTGTTTTAACTGATTTAAAGCAGAACGACAAAAAGTATGATATTATAGTTGCAAATATTATAGCAAATGTAATTATTGACTTAGCAACAGTTATACCTTATTATTTAAAAAGAAAAGACTCTTTATTTATCACTTCTGGTATAATAAGAGAGAGAAAGCAGGAAGTTATTGATGCTTGTGTAAAAAACAAGCTGTCTTGTATAGAAACCCTAGAAATAGGTGAATGGGTGGCAATGGTGTTCAAATGTCAAGATACTTTGTAAATAGTTCGCAAATTAATGAAAATAGAATAACTATCATTGGTGAGGATTATCAGCACCTGAAAAAGGTATTGAGAACTGTTAAAGGCGACGTTGTAACAGTATGCTGTGAGGGCTTTGACTATTTATCAGAGGTATATGAGATTACTAATGATTATATTGTTGCTGACATTATTAATAAAGAGCCAAACCTTACAGAGTCTGCTTTAAAGGTAACATTATTTCAAGGTTTACCTAAGGCAGACAAAATGGACTTAATTGTACAGAAATGTATTGAAATTGGGGTAAATGAGATAGTACCAGTTATAACTGAGAGATGTATTTCAAAAATAAGTACTGATAAAGATGCTCAAAATAAATTATCGAGATGGAAAAGGATTAGTTTAGAGGCAGCAAAACAGTCTAATAGAGGAATGGTTCCAAAGATATGTATGCCTATTAAATTTAGCGAGGCTGTCAATTTAGCTTCAAAATTTGACTTGTCAGTAATACCTTATGAAAAAGAGAGTTCAACTGGTCTTAAAGCTATAGTGTCAAAATGCTCTGATGTTGAAACAGCTTCAATTTTTATTGGCCCAGAAGGCGGTTATACTGAACAGGAAATACAACTAGCTGAAGCCAAGGGTATTAACAAATTGACTCTTGGACCAAGAATACTTAGAACTGAGACAGCTGGGATGGTTGCTTTATCACTAATGATGTATGAACTAGGAGATGTATCAAATGGGAGAAATAAAATTTGTAGTTGTTGATGATGCTGTATTTATGCGAACATTAATAAAAAGAATGATAGAAGAGAATTCTAATTACATAGTTGTTGGAGAAGGTACAAATGGTTACGAAGCTATTGAGCAGGCAAAAAAGCATCAACCTGATATTATTACGTTGGATATAACAATGCCTGAAATGGATGGTATTATGGCAATTAAGGGTATAAATCAAGCTAGCCCAAATACAAAAATACTTATGGTTTCTGCAATGGGACAGCAATCTATGGTTATTGATGCTATAAAAATGGGAGCAAAGGATTTTGTAGTTAAACCCTTTGACAAATCCAGAGTACAGCAGGCAATTGAAAATGTTTTGAAATTATAGTAGTATAAATAAAATTCTAAATCAGCTTTTGCGTATATAGTTATTTTTGAAGGGGACAATTTTAACTGCGAAGTTGAGTTGCTATTTTTTATTTTATGGAGGATTAAATCCTCCATTTTATGTTTGATTGTATTACTTGGGAAATATTCCGTGTGAATTAATATATTTCTTCAAAATTAATTCTAGCAATGTTTATAGCCAGATATACAAAAAGCTGAAATACAAAATAGTTTTCACTTATAACGAGGAAAGAAAATGTCCCCACTTCTATAAAAACTAGTAATTTGAAGTAAATTGATAAAAAATAAAGAAAAAGTAGCAAATAATTCTTTAAATAATATGAAATTGTGTTATAATACTTAACGAGATTGTTTATTTTTAAGCTCGTCTAGTGGAGGAAATTATGGTTAGGAGCATGACTGGTTTCGGTAGAGGAACCTTTAGTGATAGTGGAAAGGAATTTACTGTAGAAATTAAAAGTGTAAATCACAGATATATAGATTTTTATATTAAGTTGCCTAGACAGATTGCTTTTTTAGAGGAACGTGTAAGAGAAATAGTTTCAAAAAACATATATAGAGGAAAAGTTGATATATTTATTTCATTTGAAGACCGTTCTGAAGATTCAAAAAGCGTTACACTTGATGAGGCTTTAGCTGATGCCTATATCCAGGCTATTAATAAGCTAAAAGCAAAGTATAATTTAGCGGATGACATAAGTGTATCTTTAGTATCTAGATTACCTGATGTTTTGCGAATTGAAAAAAATGAAGATGATGAAGAACAGCTTTGGATAGTACTGAAAAATGCAATAGAAGTAGCCATCTCGTCATTGATTCATATGCGTGAAAAGGAAGGTAATGAATTAAGAGAAAGCTTGATGCAAAAAGCAGATAATATGCAGGATATAATCAAACATATATATGAAAGAAGTCCTGGGGTGGTTTCAGAGTATAAATTGAAGCTTGAAAATAGGATAAAGGATCTTATGAACCAACAGACTATTGATGAAAACAGAATTGCAATGGAAGTTGCTATTTTCGCTGATAGATGTAGTATAGATGAAGAGCTTGTAAGACTGGGAAGTCATTTATCACAGTTAAGAGATATATTAAGTATACAGCAGCAGGCTATTGGAAGAAAGCTTGATTTTTTAGTTCAGGAAATAAATAGGGAAATAAACACAATAGGTTCAAAGTCAAATGATATAATAATAACAAAAAGTGTTTTGGAACTTAAAAGCGAAACAGAGAAAATTAGAGAACAAATCCAAAACATCGAATAGATTCGAGATTTTCTAAAATATTTAGTAATAGTAAATATGTGTTTCAATTAGTACTAACTATTCAGTAGAAGTTTCACACATTATAAACATTGTTTTTTATGCCCAAAGAGGGCATGGGAGGATATCAAGCTCGAAAGAAAAGTTTGTACAAACATGATGGATTTTCGAGCTTTTCTCAATGATATTTAACAAAATTTATTTGCCCAAAGAGGGCATGGGAGGATAGAATGAAGCTTATTAATATAGGGTTTGGTAATATTGTTTCTGCAAATAGACTAATTGCAATAGTAAGTCCTGAATCTGCACCAATAAAAAGGATTATTCAAGAGGCAAGAGATAGAGGAATGTTAATAGATGCAACATATGGCAGAAGGACAAGAGCAGTTATTATAACTGATAGTGATCATATTATTTTATCAGCAGTTCAGCCTGAAACAGTGGCTCACAGATTGAATGCAAAGGATGCTGATTCAAATGACAATGATGATGAAGCAATAGTTGATTAGGAGGATGCTATGCAGTCAAAAGGGTTATTAGTTGTAGTGTCAGGTCCGTCTGGGGCAGGTAAAGGAACAGTTTGTCAAAAATTATTAGCACAAAGAAATAGTGCAAAGTATTCTGTATCTGCAACTACTAGAAAACCACGTGAGGGTGAAATAGAAGGTAAGAATTATTTTTTTGTATCAGAAAGCAAATTTTTAGACATGATAGATAATAATGGTTTAATAGAATGGGATAAGTACTGTGATAACTATTATGGAACCCCTAAATCATATGTTGAATCATGTATTGCAGATGGTATAGATGTCATTTTAGAGATAACAGTTGCAGGTGCTCTTGAAATAAAACGGAAGTACCCTGAAAGTGTACTAGTATTTATTATTCCACCATCATATGAAGAACTAGAAAGAAGAATAATTAGCAGAGGAACAGAATGCTGTGATGTAATTGAAAAAAGATTGGAGCAGGCTTTTAAGGAAATGAAGTATGCATCAAAATATGATTATTTGATTTTAAATGATGATGTTGAGAGTGCTGTCTTAAACATAGAGAAAATATTAGACGCAGAACGTTTAAAACCATCAAGAAATAAAGAATTATTAAGTACATTTGAAAAATAAGGTTGCTGGTTAATTAATATAAATGTTTACAAAAAGATTTTACAAAACGGGAGGTATTTATAATGATTTATCCTTCGATAAATGATTTGATGAAGACTACTGATAGCAGATATACATTGGTAGTTGAGGCGGCTAAAAGAGCTAGGCAGTTAGTAGATGGTTCACCAAAGCTTTCAAAGGTAAATTCTGAAAAGGAAGTTACTATTGCTATTAATGAAATAGCAGAGGGTAAAATAACTTATGTTAGAACGAATAAAGATAAAGTTCTAGTTGAGGAAACTCCTATAGAAGAAAAACCTATTGAATAATGTATTTCTTTAGATCAGTTGAGACTTCTCGCTGATTTTTCTTCTATAACAAAAAGGTTTGTGTAAACAAAAACCGTTATTTTAAGGTTTTGTTATAATATATTTTTTGCAGGGAGGCTTTTATGTCAAAATATGTTTATCTTTTCAATGAAGGGAATGCAAAAATGAAGAATCTTCTTGGAGGAAAAGGTGCTAACTTAGCTGAGATGACTGGCTTAGGACTTCCGGTTCCAAGAGGATTTACTGTAACCACAGAGGCTTGTACAAGATATTATAGCGATGGCAAAACTATTGCAAAAGAGATTGAAAATGAGATTTATGAAATGCTGTCAAAGACAGAAAAAGTTGTTGGCAAGAATTTTGGTGATCCAACAAATCCATTTTTAGTTTCTGTCAGATCTGGTGCAAGAGCTTCAATGCCTGGTATGATGGATACAATTTTAAATCTCGGGTTAAATGATTTAGTTGTAGAGGGACTTGCAAAGCTTACTAGTAACGATAGATTTGCATATGACAGCTACAGAAGATTCATTCAGATGTTCTCTGATGTAGTAATGGAAGTTGAAAAATCTAAGTTTGAAAAAATACTTGACGATGTAAAAGAAGAAAATAATGCAAAATTTGATACAGACTTATCAGCAGATAATCTAAAGGAAATAGTTAAGAGATATAAAGAACTATTTAAAAATGAAAAAGGGTTTGAATTCCCACAAGAACCTAAAACACAGCTTATGGAAGCAATAAAGGCTGTATTCCGTTCTTGGGACAACCCACGTGCTATTTATTATAGAAGATTAAATGATATTCCTGGAGATTGGGGAACAGCTGTAAATGTACAGGAAATGGTTTATGGAAATATGGGCAATGATTCAGGAACAGGTGTTGCCTTTACAAGAAATCCATCAACTGGTGAAAAGAAGCTCTATGGTGAGTTCTTAATGAACGCACAGGGAGAGGATGTTGTTGCAGGTATTAGAACTCCTCAACCAATGGAGCACATGAAGGAAGTTAATCCAGTTGCATACGACGAGTTTGTTAAAATTGCCGGTATCTTGGAGAATCATTACAGGGATATGCAGGATATGGAGTTTACGATTGAAAACGGTAAGCTTTTTATGCTTCAAACCAGAAATGGTAAGAGGACAGCAGCAGCAGCTTTAAAAATTGCAGTTGACTTAGTGGCTGAAAATATGCTTACTAAGGAAGAAGCAGTTATGAAGGTTGAACCTAAGCAATTAGATGCTGTTCTACATCCAAACTTTGATACAAAGGCATTAAAAGCAGCAGCTATTGTAGCCAAAGGACTTCCAGCATCACCTGGAGCAGCAACTGGTAAGGTTTACTTCAATGCAGAGGATGCTACTGAAGCTGCAAAGAAGGGTGAGAATAAACTGATATTAGTCAGACTTGAAACTTCACCAGAGGATATAGAGGGTATGCATGTATCACAGGGAATATTAACTGGTCGTGGAGGAATGACTTCACATGCTGCAGTTGTAGCTCGTGGTATGGGTACTTGCTGTGTTGCAGGCTGTAGTGATATTAAAATAAATGAACAAGAGAAATATTTCCTTGACAAGAATGGAAAGAAGTATGTAGAAGGTGATTGGATTTCATTAGATGGTTCAACTGGTAATGTTTACGGAGAACAGTTGCCAACTGTTGAACCAGAAATGACTGGAGACTTTGCTACACTTATGAAGTGGGCAGATGAAATAAGAATCTTAAAAGTAAGAACAAATGCTGATACTCCTGCTGATGCTGAGCAGGCTATGAAGTTTGGAGCAGAAGGTATAGGACTTTGCCGTACAGAGCATATGTTCTTTAATGCTGATAGAATTTCTGCAATGAGAGAAATGATTGTTGCTAGAACAGAAGAGCATAGAAGAAAAGCACTTGACAAACTATTACCTATGCAAAGAAGCGATTTTGAGGGATTATTCACTGCAATGAAGGGGCATCCTGTAACTATCAGATTCTTAGACCCACCTCTCCATGAATTCTTGCCACAAGAGAATGAAGATATTGTTGCTCTTGCAAAGGAAATGGGAATGTCCTTTGATGAGCTAAAGAGTATAGTTATTAGTTTGCATGAATTTAACCCAATGATGGGACACAGAGGCTGTCGTTTAGCGGTATCATATCCTGAGATTGCCGAAATGCAGACAAGGGCGGTTATAGAAGCTGCTATCAATGTCAATAAAAATGGAATGTCAGTTATTCCTGAAATAATGATTCCATTAGTTGGAGACATTAAGGAATTAAAATTTGTAAAAGAAATAGTTGTAAAAACAGCTGCTGAAGTTATCGAAAAAGCAGGTGTTAAATTAGAATATAAAGTAGGTACTATGATAGAAATCCCTAGAGCGGCACTAACAGCTGATGAAATTGCTAAGGAGGCTGAGTTCTTCTCCTTTGGTACAAATGACCTTACTCAAATGACTTTTGGTTTCAGTCGTGATGATGCAGGAAGATTCTTAGAGGATTACTATTCAAAGAAGATTTATGAGTCAGATCCATTTGCTAGGCTTGATCAAACTGGAGTAGGCAGGCTTGTTGAAATGGCTGCTAAGCTTGGAAGACAGACTAGACCTGATATCAAGCTGGGAATCTGCGGTGAGCATGGAGGAGACCCTTCATCTGTTGAGTTCTGTCATAAAGCAGGGCTGAACTATGTATCATGTTCGCCTTTCCGTGTGCCAATAGCAAGACTTGCTGCTGCACAGGCTGCTATCACATATAAGTAAGTTTAGTTATTAAATAGAGTCTTACATTGGCATATCGTTGGTGTAAGACTTTCTGTTATAACGAGGCAAGAAAATGTCCCCCGCTTCTATAAGTGGCGGGTACCGCTTTGGTTTTCAGGCGGTGAGAATATATCCCGACTCTTTGAATCTAGGCATTATGATGAATTAACTATCAATAAAGAAAGTAGAGCAGCTATAAATGAATAGAATTGATAAAGAGAGATTGTGGGTATTTTCACTTAGTTTAGACAATAATGATGAAGTTAATATAAATCGAAAAATATTTTATAACGCTATGGAGTATTTGAAGAGGTTATAAAATAAAAGATACCAACATATATTGTATATTATTTATAGAAAGGCAGGAAAACTATGAGTTTTAAAGAAATTAAGGCAGAGGATTTAGTATTTAACCCATTTAAAAAAATAGGCAAAGAGTGGATGCTAATAACAGCAGGCAATAATGAGAAATTTAACACAATGACTGCCAGCTGGGGTGGCTTTGGTATTATGTGGGGAAAGAATGTAGCAACAACTTATCTGCGTCCGCAAAGATACACTAAAGAATTTGTTGATGCAAATGATGTTTTTACAATTTCATTTTATGATGAAACCTACAAAAAGGCATTAAACATTTGTGGTTCAGTATCGGGCAGAGATACAAATAAAATTGAGCAGGCTGGTTTAACACCATACTTTATAGATGGAACAGTTGCTTTTGAAGAAGCAAGCATGATATTGGTATGCAAAAAACAATATCATGGAGCTATGACTCCTGATAATTTTGATGAAAAAGAGAATGACAATAAATGGTATCCTACCAAGGATTATCACACCCTGTATATATCAGAGATTATCAAGGTTTTGGTAAAAGAGTAGTTTTTGAACGCTGTTTGAAGTTTGAATTTATTTATGAGGCCAGCTCGAAAACAACTTTGTACGAACATGGTGCATTTTCGAGCTGTTTAGCCTTAGCCGATAGTAATTGACTTTGATACAGTTTTCATACTTATCAAATGAAAAGTTACATAATTTCATAAAGCAAGTTGATTTACTTGGCAACAAGCCATTGGTAAGCTTGAGTAGGGCTCGACTTTTATTAGAAAGTTGGATTAGAAATAATTGCATGAATGATTTTGGCAACAAACTATTGATAAGTCTTCCACACGATAGACTTTTTATGTAGAGAAGTTTAGTCTGACAAAGAAGTGGCTTAAATTCAGCATACTTCTTCAACTACTCCTATAAGCTTCAAAGCATCACTTGTAGTCATAGGTTTACCCCATACGTAACCTTGAATATAATCGCTTCCCAATTTAACGAGGATATCAAGCTGGTCTTGAATTTCCACACCTTCAGATAGTACTGAAAAATTCATTATATGCCCTATTGAAATAATAGCAGCAACATAATTTCTTCCAGAGTCACTGACAAGAAGTTCGTCTATAAAAGACTTATCAATTTTAAGTATATCAATAGGAAGCTTTGTCAAATAACTGAGTGATGAATAGCCTGTACCAAAATCATCAAGAGCTATACGAACACCCATTTTCTTTAATTCTTTTAGAATTTCAACTGCTTTTGATATTGATGAAATAAATACAGATTCGGTAATCTCAATTTCTAACTGATTTGGAGGAAAACCTGTTTCCTCAAGCATAAGCCTAATTTCATCTAAAAAGCCTTTATTCAATAAATGTAATACAGATATGTTTGCAGAAAGAATAAGCTTCTCTTTAGTGGTATCAAAAATCTTTTTAAAAAAAATCATAGTATTACGAATAATCCAGTTATCAATACATGTTATTAGTCCGGTTTTTTCTGCAACAGGAATAAACAAAGAAGGACTTATTAAATTTCCATCTTCATCTTTAAGACGAGCTAGCGTTTCAAAGCCCCTAAGTTTCTTCGATTTGGTATCATACTGTGGCTGTAATACAAAATATAGATTGTCATCTTCTAAAGCCTTTCTTATTTTCTGTTCTAGGGCTACGCTAGTCTCAATTGTTTCAGTCATAGAAGGATTAAAATGACATACATCTGTGTTGCTGATATTTTTAGCGTAATACATTGCAGCATCAGAAAAACGGAATAATTCTGAGGAATCTATGGAGTCTTCAGGATAATGAGCGACACCAAAACTAGCTGATATATAGAAGTAATTATTCTTCACTACAAATCTATCCGATATAGCTGAACAATACTTTTTAATTCTGTGATTGAGTTCATTCTTGGAAGTGTAATTTTCTATAATTATTATAAATTCATCACCGCCAAGCCTTGCTATAAAATCATTATTTTCCTGTACCATTTTCCATCGTTCCACAACTTGACATAGAACTTCATCACCTGCATCATGCCCAACTGAATCATTAATGTTTTTAAAATCATCTATATCTACCATTATTAAAGCAAACTTATAGCTTTCATTATTACAGTCTAAAATTAGTCGAGTCACATAGTCATTGAATTTACGTCGGTTTGGAAGACCTGTAAGTATATCTGTAAGAGCAAACTCTGCAATAGTATTTTGATTATGATCTAGCTTTTTTAAGTAGAGATAGATTAATAATGTTACAGTAATACAGGTAAACATTGCTGCTAATCCAGCAATTGAGGAATATGCGTTAAAAACAATAAAAGGAATTATTAATGTAACAGAATGAATAGAACAAAGTGTAAACACAGTATATAAGCCATTTTTTCTATAAAAAATAACTAGAATTATAAGAAGGAACATCTGTAATTGAGTCAACATTCCACTAATTGTTAGATGATGAAAAACTATATTACCAATGTTTAAATTGATTTGAAATCTATTAAAAAAACTTGTAATAATAATAATTAGTACATATAAAAGAATAGGGAAAAATATAGTCCAGCGAGGTAATTGAATTGTTTTTGAAAACTCCTTATCAACTGAATTATTTTGTCTCATATATTATGTCTCCCGTATACTTTGTTTTGGAGGTAGTTATAAAACAAATTTCTCCAAAATACTTTAAAATAATGTATTTTTATTATATAGATATTTTTTACGCATTATTACAATAGATACCTAATTATAAAATAACACATATGTACAACAAAAATCAACATAAATATGCATGAATATATTTATTTCATACAGAATTGTTGATATTATACAGAAAAATATCGGTATATCAAAAAAATAGCATAAAATTAAAGAAATAAAAAGGAAACACTATATTATTATGTGAATTTTAATAAAATTCAAAATATTTCTATCAAAAATTCATAATAAGTCTAGGCTAATAAAGTTGGCTTGATTAATTCATCTGATATTCCTAAAAGCTTAACAGCATCTTTTGGAAGCATTGGTTTTCCCCACAGATATCCCTGCATATAATCACTTCCAAGACTATCGAGAATATCTAATTGTTTTTGATTCTCAACACCTTCTGATATTACAGAAAAATTCATTATATGACCTATTGAAATAATTGCAGCAACATAATTTCTACCTGATTCGCTTACAAGAAGTTCGTCTATAAAGGATTTATCAATCTTAAGTAAATCTATAGGGAGCTTTGACAGATAACTAAGTGATGAATAACCTGTTCCAAAGTCATCTAAAGCAATACATACCCCTATTTTTTTTAATTCATTTAGAGTATCTATAGCTTTTGACATTGAGGATATAAATACCGACTCTGTAATTTCTATTTCAAGCTGGCTTGGAGGAAAATTTGTTTCATTAAGTATTTGTTGTATTTCATCTAAAAAACCCTTGTTCAACAAATGCAGAACAGAAATATTTACTGAAAGCATGAGTTTTTCGTTGGTTATGTCTAAAATGTTTTTTAAAAAAAACATAGAATTTCGAATAACCAAGTTGTCAATACTGGTAATAAGCCCAGTTTTCTCTGCTAATGGAATAAATGAAGCAGGGCTTATTATATTACCGTATTCATCTTTCATACGGGCAAGGGTTTCAAACCCTCTTATTTTCTTGGTTTTAGTATTATATTGTGGCTGTAATACAAAGTAAAGGTTATTTTCCTCTAATGCTATTCTAATCTTCTGTTCTAGAGCAACATTATTTTCTATTGTTTCAGTCATCGAATGGTTATACATAGTGATGTTTACATTACCGTTATTTTTTGAAAAATACATAGCAACATCGGCATAACGGAAAATTTCTGAGGAGTCTTTAGAATCCTTTGGAAATAATGCAACACCAAAACTAGCTGAAATATAGAAGTAATTAATATTAATTGTAAATCTGCTTGATATAGCAGATGAATATTTTTTTATTTTCTGTTCCAATTCTTCATCAGAACCATAATTTCTTAAAATAATTGTGAATTCATCTCCACCAATTCTTGCAATGAAATCATTATCTCCTTGAACTATTTTCCAGCGTCTTACAACCTCGCTAAGTATTTGGTCTCCTGAATCATGTCCAACTGAATCGTTGATGTTTTTAAAATCGTCTAAATCTATCATAACTAAAGCAAATTTATCTTCTTCATTGCTATATTCCGCAATAAGCTTGTTTAAATAATCATTAAAAGCTCTGCGATTAGGCAGCCCTGTAAGTGTGTCAGTAAATGCATATTTAACAATTGTATTCTGATTACTATCTAATCTTTTTAAGTAAAAATATATTAAAATTGATACTGCAGTACTTGATATTAATATGGCTACACCAGCAATAGAGGTATAAACTTTGTTTATGATAATAGGGTATATTAATATAGTACCTTGAATACTGGAAAGTACCAATACTGATGCTATTCCAATCTTTCTGTAGAAAACTACAATTAATATAAATGTAAGCATTTGAAGTTGAGATACTATTCCACCTAATGACATATATGGAATTACAGAAGTACCTATTTTCATTGATATTTGAAAGCTATTGACTTTATAAGCATTTATCAGTAAAAAAACATATATTAAAACAGGAAATATTAACGTCCAATTTGCCAAGATTTTTGCTCTGTTAAATTCAGGAAGAACTAAATCACTCTTTTTCATATAGTATATCCTCCACATGCTTATAATTAATGAAAAACTAATAGATGTAATGAAATTTTTCTACAATATAGAAATTCATTTTTAATTTAGGTGTTATAACTAATAAAAGTATTCATATTTATAAAATACCATAAAATGACTATAAACATCAACACTAAACATTAAAAAGTATATAATATTAATAAATAAGTAAGCAATTTTATTAATAATATGGTATATTTGCATGAAAAAAATAACTAACTCAACTTTCCCACATGAAAAGTCTATCGGTGTCCAAACTTATCAATGGTTTGTTGCCAAAATAACTCGAAAGTGTAGTTGGTGCTTTCATGGTACACTTTCGAGTCTCAAAAAACGCAAGCTTTTCTCATGCAACTAATTCATGCAATTATTTCTAATTCAACTTTCCATAGATAAGCCCATACACCTACAATTTTCAACTGGTAAAGTTACTCATATATTTAATCATTTTTCGCACATAAAATCTTTTGGAGCACTAGAATTATTAATGGTTTGCTGTTATAATAATTGCAAGAAATTAGAAAATGGCTAGAAGCTGATATTAGTAACTATAAGTGCTTTTTATTGTGCGAAGTTTGAGTATTTAACTCATAAGTTTTTGAATATTAATAACAATGTCTGAATATTAATAATATTTTAAGTAATTAGTGGAGATATGATATTAACAGAAAGTGTTACATAGCAAAAACTAATGATATAATATAGAAAATATAAAACCTAAAAAGCATAGGATAGTTTATATAATTTGATAGCAATTTTATTTTTTTATAATAAAATAGTATTAATAATCAATTATTATAGCCTGGAAGATTAGGTTTAAAACGTAATTGACGTTATGAAAGGGTATTTATTATGATATGTAATAATGTGTTAGAAGCAATCGGGCATACACCCATAATCCGTCTGAATCATATGAACAATCCAGATAGTGCGGAGGTTTTGGTGAAATTTGAGGGTCTTAATGTAGGAGGTTCAATAAAAACAAGAACTGCTTTCAATATGATTAAAAAAGCTGAGGATAAAGGTATTATTACAAAAGATACTATAATTGTAGAACCTACCAGTGGTAATCAAGGAATAGGGCTGGCACTTGTTGGAGCAGTAAAAGGGTATAAAACAATAATTATAATGCCCGATTCAGTTAGCGAAGAACGCAGAAAATTGGTGAAGCATTACGGAGCAGAGGTAAAGTTAATACATGATGCAGGAAATATAGGAGACTGTATTGATAAATGTTTAAAGACGGCACTTCAAATGGCAAAAGAAAATCCAAAGGTGTATGTACCCCAGCAGTTTGAGAACGCAGCAAATCCTATGGTACATCGTCATCATACGGGGCTGGAAATTATGGAGCAGGTGGCAGGACCTATTCATGGATTTTGCTCGGGGATTGGAACAGGAGGAACAATTACAGGTATTGGTGAAGTGTTGAAAGCACAGAATCCAGACATTGTTATTTGGGCAGTTGAACCTGAAAATGCTGCTATTTTAGCAGGAGGAACTATTGGAACACATATTCAGATGGGAATAGGGGATGGCTTGATTCCGCAGATATTGAATCAAGATATTTATGAGGATATTTGTGTAATTTCAGATGATCAGGCAATAAGTACTGCTAAGGATTTAGCAAGACTTGAAGGACTCATGTGTGGAATCTCAAGCGGCACTAATGTGGCTGCGGCATTAAAATTAGCAAAAAAACTAGGTAAAGGAAAAACAGTTGTAACAGTGCTTCCTGACACAGCAGAAAGGTATTTTTCAACACCATTATTTGAAGGTGAGTAACTTTATCAGATTTAGAGTAATTGATTCAACTTTTGCAGATAGAAATTTTATCGGTGTGGGAGAATTATCAATGGTTTTTGCGAAAATAATTTCTTAAAATTAGCAATTGCTAGAATTAGCATTGTTCATTCTCAGCGTTTTAGATGCCTTTTCACATTTACAACCCATGGTTGATAGTGTGCTAAAACAGACATAATTATGTTTTTTGGTAAAAGCACTTAGAGCTTGCATTTATCTTTTCATTTGATAAGTCTCCCGCACCTACGATTATAATGCGAAAGTTGAATAATTGCTTTAATAAGTTTTTAGCTATGTTTATTTAGTTGGCTTAGAAATATTAATAAGTGTTTCTGCAACTTCAGTATTATATTTTGCATCAACGGCTACGTCTCCTAGAGCCACTATTCCTACTAAAGTGTTGTTTTCGATAACAGGAACTCTTCGTATTTGACTATTAGCCATTTGTCTAGTAACATCCTTAATGTCCATTTCAGGAGAAACTGTTGACACTCCTGACGTCATTACATCCTTAACGGTTGTCATCTGAGGATTTTTACCTGAAGCAACAGTTCTGACAACGATATCTCTGTCAGTTACTATTCCTATTACACCGCTTTGATCACAAACAGGTATAGCACCAATATTATGCATTTGCATTAGATTTGCAGTTTCTGTCACAGTCGTTGCAGGATTAACATACGTTACATTTTTAGTCATAACATCTTTTACTTTCATTAATCATCAACCTTTCATATAATTATTTAACTGCACAAATTCAATATTTATGCTTCCCAAATTGGAAAGAAAGACACGTGGAAAAAATTTTCATATATTTTAGTTAGTAAAGTCAATTACTGCTAAGACTTTAAAATTAAAGAAAACAATTCATAACTAATCTTTTGCACATAAATCTATTTAGGGAGAATTATCTAAGTTATTTTGCACCTTTGTTAATAAAATTTCATACAGTTAAATAGGATAACCATAAAAAGGTGATTTAAAAATGATTTGCCCAAAAATTCTCTATTCAAAAATTCCGAGACCTCCACAGCCTGATAATCCAACAGATGAGGAACGAAGAAAAATGTCATACTATTCTCTGTATAGAACCTGTCACACTGAGGATTTTTGTAATATAGCGGAAGCTTTTTCTCCACCTGAGAGCATTACTACTCTTGCAAATCTAGGTCAATTTAAAGATAAAAGAGTAGGTATAATAGGCGGTGGCTTAGCAGGAATGTCATCTGCCTTTGAATTAAGAAAGCTGGGCTTTGATATTACAATATTTGAGGCTTCAGATCAACGTATAGGAGGAAGAATTTATACACACTATTTCGATAAAGAAAAAACTTTATATGGGGAACTAGGTGCTATGAGAATTCCAGCAAACCATGAAACAGTTTGGCACTATATAAATTTATTTAAGCTCAATACAAGACCTTTTTATCAGACTGATCCTAATACATTTATTTATCTACACAATACAAGAGCTAGAAATGATGCTTATGGTCAAAATGTTAAAAAATACATTTATCCTACATATGATTTAACACCTATGGAGAGAACAACTGCATGGCAGGAGTTAGGGTATTATGGGATTGAAGCGCCAATACTAAAAGCACCACCTAGTAGCAGGGCTGAAATAATTACAAACAAAGCAAAGTATAGTAAACAGCTTTTGTATTGGGATAGCCTAAATACTAGGCAGATGTTTGAAAGTAGAAATTTAAGTCAGGGGGCTATAAACCTATTGTCAAATTTATTTCCCATTGGAGGGGAATTTTTATACAACAATTATGTTGACTTTGTTCAAGAGTATTTTCCAGTTAATTTTTGGTTCATGTACGAAATTAATAATGGATTAATTAATTTGCCACTTGCATTCCACAAATCT
Organism: Bacillota bacterium; assembly: GCA_023398105.1. Lineage (GTDB taxonomy): Bacteria > Bacillota > Clostridia > Acetivibrionales > DSM-1351 > Ruminiclostridium. Next base: position 57,991 of record JAEWST010000005.1, on the reverse strand, counting down.
TTTGTAAGCAATACGCCTAGAGATTATTATCCAAATATTCCATTACAGCTGCTTGGAAACGTACAATGGAAATCTGGAAATACAGTTAAAGGAATATACCGCAGAGACAATAATAGTGTAACATTAGCATATCAGAATAATGTTTCACAAGATATTCAATATGAGGATTTTGATTATATTATTTGTGCAATACCTTTTTCAGTTCTTCGAACAATGGACATAAATCCCATGTTCAGCAGTACTAAAATGCAAGCCATAAAGGAGGTTAATTACGGAAACGCTCAGAAAACTATTTTGAATTGTAACAGACGATTTTGGGAGGAGCAAGGCATATTTGGAGGCGGTTCTTATACAGATCTTCCTATTACAACTATTTGGTATCCGTCACATCCTGAAAATCGTGATGATGCTTATAATAATGATTTATACGGCAACAGTAAGAATAAACTAGGGGTACTGCTTGCATCTTATAATTTTAATTTAGACTCAGTAAGATTAGGCAATATGAATGAAAATATACGGCTGGAAAAGATAAAACGTGATGTTGAGGAGGTACATGGTTTAGAAAAATCCGAACTGGATTCTATTGTCACAGGCGTTAAGACTCAGGTTTGGAATGATGATCCTATGTTTAGAGGTGCCTTCTGTTATTTCACACCTCAACAGAAGAAATTATTTTCTTGGGAAATGACACTACCAGAATACAATAACCGAGTTTTCTTTGCTGGAGAACATGTGTCGGCCTTACATCGCTGGATGCAAGGAGCCCTTAAGAGTGGAATGGAAGCTGCCAATGCATTAGCTCGTTCAGAAACTAAAACAACTGTTATACGAGTTTGAAATAAGCAATAGAAATAAAGAGATACAAATTTGGAAAAGAGAATGGTATAATGAACTAGTTGACTAATTTTATATGAAATTATGATAATGTTAAATTTAAAAACAAAATTAAGGGGGATAAAAAATTGATAACTAAATATGAAGAAATGGCTAAAACAGGAGATATAAGACCTTCTAGATTTGTTTCAGCAACAGCTATTATTCTTTATTTTTATCTTTTTATTGGATCAATTATAATATCAATACCAATATTTTATGTGCTTTTTTCAAATAAAGAAGCTTTATTTGAAGCTGTCAATATGACAAATACAATGGATTTTTTTAATAAGTTTATACCACCAATGCTAAATTATATACTGATCAACCTTTCAATATATTTTATGCTTTTTGGTGTTTTTATAGCTGTTAAGTTTATTCACTATAGACCGTTTAAGACTCTGATTACTACAAAATCCAAAATACAGTGGAATAGGTTTTTTATAGGCTTTTTAGTTTATGGAGTCCTGCTTTTATTAGTGTCAGCTATAGATTATTTGATTTTTCCAAAGACATATTCTATAACCTTTGATGCATCAAAATTTTGGATTGCCTTGCCTATTATACTTATAATGACTCCTATTCAAACCTGTACTGAAGAACTGGTGTTCAGAGGATATGTAATTCAAAGCTTTGGTCTAAAAATTAAAAATGCTATTATACTTTCTCTTATTTCGGGTTTTTTGTTTACGTTGCCGCATCTTGCTAATCCCGAAATTTATGCCTCAACTAAGTTTGGTGTGTTTAGTACAATATGCATGGTGTTAAATTACTTTGTCGTTGGTGTAATGCTGGCAATAATAACTATAAAGACAAATTCTCTTGAGGCAGCAATGGGAGCTCATACAGTCAATAACTTGATTTGCTTTTTACTTGTTGGCTACCCAGATGGTGTATTACCTACAAATACAGTATTTTATACTTCTAAATTTGAACCTATTAGCTCACTAGTTTCAGTAATAATAATAGGTGTTCTGTTTTATATTATTACAGCAGCATTAATAGGTGAACGAAAAGCCATTTTTTCAAAACAGATGCTTTCTGAGAATAGTTTCTCAGAAGAAAGTAATTCAGATACTAATGATAATTTGAATTAGTGTTACAACTAAAGAATTCAACTAAATAGGGAAAACATTGCCCTTATAAAACAAAAGGGAGTAAAATATGAGCCTTCAATTTATTTTTGGAAGAGCAGGCTCTGGAAAATCATTCCAATGCTTGGATCAAATAAAAACAAAGCTGCTTGACAATAACTCAAAGAAACTTATATTGCTTGTTCCAGAGCAATATACCTTACAGGCAGAAAGAGATCTGATAAATGTTCTCAAAACAGGAGGTATTCTCAAAACAGAGGTTCTCAGCTTTCGAAGAATGGCATATAGGGTTCTCAATGAAGTAGGAGGAATCACTTATCCGCACCTACATCCTGCTGGAAAATGCATGATAATATACCGCATTTTAGATAAAATGAAGGATGAATTTGCGATTTTTCATAAGTCAGCTAAATGTCAAGGCTTTGTAAATACCATTGCTACATTGATTACAGAGTTGAAGAGATATAGCGTTTATCCCGATAATCTCGACTCTGTTCTAAAACAATTAGATGAAGAAAATTATCTAAAATACAAGCTCAATGAAATTAAATTAATATATTCGGAATTTGAAAACATTCTGTCAAAAAGCTATAGGGATGCGGACGATGAACTTACAATTTTAGCTAATAAGCTTGACGAGACGCATATGTATGATGCTGCTGAAATCTGGATTGATGGTTTTTCAGGCTTTACCCCTCAAGAGTATGCTGTAATATCAAAGCTTATGCAAAAAGCAGACAAGCTTTATATTACTATTTGCACTGATGTATTAGAGGATGAGAGAGGTATTGACTTATCTGATGTTTTTTCTTTTGCAAAAAAATCCTATAAGAAGCTTATTGATATTGCTGGAAATTGTAATACTACTGTGCTTTCGCCAATTGGGCTTAATGGTGTTAAACCTCCAAGATTCGAGGAGAGTGAAGAACTAAGGTGGCTAGAGGAAAATTACAATTCATATTCATACAAATGCTATCAGAAGCCAACTAAAGATATTGAACTCTTTGAATCGGTAAATATTTATTCGGAAATTGAAGAATGTGCTCTAGATATTATAATGCAGTGCCGTGACAATGGGCTAAGATATAAGGATATTACAGTAGTTACTAGAAACTTGGCAGGCTATGAGAATTTAATAGAAGTAATTTTTGAACAATATAAAATACCCTGCTTCATAGACTCAAAAACTGAAATAACCAATCATCCTCTTGTGAGATTGGTGCTATCCATGCTTGATATTTTTATTGAAAATTGGTCGTATGAAACTGTATTCCGCTATTTGAAATCAGGGCTGACAGGTATTGAGGATGCTAGAGTAGATATTATAGAAAATTATGTTTTGGCTTGTGGAATAAGGGGAAGTCGCTGGACTCAAAATACAGACTGGAAAACCAGTATTGATCTAGTATCAGATGATAGGCAAAGCTTAGAAAATGCTCAATTGCTTTTGGAGATAAACAGAACAAGGACTGAAATATCTGAGCCGCTTTTGAGATTTAGAGATAAAATTAAGGGAAGAAAGAAGGCATCAGATTTTTGCTCATGTCTTTATGATTTTTTGGTTGAAATTGGCGTACAAAACAGAATTGAAGAGCAAATAGAGCGGTTTAATAATAATGGCTTGCTGAAGCTTGCAAATGAGTACGAACAGGTTTGGAATATATTAATGGATGTCTTCGATCAGGTAGTTGAAGTAATGGGAGACGAAACCTTTGGGCTTGAACGCTTTGCTAATACTTTAAAAATAGGATTAGCTGAATATAAAATCTCTACGATACCTGCGTCACTTGATCAGGTTTTAGTAGGAAGTGTGGAACATTCAAGGAGCCATGAAATTAAAGCTTTATATGTTCTTGGGACAAATGATGGGATTTTTCCTTCGGCGGGAATAAAAGAAGGGATTTTATCAGATGCAGATAGAATGACGTTAAATAATAAGGGTATTGAGCTGGCTAGTGATACAAAAACACAAGTATTTGATGAGCAGCAGCTTATTTATAGGGCTTTGACAACTTCTAAGAAATTTTTGCGTCTTAGTTGGCCTATTGCAGACCATGAGGGTAAAACCATGAGACCTTCAATTATAATTTCCAGAGTTAAAAAGCTATTTCCGAAAATAGCTGAAAAGAGCAATTTACAAAAAGAACTAAATGAAAATCAAATTATTGCTACTATCTCATCACCTATCCCTGCATTTAACCAATTAGTGACTGCATTAAGGCAAAAAAATGATGGTGCCGATATTAGTGCGGTATGGCTTGAGGTGTTTTCATGGTATAAAAAGCAGCCCGATTGGTATGAAAAGTGTAAAATAATGCTCAAGGCACTAAAATATAAGAATGTTGCTTTGCCAGTTAATATATCAAAAATTCAGGAATTGTATGGCAGTAATGCTTATTCTAGTGTCTCAAGACTTGAAAAATATACATCTTGTCCCTTTGCCTATTACATCCAATATGGTTTGGGCGCAAGGGAGAGAAAAATATATCAAATGAGTCCTCCTGACGTTGGAACCTTTATGCATACAGTTATTGAGAGGTTTTCTATAATGCTTGAAGAGCAGAATATTTCCTGGAGAGCTTTTGATAAGGACTGGTGTGAAAAACAAATAGCATTAATAGTAGATAAGCTTCTAGAAAGTATGAAAAATACTATTATAGGCGGTTCTAAAAGATTCAGAACACTAACTGCAAGACTTAAGCGTGTTGTAACAAGGTCTGTGTGGCTTATTGCGGAACATATACGAATGAGCAGTTTTGACCCAATAGGTTACGAAATTGATTTCGGCGAAGGTGGAAGCTATCCGCCAATAGTTATTGAACTTGATTCTGGAAAGAAAGTTACACTTGTTGGAAGAATAGACAGGGTAGATGCACTAAAAACAGAAGATGGAACCTATTTGAGAATAGTTGATTACAAGTCGGGAAATAAAGATTTTAAGCTATGTGATGTTTATTATGGACTGCAAATGCAGTTAATTACGTATTTAGATGCATTGTGGGAGAATGCTGAAAAATCTAATAGTGACAAGGTTTATCCTGCGGGAATGCTTTATTTTAAAATTGACGATCCAATAATAAATAGTAATAATTCGGCTACTGCCGAGGAGATAGAAATATCCATAATGAAAAAGCTAAAGATGAAAGGTTTGTTGCTTGCAGATGTGCAGTTAATCAAGCATATGGACAATACTATAGAGGGAAGCTCAAAAATAATACCTGCAAGAATTAATAAGGGAGATACCTTGGGCAAGTCTTCAATTGCATCACTTGACCAGTTTTTAGTGCTACGCACATATATAAGAAAGCTGTTAAAGGATTTGTGTACTGAAATGATGAAGGGAAATGTGCCCATAAAACCATATAAAAAGAAGAAATTAACCTCCTGTCAATACTGTAGCTTTTCAGCTATATGTCAATTTGACTTAACACAGAAGGAAAACAGCTTTAACATATTGCAGGACAAAGAAGACGAAGCAGTATGGAAGCTTATGGCGGACTTGCCAGAATTAGAAAATGGACAAAATAAAGGGGAGTAGTAAATGTCTGAAATGAAATGGACAAAGGAACAGTACTGCGCTATAACAGAGAATAACTGCAATTTGTTAGTTGCAGCAGCAGCGGGTGCTGGTAAGACAGCTGTTCTTGTAGAAAGAATAATTCAGAAGATAATTGATGAAAAGAATCCTATAGACATTGATGCATTGCTTGTCGTTACATTTACTAATGCCGCTGCAACTGAAATGAGAGAGAGAATTGGAACAGCCATATCAAAAGCAATTGAGGAAAACAAGGCTTCAAAGATAGTCAGCAGACAGCTTGCACTTCTGAATAAAGCTTCAATAACAACAATTCATTCCTTTTGCCTTGAAGTAATTAGAAACAATTTTCAGAGTATTGATATTGACCCAAAATTTAGAATTCTTGATGAGACAGAGGCAACGCTACTAAAGACAGAGACGCTAAATGAGTTATTTGAAGAAATATACGAGGATGAAGAGGAAAATAATCAAGACTTTTTTGAGCTATTAGAATCCTTTGGTAGCAACAGGGATGACCAAAAGATACAGGAAATGGTTCTTTCTGTATATAGTTTTGTACAGAGCTATCCATGGCCGCAGCAATGGCTGAATAAACAGGTTGAAAGTTATAAGCTTGATGATGGTTCTGATTTTGCAGATACCCTGTGGGGAAAAATTTTGCTTGAAGCAATAAAAATGCGTCTTGAGGGTTTGCAGGTCATTATGGAAAAGGCGTGTGGCAAACTACAATTTGCAATGGGGTTGGAAAAATATTTGCCTGTTTTTATTGATGATGCTGATAAGCTCCGTGGATTAGTAAATATATTTAATAATGCTTTAGGCAACAAAAATAAGTATAGCAGTGAAAATGCTACGATAGAATATAATGAAATACGTACTGACTCTAGGTGGGATGAAATTCACAACTTTATTTCCAATATAGAGTTTAGTACCTTACCACGGAGTAGCAAGGATGCTGACAAGGAAATTCAAGAGGAAGTTAAAAAAATCAGAGATGAGCTAAAGGCATATATAAAAAGTCTTAAAGAGGAAGCTTTCCTGCTTAAATCAGCAGAAATAATTACTGATTTAAAAGCTATGCATCCAATTCTTAAGTGTTTAACAAGGCTTATTATAGATTTCAGCGATAAATATGCTAATAAGAAAAACCAAAGGGCTTCAGTTGACTTTAATGATTTAGAACACTTTTGTTTAAAAATTCTTTCAGAGGTTGATGAAGAAGGAAATATTCATCCTACAAAGGTTGCTAATTTTTACAAAGAAAAGTATTCAGAAATATTGGTTGATGAATATCAAGACAGCAATTTAGTACAAGAAATTATTATAAATATGATATCCCGTGATGATATGGATACTCCAAATGTCTTTATGGTGGGGGACGTTAAACAGAGTATTTATAGATTTAGGCAGGCAAAGCCTGAATTATTTCTTGATAAATATAATAGCTATTCAAATACTGAAAATAGCTTGTACAGAAAGATATTGCTGTTTAAAAACTTTAGAAGTAGAAAAGAGGTAATTGATGGGGTTAACTTTGTTTTTAAACAAATTATGTCAGAAAGTGTTGGAGAGCTTGACTATTCAGATATAGAGAAACTGAACCCTGGAGCCAGCTATCCTGAAGACTGCGATGAAAACAGGAGGATAGGCGGTGAGGTAGAGCTTCACTTAATAGAAACAGTAGCTCAAAATAATGAGGATAATTCTAAACTTTCTGATGGTGAAAGCATTGGAGAGGAACTTGACATCGATGAAAATCTTGATGAGGAGGAGATGTTAGATAACCTTCAGCAGGAGGCTAGAATGGTTGCAAACAGGATAGTTGAGTTGTTGCAGCCTGATAAAAACGGAAAGAAATTTAGTGTTCTAGACAAAAAAACAAATGAATATAGAAACTTACAGTTTAAAGATATTGTTATACTTCTTAGAACAACAAAAAATTGGACGGACATTTTTGCAGAAGAGCTTTCAAAGTCAGGTATTCCAACCTTTTCAGACACGGGAAGCGGATTTTTCAAAACGCCAGAGGTACAAGTTGTTTTATCTCTTTTACAAATAATAGACAATCCATATCAGGATATTCCGCTTTTATCTGTGCTTCGGTCGCCGATAGGGAATTTCAGTACAGATGATTTGGCGGAGCTACGTCTTGCAGACCGAAAGGCTTCCTTGTTTGAAGCATTAAAAATATTGGCAGCACGGGAAAGCAAAGAAAGTGAACAAGGGCATATAGCTATTGCTAATGGCAGTAGCGAAAAAGCTAAAAGGTTTTTGGAGAGCTTGGCACAGTGGAGAGATATGTCATTATATATGTCTACTCACAAGTTGATTTGGCAGCTATATAATGATACCGCCTATTTTAGCATAGTTGGTGCAATGCAGGAGGGTGAAAAAAAGCAGGCAAATTTACGTGTGCTTTTCGAAAGGGCTCTTCAGTTTGAGAATACAAGCTATAAGGGTTTGTTTAATTTTATAAGCTTTATAGATAAATTAAAGACAAATAAAGGTGATTTAGGCAGTGCCAAGATACTTGGTGAAAACGATAACGTTGTGAGACTTATGAGCATACATAAAAGTAAAGGCTTAGAGTTTCCTGTTGTTTTTTTATGCGGCTGTGGCAAGAAGTTTAATTTTCAGGATATGTACAAGGGGATTTTACTTCATCAGGAGTTAGGCTTTGGACCTGATTATGTTGATTATAAAAAGCGTATTAAATATCCTTCTGCACCCAAATTGGCTATTGCACAGAAGCTCAAAATAGAAACTCTTTCAGAAGAAATGCGTATTTTATATGTTGCAATGACTAGAGCAAGAGAAAAGCTTATTTTGACAGGTGCCGTTAATAATTTGGAAAGGGCTGCAAACAAATGGCTAGCTGTTTCAATGAGCAAAACTGACAAATTTCCTGCACATGATATGTTAAAAGCTCAGAATTATTTAGATTGGATTTGTCCTTCGGCAATGAGACATAACAATTCTGATAAGCTGCGGAAAGTAGCTGGTATTGGAAAGGAGCAGGGTGAATTTAGAATAAACGATGAATCAATTTGGGAAATTTTTCTCTACAATAAAAATCATGTAGCTGTGCCTAGTATTGTGGAGCAGGATAACGCAAAAAGGACAGATGCTATAGAATGGCTAAAAAGCAATACTGCAGAAATTTCAATCAGAGAAGAGCTTGTAAGGCGTCTGGATTGGAAATACAAATATCAGAATTTTGCAAATATTCCGTCAAAGATATCTGTTACTGAGATAAAAAGATTTTTTAATATAAATAATGAGGGCGAGGATGCTCCTATTAATAAAGCAGCAGGTATAAAAAAACCCTTGTTTTTACAGGAGAAAAAAGGTCTTAGCTCAGCAGAAAAAGGTACAATAATGCATTTTATAATGCAGCACCTTGATTTTTATGATAATAATATTGAAAACCAAATAAATAATATGGTAAAAAAAGAATTATTAACAGATAAGCAAGCAAAGAGTGCAGATATTTCCAAAATTAAAGGATTTATTTCCTCGTCTATTTGTAAAAGAATGCTATTGTCTGGAACGTTTTTCAGAGAGGTTCCCTTTAATATTGAGCTTCCTTTTGAAGAACTATATCCAACAGCTGACACTAATTTAATTACAGAAGATAATATATTGCTACAGGGCGTTATTGACTGCTATTTTGAAGAGGATAATAAAATAGTATTGATTGATTATAAAACAGACTATATTCAAAAGGGCGAAATTGACATAATAAAAAAGAAATATGATATTCAGATTTCTTATTATTCTAGAGCTTTGGAATTGCTAACAGGTATGACTGTGAGTGAACGGTATATATATTTATTTTCAATAGGAGAGTTGGTTGAAATGTAGACTATTAGTTAGATGTACTGTTGCTATTCAGCTTTTGACAATACAATATACAGCACATACATTCATAAACTTATTAACTCAACTTTCTCATTATTTGGAAAATAGTGGGTGTTCATGCTTATCAATGGAAAGTTGTATAATTGTATGAATTAGTTGGTGAATAAAGCTTGTGCAATAGCTATAAGGATTTTTGTATTAATGATATAACTATGCTAGTATTCTTACAAAAAATAAAAATATAAAATAAAGTGTTGACACATCTAATTTATCGTGCTAAAATACTTCTTGTTGAAGACGTTGCGGGTTTGTGTAATGGTAGCACGACTGACTCTGGCTCAGTTCGTCAGGGTTCAAATCCTTGACCCGCAGCCAAAAGTATTTCAATTATTATTGAAATACTTTTTTTCGTTAAATAGAATTTTTTCATATTATGAGGAAATAATTATATATTAGAACTATTTTATCTTATAACAATGGGAATTGAAAAGCTGATATTGCTTATGCTAAACAAAAAGCAGAAGTCAAGGCTTCTGCTTTTTGCATAATCTTTTTTGTTTGTTGTCCGAGTAAAACAAAAGAGATCTTATTTAATAGTAGTTTTATTATAAATTTAAAAAACAGTAGTGTCAATAATTATTTGTAGAGCAAATTTCTTGATAGATAATAATAAGTTGCACCGCTTCAGCGGTGATTTAAAAATAGTTCCTATATTTTTAAATACGAAATAGAATTATATTAATTTATGTATATATAATATTATAAAACTAAGCATTACATCTGCGGAATGTAAGCGAGGCGGGAGATATTCTCACAACCTGAAAACCAAAGCGGTACTTGCCACTTAGAGAAGTAAGGGACATTTTCTTGCCCTCGTTATATGTGAAAATATAGAATGTTTACTATAAATATATGATGATTACTAAAATGTATTTTGTAATATGTACTTTAGTATGATAGAATAATATAGATACTAATATTATAGATACTTAGATATTTCATTAAAAGAGGAAATATTTATGAAAATATTAATGCTGTCTTGGGAATATCCACCAAGAATAATAGGTGGAATATCCCGAGTAGTTTACGATTTAGCACAAAATTTAGGTGAAGCTGGCAACGATGTTCATGTTTTAACATGCTGGGAACCATATACAGAGGATTATGAGATTGATAAGAATGTAACAGTACACAGAGTACATGTCTACAATAATCCATCAAGTACTTTTGTAGAGTGGGTTATGCAGCTTAATTTTGCTATGGTTGAATATGCTGTTAAACTACTTAAAAATACTGAATTTGATATAGTGCATGCCCATGATTGGCTTGTGGCTTATGCTTCTAGGGTATTAAAGCATTCTTATAATATTCCAGTTATTTCAACAATACATGCAACTGAATATGGACGAAATAATGGAATACATACAGATATATCGAGAACAATTAATAATATAGAAAAATGGTTGATGAATGAGTCTGATTCTCTTATTGTCAACAGTAAATATATGAAGGATGAATTAATTTCAGTATTCAATATCCAGTCAGATAAAATTAGAGTAATTAGCAATGGCGTTGATTTAAATAAATTTGATACTACTTCTAAAGATTTAGAGTTTAGAAAAAATTATGCTTCTCCAAGTGAAAAAATAGTGTTCTATGTGGGAAGACTTGTTAATGAAAAAGGAGTTCATGTATTACTAAATGCAATTCCTAAAATATTACATGAATTTAATGATGTAAAGTTTGTAATTGCGGGCAAAGGACCGTGCTTTAATAATTTAATAGAATTAAGCCATGAGTTAAATGTGAATCAAAAAATTTACTTTACAGGCTTTGTAAGTGAGGAGGTTTTATTAAACTTGTACATGTGTTCGGATATAGCTGTTTTTCCGAGTACTTATGAACCTTTTGGCATTGTTGCTCTCGAAGGAATGGTTGCAGGCATTCCTGTTGTGGTATCTGATGCTGGAGGTCTCAATGAAATTGTAAATCACAAAGAAGACGGAATGAAATTTTATAGTGGAAATTCAAATTCTTTAGCTGATTGCATTTTAGAATTATTAAAAGATGAAAAATTGTCACGAAAAATATGTGACTCAGCTTTACAAAAGGTACAAACCCTTTATAATTGGAATAATATATCTAAAACCATTTCTGAAGAATATGAATATGTTATTTCTCAATATAACGAGGCAAGAAAATGTCCCCCACTTCTATAAGTGTCGGGTACCACTTTGGTTATCAGGCGGTCAGAATATCTCCCGCCTCGATGAAACGCCGCTGATGTAATAGCTCGAAAAATGCGAAGTTTACATTTCGCACATTCATCGTTCTCTTCGCATTTTGAACACAAGGTGCATTTTCGAGCTTGTATAAATTTTTATACATCAGAAAAAATTCATTTTGAATCTAGGCGTTATAACAGCACAGAGGAAACTAAATAAGAAAATAATTTATAGGATATTATTCCAAAATAAAAACTAAATATTTTGTTAATTTAGTATAAGTAGTTATTTTTTATAGTAAAATTGGAGGATTAATTGTGTCAAAAAGTAAAAAAAAGTTAAGAGTTATACCACTAGGTGGGCTGCAAGAAATTGGAAAAAATATCACTGCTTTTGAATATGGTGATGATATAGTTGTTGTTGACTGTGGACTGTCATTTCCAGAAGATGAAATGCTAGGGATTGATTTAGTTATACCTGATGTTACTTATTTAGTCAAAAATAAAGAAAAGGTAAGGGCAATAGCATTAACACATGGTCACGAGGATCATATTGGAGCATTGCCATATGTTTTAAGAGAATTGAATGTTCCTGTTTATGGAACAAAATTGACTATAGGTTTAATAAAATGCAAGCTTGAAGAGCATGGCTTGCTGGATACTACAGACTTAAGAACAGTTTGTGCAGGACAGACCATTGATGTTGGAGCTTTTAAGGTAGAATTTATTCACACTACTCATAGTATTGCTGATGCGGTATCTTTGGCGATACACACACCAATAGGAGTTATTGTCCATACAGGAGATTTTAAAATTGATTACACCCCAATACAAGGCGAAACTATGGATTTAGCTAGATTTGCCGAGCTTGGAAAAAAAGGCGTTTTATTATTGATGTGTGATAGTACCAATATTGAAAATGAAGGTTATACAATGTCTGAACGTACTGTAGGAGATACCTTTAACGAAATCTTTGCAGACTGCAAGAGCAGGATTTTGGTTGCAACCTTTGCGTCAAATGTTCACAGAGTACAGCAGGTTATTAATTCTGCAGTCAAGTTTGGCAGAAAGGTTACTGTAATTGGAAGAAGTATGGTAAATGTTGTAAACGTGGCAATGGAGCTTGGGTATTTGTTTATTCCAGAGGGTGTGCTTGTTGATATGGAAAACATGGACAAAGTGCCTCAAGACAAGCTTGTAATAATTACTACAGGCAGTCAGGGTGAAACAATGTCTGCACTAACAAGAATTACTTTTGGTGAGCATAAAAAAGTAGAAATAATTCCTGGAGATTTGGTTATTATTTCAGCTTCACCTATTCCTGGTAACGAAAAACTTATTTCAAGAGTTGTAAATGAGTTATTTAAAAAGGGTGCGAAAGTTATATATGAAGCTTTAGCTGATATTCATGTTTCTGGACATGCATGTCAAGAGGAAATTAAGCTTATTCATAATCTCGTCAAGCCGAAATTTTTCATGCCAGTGCATGGTGAACACAGGCATTTGAGGCAGCATAATGATTTGGCAATAAGAATGGGAATGCCAAATGAAAATGTATTTATACTGGAAAACGGCAAAGTACTTGAGTTAACCCATGATTCTGCAAAAATAAATGGAAGTGTTACAGCAGGAAGAGTTCTCGTAGATGGACTGGGTGTTGGAGATGTTGGCAATGTTGTTCTTAGAGATAGAAGGCATTTATCACAGGATGGTTTGATTGTGGTTGTTATTACTATTGAAGGCGACACTGGCAATGTAGTTGCGGGTCCTGATATTATTTCTAGAGGTTTTGTTTATGTTCGTGAATCTGAAGATTTGATGGATCAGATAAAGGAAATTGCCAAGCAGGCTGTCAATAAAAGTTCAGGTAAAAGCCGTGGCGATTGGTCTATTAGAAAATCTGCTATACGTGAGGACTTAAAAGAATGTATTTATCAGAAAACAAAGCGTAAACCAATGATTTTGCCTATAATAATGGAAATATAACGAGGCAAGAAAATGTCCCCCACTTCAATAAGTGGCGGGTATCACTTTGGTTATAATAATTTTTTGAATATTAACTTTCTGTAGAAGTGTTTTTAATGCTTCTGCAGGAAGTTTTTTTAACATTTATTTGAATATAACAATATTTTGAGTATATTCTTGTCCAGCTTTTCTAAAGGCTGGATTTTTATAGCCTAGAACATATAAATCAGTAGCTTGAGCCTCAATTTCAAGCATTCTTGTAAGAAGCCTGTTACAAGAGCTTTTGTAGTCTACAGGTTTTGTAATAATAGGTAGAACAGAGCTTTTTTTCATTTTTGAAAGCAGTTCCCGACCTCTTTTATTGAACCCTAGTATTCTAGCATATTGAGGTCCTCCATACTGCTGAAATAATTCCATGTCATCCTTTCTAACTCCAGCGAGCAGAGAGAATAATATTCTTTGTAATCTAGTTTTGGTATACCTTTTTGTGCATATATTTGATAAAAGGCTATCAATGTTGCCCGAAGCATCAGCGGCTTTTTTTATCCTATATTCAAGACCTTCTGAGATACCTGATATTTCACCAAGCTTTTCTGTACTTGTATACCTTAGGAAAGCAAGAAGAATATTTTCATAGGCATTAATGTTAACTGGTCCTCTGCCTTCTTTAAACTCTTTTTCTATAATGGTTTTGGCAACATCAGGTATGGCTTGTACAGTATTATTACATAATTGCTGTGCTTGCTCTTCATAAATATTAAAAATGCTGTTTCTTATTGCAGTAGCACTAGAAATATCACCTGTGAAAGAGGGTGAGTTGTACTGATTTGCTACTCTTTCAATTGTATATGGCTTAATAGTGCTTTTGAGCCTGTTTAGTGCTTTTAAATATTCAATGCCTAATATATTGTTTGAAGTTTCCAAAAGGGAAGATAGATGTACTTTTGACTTCTTAGATGAATAATATTCTATATATTTTTCTATAGCCTTTTGTCTGCAAACAGGGAAGGATAATCCTAAGGAAAGTTGCTTTTTCAATTCGGCTTTGTACTCATCAGGCTCCTTTGTTAAAATATCGGCAATTGATACAAGCGAATCAATATTACCATGCTCACTTCCAAAGGAGATGCAATCAACAACGCCTATGCTATCTAGTATTTTAACAGCTCCAAATCCAAAGGCTTCCGCACTGGACATGGCATAAGGAAGCGGCAATTCAATAACTAAATCCACTCCGCTTTGAAGGGCAATTTCTGCTCTAGCAAATTTATTAATGAGTGCAGGCTCACCTCTTTGTATAAAATTACCGCTCATAACGCAAACAACAGTGTCACAACCTGTAATTGCTTTTGATTCCTCTATATGATATTTATGACCGTTATGAAAAGGGTTATATTCTGTAACAATACCAAGCACTCTCATATTGACCTCCTACACCAGCTTATGGCACAAAAATTTAGTAGAATACAATTAGAGAATCTCTTACAAAGTAGAGGTGTACAGGTAATTTCAAAAATGTATTTAAAGTCTTTCATACTAAACATAATTCCTTTCAACTGTGTTTAAGGTACAAAAAATAATTACACAAGCAGTGGAGAATTGCTGACAAGCCTAAGCAACATGGTTATTATATCAATTAAGTGTTTAATACTCAACTTGCTAATTAAAGTTATGTGTTGAATTAGTTTAAATTACTTGCTATGAAGCTGTGTAAATGTTAAATTATGTATATGATATTAAAATGTAATTAACAAAGTTTATGATGAGGTGACTAACTATGAATAAATACGATATTATACAAATTGCTCCACAAGTAACAACAATAGTGGACGATGATACAAGCATCTATGTGGTTGAAGGTGAGACGGCTGCTATTGTTATTGACACTGGATATGGCTGCTTAAATTTGAAGGCTACTTTAAGAGAAATCACTCAAAAGCCTTTAATTGTAGTATGCACACATGGACATATAGATCACGCCTTTGGTGCTCATTATTTTGATAAAGCATATATTAGCATTGAGGATAAGCACTTATATGAAGAACATAGAAACTTAAAATTTGTTTTGAAAAATGATATGATGAACCAATATAATCTAACTGAAAAAGAGGCTCAAAGCTGGTGTGAAAGTACTGCAAACTTAGAGTTTATAAAACCTGGCAAAACCTTTGATATTGGTGGAAATGTTCTAGAGGTTATTTCATTAAAGGGGCATACAGCTGGAAGCATTGGGTTATTGGACAGAAAGCATAGAATACTGTTTTCAGGGGATGGGGTTATATCTCATGTTTGGATGCAACTAGAAGAATCAACTACACTTTCCGAATATCTGAAAACTATTAAGGCAGTAAAATCATATTGTAATGACTTTGACACTATTTATATGGGTCATCAAAACCATGAAACAGTATCATTTATTGACGAACTGGAAGTTGCTCTAAATGATATTTTATCAGGAAGTACTGGAAAACCTTATGATAATATACAATTTGGTGGACTAATCTACAAACGTGGAAGATGTGAGGTGGTGTATAACCCAAAACGTATTAAGTAATAAAAAATTTATTTTTTGTTATGGATCTAAATGTGAAGAAAATATGGACTTTTAATTGTGGTTATAACGCCTAGATTCAAAATGAATTTTTCGATGTACAAATACACCGTCAAAAACCACTTGTGGTTTTTGTAGCTCGAAAATGCTCCTTATATTCTCACCGCCTGATAACCAAAGTAGTACCCGCCACTTATAGAAGTGGGGGACATTTTCTTGCCTCGTTATAAGCTAGACTAAGCAGAATATATTAAAAATTCTCCCTCACCGATAGAGTTTTTATGTGCGAAAGTTGATTTAGTAACTCAAACTTCGCAGTTTAATATGCTTATTAAATACTAATAATATCAGGTGTTCTAGTAATATCAGGTGTTATAACATATTATTTTAGCAACATACCCTGATAATTCTATCGCACTAGTAGATTTTTTATTTGCTAAGTTTGAGTTAATACTGGTATTAATATATATTTGCTCATAAAGTTTTGCTGTAACTTCATCTGATAAATATGGAAAATTCTGTGATGGGTAATTATTAAACAACATTATCTACAGGAAACAAATAGTAGACTAGACTAGGCTAGTTGAGTATATGTAATATAAGCATTCATAACTGTTATAAGGGGAGGACACAAATGATTGAAGCATTGAAGCAAGAAGCACTATTACATGGTAACAAACTGCAAGTTCTGCCAATAAAGCACTTACAAACAATAAAAAATGAAATTGACTTTTTTAAGGCAAATGAAGAGTTAAACGGTTTTCATGAATGGATTATAAAGAATTTGTATAGTTTTGATTTGCCTAAGGTTGATTTTGCTATTAAGTCCATTATTCTCGTTGCTATACCACATCCTACATATGCAAAATTAGAGTTTGAGAGACAGGATAAGAGATGCAACGCTTTTGGAATTGTAATGTCGGATTTCGAGAGTACTGAGAAGTATATAAAAGACTATCTAATTTCTAAGGATTATCATATTGAACCTGTTTGGAACATTCCTATGAAAAGAATGGCTGCTCAATGCGGTCTTGCAGTCTATGGAAGAAACAATATTTGCTACATAGAGGATATGGGAAGCAATTTTTCATTTGCTGCCTATTATTCCGACATCCCCTGTGAAGATGATAATTGGAATAAAATGAGCTATGCGAAGGCATGTGAAGATTGCAGGGCATGTATAAATAATTGCCCAACAGGAGCTATTAGATCTGATCGTTTTTTGATAGATAATGACAGATGCTTGTCTTGCCTTAATGAAGGTACAGAGGAGTTTCCAGAGTGGCTTCCCAAATCGGTACATCACTGCCTATACGACTGCTTAAAATGTCAGCTAATTTGCCCTATGAACAAGGAGTATGAAAGCAATGTGAGGAGTCCTATTAAATTTGACGAAAAAGAAACTGACATGCTACTTGAGGGAATTCCTTATAATGAATACTCTGATGAGCTAAAGCTGAAAGTTAAAATATTAGGAATGGCAGAGTGGTCTGAAAGTACAAAGGCTATTCCTAGAAATTTGAGGGTTTTATTTGAGATAAGTGAAGGAGATGGGATTAATAAATGAAAGGAAAAGTGTTAGGGCTAATTGTTGGCGTTTTATTAACGGGAGCTATTGGCATAGCCATGTACACAAGCACAAATATTAACTCTAATTTTGACTTTATACTAAAATATGGTTTTGAAGGAAGAAGCATACTTAATACCTATGAGGATACATACACAAAAGAAGGCTCACCCATTATCAAAATGGAATTAAGCAAAGATGAAATGGAAACTATTCTTAGTGAGATGAAGAAAATTGACATTTTTAATTACCCTGAAGCCTTTCCGGTATATGGACATGTAAATCTTCCAGTTAAACAATATCTAGAAATAACCTATGAAGGACAAAAGAAAATTATTGCTTGGAATCTTGATAATTATCCTCCATTTGGGATAAATGTAGATAACTATGAAGATTATGAAGTGCTAATATTAGACGGAATGATAAACAAGATTATTAGAATAATTGAGGCTAAGCCTGAATATAAAAAATTACCAGAATCAAAATTATATGACTAGCTAACCAGTATAAAGTAGTGCCTTTAAGTTGATGGATATTCAATTTAATTTGTTAGTTAATTATTAGATGAGTGAAGGGGATTGTGAAATGAAAGGAACAATAGTTGGGCTAATAGTTGGTATTTTATTAACGGGAGCTATTGGCATAGCAATGTATAGAAGTACAGATATTAACTCCAATTTTGACTTTATACTAAAATATAGTATTGGAGGAAGAAGTGTACTAAACACCTATGATGATACATACACAAAAGAAGGCTCACCTATTATCAAAATGAAATTAAGTAAAGATGAAATGGAAACTATACTTGGTGAGATGCAAAAAATTGATATTTTTAATTACAATGAAGCCTTTCCAGCGTATGCTCATTGGTCTATTCCAGTTAAACAATATCTAGAAATAACGTATAAAGGACAAAAGAAAACTATTGCGTGGACTCTTGATAATATGCCTCCATTTGGGATAAATGTAGAAACTAACGAAGTGATAATTGAAGATAAATATAAAGATAATGAGGTACTAATATTAAACAAAATGATTAACAAGATTACTAAAATAATTGAGGCTAAGCCTGAATACAAAAAATTACCAGAACCTAGAGCTTTTCAGTAAATAATAAATAGTTAAAGCAGTTAAGTTGATGGATGTCCAATTTAGTCTATTAGTAAAATTAAAAAGCTATTATTTTTATAAAAATAAAAGGTTCAGATTTTTTAAATACTAAATCTGAACCTTTTATAGTAATTACATTTTATTAAGCATAGCTGCCCCAGTCTCTTCTTCAAATTGCTTTTGATAAAGGGAGTAGTAGTAGCCTTTTTGTTTCAATAGCTCTTTATGGGTTCCACGCTCTATGATATTACCATTCTTAACCACCAATATAATATCAGCCTTCTTGATCGTAGACAGCCTGTGAGCGATTAAAAAGGAAGTTCTGTTATTTAAAATATGCATAATAGCATTTTGTATTAATTGTTCTGTTTGAGTGTCAATTGAAGAGGTTGCCTCATCAAGTACAAATATTTTTGGATCAGCTATAATTGCTCTAGCAAAGGATATCAGCTGCTTTTCGCCAGTGGACAGGCGGTCGCCGCCTTCGCCAATGTTGGTGTCCAGACCTTTATCCATACTGTTAATAATGGTATCTGCTGCCACAAGCTTGATGGCGGCTTCAAGCTCTTCATCAGTTGCATCAAACTTTCCATATCGAAGGTTGTCTCGAATTGTTCCAGAAAACAGGTGAGGGCTTTGCAGCACATAACCTATGTTGTTATGGAGCCATAGCTGTGAACGCTCCTTATAATCTTTTCCGTCAATCAGAATATGACCCTTTGTCGGTTCAAAGAATCTGCAGGCAAGGTTTACAAGTGTACTTTTTCCAGCACCAGTTTCACCCACAATTGCTACAGTAGTTCCAGCAGGTATTTTGAGATTAAAATCAGTTAGTATATATTCATCGCCATCAGGATACTTGAAGGAAACATCCTTAAACTCAATATCACCTTTTATAGTTTCCCAATTTTCTTTTTTAGGGTTAAAATTATCACCATATTTTTCAATAACCTCAGGTGTGTCAGTTATATCGGGTTCAGTTTCAATTAACCCTGTTACACGTTCAATATTAGCCTGAGTAGAAACAAAATCAGCAAAAACACGTGCAATTTGCTGTATTGGCTCAAATATACTTATGCCATAGGTGATAAAGACAGAAAGTGTTCCAAATTCCATTGCATCATTTATAACTAAATAACCCCCTCGTACCAGAACAATGCAAACTGCAATAGTGCTGAAAGACAGTACTATTGGAATAAATATAGCATTAAGTATAGTGGCATGCATAGTTGATGAATAAAACTTATCAGTAATAACAGAAAACTCCTTTAAGTTCTTATCTTCAATAACCAGAGTCTTAGAGGTTTTTGCACCTGTGATACCTTCGTTGAAGGCTCCTGTCAATCTTGAGTTGATTTTTCGGATTTTTCTATTTACATTTAATATTTTCTTCTGAAAATAAATTGTAATAAGTGCAATACATGGGATTACACACATAACTAATAATGCCAGCTTGAAATTTAATAACAGCATCGCAATAAAAACACCAACTACATAAACGACTGCCCATAAAATATCTGTCATGCCCCAGGAAACCATTTGTCCTATACGTCCAGTATCACTCATTACCCTTGCCATCATATATCCCACAGGGGTAGTATTGTAATAACTAAAGGAAAGCTTTTGAAGATGAACAAACACTGCCTTTCTGATAGCTTTAGCAACATTTAGTTCCACACTCATTGAATTTTCTATAAAAACTATAACTGCAATTACTTGTAATAAAATAATGCAACCGTATAAGGTGGCAAATTTCCAGATACCTTCTGTTGAAGCTGGTATAATAAAATTATTAATTGCGAATCTTTGAAACAAGGGGTAAGTTACATCTATAATAGATATTAAAACTAAAAAACTCATTGCCATTAAAAAATGTTTTTTATACAGTTTAACAAAGGGTATTATTTTAGCCCACACTTTAAATGAGAAGGGCTTTTTGTATTCTTCTTCTTCCAAATAAGCCATTAATTTTCACCTCCAAAATGCTCATCCTTAGCAGCGTCTAAAAGTTCTGTTTCAAGGCTGCTCTGAATATCATATATTTTTCTGTAAATACCATTTTCGTTTGTCAGAAGTTCGGAATGGGTTCCAATTTCTGATATTTCACCAGCATTTAAAACCATAATCACATCAGCCTGCATTAGGGTTGTAATTCTATGTGAAACAAGAATAACTGTGCTGTGTGAGGTGTTCTCATTTAGCTGAGCACGAATTTTTGCATCTGTCTCGGAATCTACAGCGGAAAGAGAATCATCAAAAATCATAATAGGTGATTTTTGCATTAACATTCTTGCAATGGCTACTCTCTGTTTTTGTCCACCTGAAAGAGTAACTCCACGTTCGCCTACGATGGTATCATAACCTTTTGAAAAACCAATTATCGCATCATCAACTGCTGCTATGCTTGCATTGTGGCGAATTAGCTCAATATCATTAGTGTTCTTGAAAGCGTCAATGTTTTCCTTAATGGTTTTTGAGAATAAAAAGGGCTCTTGAAGCACAAAGCCAATATTGCTTCTTAAATAATCAAGCTTTATGTTTTTGATATTAACTCCGCCAATTTCGATAGTCCCACAGTCATCAGGAAGCTCGTAAAGCCTATCTAGCAAATACATTATTGTTGATTTTCCAGAGCCAGTTCCGCCTAAGATACCAAAGGTGGTACCAGACTTAATTTTAAATGAAATATTCTTAAGAACAGGCTTAATGCCTTCATAGTCAAAATTAACATTTTTAAATTCAATGTCATAAGTCATATCAGGTGTAATTGCACCTTCGCAATCCTTTTCTTCTTCTTCAGAAATAATTTCATTAATACGGCTAAGAGAAACACTGGTTTTACTCATTTCAGACAGTATTCGTCCAAAATTTCTAATTGGCCAAACCAGCATAGAATTATAGAAAATAAAAACTAAAAATTCTCCTAAGGTTATTACACCATTGGCAGCTTCAATAGAACCAAAAATTATAATAAGCATTACCTGAAGACTTGAAAAAAAGTCACCAATACCCCAGTATTTACTGAGCAAAAAGCCTAATTTTATCCAGTAATTAGCGAAGTGGTCATTTTTGACATCGAAATTCTCAATTTCACTTGCTTGCCTTCCAAAAGCACGAACAACACGTACACCTGTAAAATTTTCCTGAACCATTGCTGAAAGAGCACCTTCAGCCTCATCAGCATACTTAAATCTGTCAGCAATTTTTTTGTAGAATATAGCTGAATAGGCTATTACAATTGGTATAAATGTAAGAGCAATCAGCGAAAGTTTTACATTCATCCAAAACATCAGCAGGAGAGAGAAGGTAATTAAAAAAACCGTTCTGACCATTTCTATAAATTGCAGTAATAAAAAATTTCGTACAACTTCAACGTCAGAGGTACAACGCTGAATAATATCACCAGTTTGATTTTTGACATGCCAGCTATAAGGAAGCTTTTGAATGTGATCATACAGGTGATTGCGAAGCTTTCTGATAGTACCTTCAGATGCTTTTGCAATACAAACTCTAAACAGATATGTAAAAGCACCCGATAATATCGCGAAAACAAGAGCTAATAAGGAGCAGAGGAGAAGGTTGCTTCTAAGAATATCTCTGCCACCATGTAAGTTAATATACTTTAAAATCCCTTCTGGAAGCTTTAAAGGCTCAGTTCCAATTACTGAGTCTATAATTATTTTGATAATTTGTGGCAATAGATAGTTAAAAATAATTGCAAGCATTGTAGAAAAGATTGCTAAAACAAATAGCCATCTAAAGCCTTTGATAAAAGAATAAAGCATTTTTAGTCTGCCTTTGTTGTTTGGTTCCATACTAACCTCCCACGTGCACTTAAGGCACAAAATATATTGAAACTATAGGTGGAGAACCTATTGTTTCGTTAACAATTATATTGTTACCACAGAGTTAATTATCATTTATATAATTTACGTTGATATGTAGCAATACTGCAAAAATTTGAGTTAAGGTATAATATTCTCAAAAATATAAATAAAAAATAGGAAATAAAAAAACACGATAACGCATCGTGTTAATATTACATTAGTAGGACTATAAATGACGGTTACTCAAGTGGTTAGCCTAATAGAAAGTATATAAAAGTACTTACGTTATAGGTTCGATATTAAACTATTGATAAAACACCTCATAGATTTTAGCTGTTTTCATTTTAATACACTCCTTTCACCGTAGAATTGTATGCAAATACTATTGAAAAGTAAAAAATACTTACTGTGTAATAGTATTACACAGTGGTAAGCTATGTCAATAGTTTTTATGTATTTGTAATAATAAAACTAATATTTCTGCTTTACATAAAATAAAAACCCTGAACACAGCGTAATGGCATATGTACAAGGCTTCATTGGTGGAAGGAGATGGATTCGAACCATCGAAGCGAGACGCAACAGATTTACAGTCTGCCCCCTTTGGCCACTCGGGAACCCTTCCGTGTTTATTAAACAAAATGTCACAGATTTTTGCGACAAATAGAATTATGCATTAATTTATTTAAAATGTCAACACTTTTTAAATATTTTTAACTTGATTTTTTTGTCCTATTATTATTCAGCCACTTAATATAGATTTAGCTCAACTTTCAAATATAACGAGGCAAGAAAATGTCCCCCACTTCTATAACTTTTCATTTGATAAGCCCCCACACTGTACTTTTGTATGATATCTGAGAAAAAAAATGATACCGAAAAATACCGAAAAAACCTAACAAATACCGTTAAATAGGGCATTTGAGAAAAAATGAATAAAACTAACGTGCAAATAGAAAACAAGCTCCGTAATGAATATTTTACAGAGCTTGTTTATTTTTAATTAATATTTAAAAACTGTTTAAACGGTGTTTAATAGCGGTTTACATGACTTTGTTTTTAGGTTTATACACAGTATATCTGCTATTTACAAAGGAAATTTATGAGCTTTTGAAAGGAAAATTTCCTTTGTACTCAAACATGCTATATAAAGCCATTCTGGCAAAATCATTAAAAATACTACAAAGGAAAAATTAAATATAATTACAAAGGAAAGCCTACCTTATTATATGTAATTTTTAGTTTTATACTCAACAAGCTTCTCTTGAACACCAAATATACATGCTAAACATTCGCTAGAATACTCATAATATTGGGTAATCTCATCATCAGGAATTAGCAATTCAGCAGCAAAAGTATTCGCTTCAACTTCAAGTTTATCAACATTCAGGCATGTGTGTGTATCAAGAAAAACAATATTTACTTTTTTATGTAACAGAGCATGTCCAAGTTCATGTGCTAACACCTGCCTTTGAACCTGATGATCAAGCTTGCTGTTTATATATATTAGCTTCTTACGGAAATCGTGCTGATACATTCCTCGGATGTTCCCAATATCAACTTCTTTAACGGTGATGCTTAGCAGCTTACATAATTTATAAGGGTCATTTGTATCGTATTTATGAACTATTTTTTTTACAAGGTATTTTATATATCTCAAGTCAGCATCATTCCAATCGTAAAAGTAACATAAATGTTATTTTTTATATTTATTAGGAGTATATTTCTCCTTGGCTTCTTTTTTAGCGAGAATCATGCCTTCCTCTAATGCTGCCATTACTTTTGCAAGTGTATCCTCATCGTCTTCGTCTATCTTTCCATCAAAAGCAAGACCGACAGATGCCATTAAAGACATCTTTATATTTTCGGCTTTCTGTTTAATAGCCTTCATATCTTTGGCGGTAAGTTCGATTTTATTATTTAATTCTTGTTCCTTAATATTTCTAGTTCCTCGACCTAAAAGATAGTCTACAGTGACACCAAAAAAGTCAGCAAGCTTTTGAACCATTTTAAGATCAGGCTCACTTTTGCCAGTTTCATATTGAGTGTAAGTAGTTCTACTAACTCCTAAATAGTTGGCTAAATCAATTTGTTTTAAATTTTTTTCTTTTCTAAGTAACCTTAATGTTTCAGTAATCATAACAACACTCCTTATAAATATTATAGATGTCAAACGTCTTGACAACAACTAATGTCAAAATAATTGACATTAACTATAATAATTTATATTAACAGCGTTGACATGTCAATAAACTTGACTTATAATATTAAATAAGTCAACAAACTTGACGTAAGGAGAGTGAGAGTTACATGAGAAATTGGATGAAGGAATTAAGAAAGTCAAGAAAATTGACACAAAAGGAGCTAGCGGAAATAGTTAATGTATCTCGGACATTAATAACTGAGATTGAAAATGGAAAAGCAGATCCAAGTGTAAAAACAGCAAAAGCTATAGCAAAAGAACTTGAATTTGACTGGACAGAGTTTTTTAAAGAAGCGAAACATAGTGCGTAGGAGGTGCTTATGACACGCTGTAAACTATTTGGAAGAGCAGAAGATTTTAAGAAGCTGCTGAAATACTATGGAAATGACATAGCAGTTCTTGATGTTATAAGTGCAAATTTGATACCGATTCAACAAAAAGAGCTTGAAATGCTGGGATTTAGTTCGTGGTGTTGTACATTGAATGTAGTTTGATTGTCGAAACTGGGCTGATGCCCGTCTGCCAGAGGTAGTCTACTGGCACTGATGAGACAGACTAAGAATATTGAAATTTAAAAGAAATGGAGGTGTTAAATTTGGGAAATTTTAAAGAGGGCGAGTTTATTGAGGTTTCTGGAAATCTTTATGGCAAAGTTGTGTATGCTGATGAAAATGTATTTGCGTGTCGAGAGATTTACCAGTCTCACGTAGGAGCATTTTGGGCTACTGAAGTGAAGATTTATTCAAACAAACCCAAGTATTATGAGGGTAAATATTGGATTCGGAGGGCTGAACCTTTGACTGATGTTAAATCTTCGTCTCTTCCTGTACTTGGTGGAGGTTTTGATTTATAACTTTAACTGCTATTCAACTTACAAATCGAAACAGAGCTTTGGCTCTGTCTGCTGGGGATAGCTTTCCAGCACTGATGAGACAGGCTAAGAACATTGAAATTTTAATATGAAAGGTTGTGTAATTATGAGAAAAAATAATGCTGTCCTAAGACAGCAAGAAAAGCCAAAGTTTAATAAAGACCCTAATCATAATCCTTATCTTCCTTTAGTCAAAAATAAAAAAAGAAGTGAGTTACAAAAAACTATTTTTGAGAACTTACAGAATGAAGAACTGATTAAAGACTTGCTTCAACAAAGACCTGATTTGAGAGTTTGGTTCGACAGTGTAATACCTCGTAATTTTAAAAGAAAAAAATTACCGTCAATGCCACTGAAAAACAACCTTCAATATGGAGGCACACGAGAAGAGGTTGAAAAAGCTATCAAAGCAGTAAGAGCAAGTGGAAAAGACTAGCTATCAATTTCGTCAAGCTCAATACCTTTTTCTTTAAGACATTCACGAAGGCTGTCATGATAAGAATTTAAAGCACCAATAATTAAATTACAGACATAATCGTAGCCGTAGTCAGTCTGAAGAATTGTTTCTTTTTTGAGGTGTTCAATGCGTAACTTTTTATCTTTCATCATGAGATTTGCAAAAAGAGTAGCATCTTGAATTACCTCTGTAAGACTAATTTTCATATTTTTCCTCCTGTAATGTATTTGGTTTTCAGATAATTCCATTTTACAACAGAAGGAAGATAATAACAAATAAATATCGAAACAGAGCTTCGGCTCTGTCTGCTGGGGATAGCCTCCCAGCACTGATGAGATAGGCTGATAAATGTATAAAGGAGGGTGTTTCAGAAATGACAAAAGATATGAAAAACAAGTTTGCAATGTCTAATTCGTTGACGGCTGCACTTGCAAAAACTAAGGATAGTGTTGGAGAAAAATTTGAGGACTTATATACCGAAGCACTAAAATCACATCTTGAAAACCGCTACTCTGAATGTGAGCAACTACTTACTGAATCAATAAATGGTATTTTAGGAGAATTGAGCAAGATAAAGGTTTTGGCAGACGAGATGGAACAAATTAATGAAAAGTTGCGAAAGCAGGAAGATTAATGTAATTCAGGCACAGGAGGCGGTAATTTTTGGATGCACTAAGATTAGAAGATAATGAGATATTGCTTTCAAGCACTGACGTTGCTGACCTTTACAATGTATCAATTAGAACGGTTAGGAACTGGATTCAAATCGGCAAGCTACAGTCTATAATTCAGACTTCTAACAAGGGAAGAGGCGGCATTAGCCATGTTATTCCGCTTTCTGCATTAGATGACCGCAGGCAGATTAAATTCTGGAAAAAGAATAAAGGGCTTAAACCTGTTAATGAAAATGTTGAGGTACAGAAAAGGTTGGATGAATTTACTGCTGATGAACGCACGGTTATACAGGAATGGATGGATGCAATTAGTGCTTGGCAAGTATACCGCTCAGGATATAAAAGAAAGACGGATGCAGATGAATTGTGGGTTAATAAAAATATGCACAAATATAAAAATATAACTGTATCTGTTGATTCGCTATATCGGAAGTGGAAGGCACTGCGTGAGAATGATTATGATGGCTTGGTTGACAAACGTGGTAAATGGGCAAAAGGGACAAATAGCATACCAGAAGTAGCTTGGGAACTTTTCAAATACTACTATTTGGACGAAAGCCAGCATCCAGTTTCAAAATGTGTGCAATATGTTACTTGGTATTTTGAGAAGGAAATGCCAGAGCTGCTGCAAGAGCTTCCTACTTATCACACCTTTAACAGGGCAATTCAGACTATACCTTTTCCTGTAGTTAAATTATTTCGTGAGGGTGACAAAGCATATGAAGATGATGCAGCCCCATATGTTTCAAGAATGTATGACGAACTAGAGGTAAATGAGGTATGGGTAGCAGATGCACACACATTTGATGTTATGACAATAATTGAAGGCAAGGAAGCAATACACAGGCTGACTGTGGTAGCCTTTGCGGATGTAAGAAGTAAGTTAATTACAGGCTGGCATGTTACAAATAACACTTCAAGTGAAGCGGTTCTGCTGGCACTACGAAAAGGCATTAAAGAGTATGGAATACCAAGATATATTTTGGTTGATAACGGTACTGAGTTTCTTTGTCACGATATTGGAGGGCGTGGGCATCGTCAGAGAAAATCTACAAAAGATGTTCCTCTTCCTCCTGGAGTATTCAAGAGGCTAGGCATAGAAATGTGGAATGCACAGGTTAGAAACGCAAAAGCGAAGTTAATTGAGAGAATTTTCAGGGAGTTTAAGGATAATTTCAGTAGGTTAATGCAGGGATATTGTGGTGGTAATCCATTGGAAAGACCTGAAAGGCTTAAAAAGACATTAAAAACACGCAAAGGAATTCAGTATGACAGCGAGTTCATACAGACCTTTGATACTTACATAAAAGGAATGTACAACGAGACAAAGAGTAATGGTTTGGGCATGTATGGAAGAGCTCCAATAGATGTATATACAGAAGAATTCTTTATAAAGCGTGTTGCAAGCGAAGAGGATTTGGAACTTATGCTGATGCGTTCAACCAAGAGGCAGACGGTTGTTCGCAAGGGAGTAAAAATTAAAATATGCGGTGAAAGCCTTTACTACTGGACACCAGAGTTTGTATTTAACTACGAAGGCAGAAAACAGGTATATGTACGTTATGATCCTGACAATCTTACAGAGGTTCGTGTGTACGATGAAGATGACAAATACATGTGCAATTTACCAATGGATAGAGCGTCTCTTGAATATGGAGACTCAAAAGACAAGGTAAAGGAATGTATAAGTGAGACTCGTAAAGTAAAGAAGCTCACAAAAGAATATTACAAGAACAGTGGTTTTAAGGATTTGAATATAATCAGTGAGCTGGAGCTTATGCTTTGGAAGGCTAACAGAAATATAGAGGAACGTAAAAATAAGCCAGCTCCAGAAGCTAAAATTCTTGAAGTAGTCAGGGCAAATGAGGAAACAGCAAGAGCGTATGAACAAAATGACACATTTAGAGAAGACCTTGACAGAATGGTTATGAATTCTAATAGAAGTGTAATATAGTAATTTTGAGGGGTTCACCCCTCCTGTAATGCGACCTCATATGAGTACGTTCTAAGTCGTATAAACGCAGAAGACAGGAGGAATTTAAAATGAGTGAAATAAAATTGAAAGTCGAAAGATATATTGCACAAGGAAAAGCAAACGGCAGGAGTCAGGCAAGCATAGCAAAGGAATTGGGTATTTCTACTTCAGCACTAAGTCAATATTTGCAGGATAAGTATCCAGGAAATGTTGAGGCTATTGAGAACAAGGCGAGAGAGTTGTTTGATATTCTTGAAAAGGCTGCAACTGTTACAAAAGCACCAAAGTATGTTGATACTTCTATATCACATGAGGTTTATGCTGTAATAAATTACTGCCATTTTAACCGTTGCATAGGCTTTGCAATTGGTGATGCTGGCATCGGAAAAACAAAGGCAGCTTTAAAGTATGCATCTGATAAAAGCGAAACTATTTATATAACAGCTACAAAGGCATGTAAGAGCTTAAAAGATATATACAGAATGATTGCAAGAAAGCTAAGAATAAGTGAAAATCGCAACTTACTTGATTTACAGTTTGATATACGCTCAAAGCTTGATGGCTCAAACAAATTAATAATAATTGATGAAGCACAGCATCTTACACTTGCTGCCATAGATGGAATTAGATATTTTAACGACAATATTGAGAATGAAGATGATGAGATGGCGCAGGCTCAACCTGTTGGAATCGTCTTTATAGGGAATCATGAGATTAACTCTAAAATGAGCGGAAGACACGAACAGTCATATGATCAGGTATTTAGCCGAATACAAATGAAAAGATTTCTTTGTACCTCACATGTTCAAGTTGACGATATAAAAAAGCTATTTCCTGAGTTGGTTGAAAAGAATATGGAAAAAGAAATAAAACTGCTACATACGATAGCCCAAAGTAGGTGGGGCGTTAGAGGAGCAGTGAAGATATACCAAAATGCCTCCAACAACGCCGACATAACCTACGATGGTTTGCTCAGAATGACAAAAGTAACTGGAATTAGTATCATAGGCTAATTTCCAATTGTATTAATTATAACAGGGTTTAAAGCAGATTTAAATATAGTTTAAAAGTTTAAGGAGATGAGTTTATGAGATTGATACATATTTTGAGATACAGATTTGATGACACTTACAGAATACTCCATAACGCAAAAAATATCTGGGTAAGTGTAATGTGTGCATCAGGAGGTGTAAGGAAGGGCTGATATAGTCGAAACGGAGCGTTGCTCCGTCTGCCGGAGATGGTCTTACGGCACTGATGAGACAGACCATGTACATTGAAAAATACTATATAGAAGGGTTGTGAAAAAATGAGTTCTGTAAGAAGTAAAGTTATATCTAAAGGTGGAGGTCTGACTATTCCTGCTGATATCAGGCGAGAATATAATTCATTTTTAGGAGGAGAAGCTGTAGATATCACAGTTGATGATGGAAAGCTTGTAATAGCTCCACATACACCAAGATGTATATTCTGCAACGGGATTGAGAATGTAATCAAGCGGAACGGAAAACATGCTTGTAAAGACTGCATATCTGCAATGGCAAAGGAGGCAGAATGATGAACGAACTCATACTTGATAATATGTCTGAAGCTGAACTGGTTGACCAGCTCATAATGTTTGAAAAAGAAGTAGATAGAAGTAATAAGCAAAAATCCAGAATTGAAAGCAAGCTTCAGGAAATTGGTCAGAAAAGAATTGAGAATACTAAGTATAAACAGGCAGTAGTTTTTGGAACTAATGGTAACAGTATAGAAATAACTACCAGTGAATCTCTGAAGGTAAACTTTATGGAGATAGTAAAAGACATCTTTTCGGGAAAAATTCAACAAGATATATTGAAGCCAAAAGAAGGTTACGATTTAACAAGCAGCTTTAAAAAGATTATGACACCTATATGTCAGGGAAACTATGATGAAGTTACAGTGCAAAGCTGTATTTCTCAAATTGGTTTAACTGATAAACAGGCAAGAAAGCTCAAAGGAGATTTTAACAAGGATAAGAAGTGTTTAATGAGCTTGGGCTATGATGATAAAGCGGCAGAAGAAAATGCCTATCTTCTATCTGAATCATTTGCATATGAAAGATTCAATATACTTATGAAGGCAGCAGGCTATGAATCAGGTACGGAAGAATATGCTGGAATAATTGAAAAGCTTAAAACGGCTCTGATTGTTGAAGAAAGTATAAAAATTACTCCGAAGTACAAAAAAGATGAGTAAAATAATTAATACGGCAGAGGGAGGGATCTCCCCTGCCCTGATTTTTATCAGGAGGTGTTACTGATGCTAAATATGACAAGTGAACAAAGGCAAACAATATATGGAATGGCTACGCAACTCGGCATATATGAAAAAGGAAATTCGAATGACAATTTGCATTTGCTTGTCAACAAACTTACTGGAAAGGATTCAATTGGAAAACTTGATAAAGCTGATGCAGCGAAAGTTATTTCTGAATTAATACACTTAAAGAACGGAATTTTACCAAAAAAGCAGGAAAAGCCAAAAAAGCTACAGCCAAAGCAAATACCAGGAATGATAATGCCAGAACAAGCGAAAAAAGTATGGTATTTCATGTATCGTCTTCAGGAGTTTGACAACGAACCATCAAAAGTAAGCTTGGGATGCAGATTATGCGGTATTATTCAAAAACACTTAAATGTATCTGCTTTTGAAAAAGACCCATTTCGCTTTGTAACATTTGAGAACGCCAGCATCTTAATTGAGGTTGTAAAAAAGTTAGTTAAGTATGAAGAACGGAAAGTTAAAAAGAACAACAGAAATGCATGAGCTACTTTGAGAGGATGGTGTAAGTATGAAGAGATTAAAAATTGTTTTCAAAGACAAGTCAAATTCATGTAATACGATACACACTTTTTGGATTAGGGACAATGGGTAAAAAATAGATGAGGTATTGAATTATGGATAGGTGTAAAAATATGTGTTTTAACTTAGTTCCTGTTTATTATGGTGGTCGCCCTGTAACAACTAGAGGTGTGCCGAATATTAGTAATGATTATTATTTTCAGTGTTATGCTTCTGCAAGTATTAATGATTGCGGATATAGGCAAGCGAATACTATAGAAGAACTATGTAATAATTGCAAAAAATACAACTACATAAAGCCTTTATCTAAAGAAGAAATTCAAAAAAAGTATGGTTCAAGAGAGGTTCTGGTTGTTACCACAAGTGGTTGGCATTATAAGACTTTGTAATGATTATTTAAGACGAAATAATATAAAGTCAACCAAACGGAGAAAAGTATTTAAATTTGTCAACCAAATTGATGTTAGATTGGA
Source organism: Bacillota bacterium (assembly GCA_023398105.1). Classification (GTDB taxonomy): domain Bacteria; phylum Bacillota; class Clostridia; order Acetivibrionales; family DSM-1351; genus Ruminiclostridium. Next base: position 25,896 of record JAEWST010000005.1, on the reverse strand, counting down.
GTGTTAAAGATGAGTGAGATTGATAAGGCTATTTTAGAAATTGATATGCCATTGAATTGCCTAGAATGTGCAATATCTGATTATTATGAGGAAGATGACGTAACAGAAAGACTTGTTTGCCCAGTGCTAAGAATTGAAATTGAGAATTATTTTGAAAAGCATATTGATTGCCCTTTGAAATGTAAAGGCAATAGCGGAAATAATCCAATAAAAGTAAAACATGAAAATAGGTGTCCTGTATGCGATACGAAAAATTCAGTTTGTGACACAAGAAGTGATGTTGTTTATTGCTGGCATTGTGGTCAGGCAATATTTAAATGATTTGAATGCAGCAGAGCTGCGGAGGGAGGATTATTTTGAAAAAAGCTATGAGTTTAAAAGATAAAATACGAGTTGTAATATACTGGCTCACAAAGCATAAAAACGGTGTATTTGAATGTTGCCATTACTGTAATAGTACTGAAATTCAGAGACTTGAAGGTGCTGACGATGGAGATATTTACAGGTCAAAACATAAGTGTTTAAACTGTGGAGCAGTTGCCAACATAACGGAAGTATGGAATAAACCGAGTCATAAAACAAACAAAGTGTGAAGGAAGGTGAACTTTTGTAATGAAAGTATTAGTAGCATGTGAATACAGTGGAACAGTAAGGGATGCATTTAGAAAACTGGGACATGATGCATGGAGTTGCGACATAATTCCAACGGATGCAGACCCTACGTATCATATTCAATTAGATGTTTTAGAAGTACTAAACAAAGGTTGGGATATGATGATTGCACATCCACCATGTACATATTTAAGTCATGCTGCTGCGAGACATTTATATCCTCAAAAAGGTGTGTTGAATGAAGATAGATATTTTAAGGGACTTGCTGCAAAAGATTTTTTTATGAAACTCTATAATAGTGATATCCCTAAAATAGCGATTGAAAATCCAATGTCAAGTAAAATATTTCAAATGCCACCACATAGTCAAGAAATTCAACCTTATCAATTTGGACATCAAGTAACTAAAAAAACAAGATTATGGCTTAAAAATCTTCCTTTACTACAACCAACAGATATAGTTCATCCAACATCAAATTGCCATGAGGCAGGAACATGGTTTATGAAAGGTGGTAAGGATAGACAGAAGAACAGGGCAAAAACATTTCAGGGTATAGCTTATGCGATGGCTCAGCAGTGGGGTAATACATAATTTAAATAAAGGAGGAGCGATATTGATTACTAAAGAGGATTGGCAAGAAATTGAGCAAAAATTAAAATCATTTTATAATGTTGTGAAATTGAACTGTGATGGATATGAGATAAGTCTTACACTTGAGAGACTAGATACAATGAAAAATGGAATTATGGTGTATGTAAATGGTGTTATAAAAGGTGAGTGGCTTACTGAAGAATGCGAAGAGCGTAGAAGGTTCTACAGACCAATTACAAGGTCTTTAATGTCACAAAAGCAAAGGAATAACTTGAAAAAACTACCTAAAAGGACACAAAACATGCTCATCAAAGAACTTAAACTTGACAGAACATTTACATATTATTCTTTTGAGTGGACTTCATTCAACTCTTTGAAAAGGCATCTTATAAAAAATAATACAAATATTGAGCTTATAAGGAGTGACAAAAGCCTTGAAGAATACTGAAATAGTTTTAGAATCATTTTTGGATATAAACCTGAATCAACTTGTCAAAGTACCAATCATTGTAATATATAATAGCCCTAAAGATTACCCTAATAAATTTGTTGCTAGACTGTGGGATATACATAATAAACCTACGAAATATGTGATAATTAAGGATGATATTGAAAGTATAAGAAGTATTATTCCCAAAACAATGGTGAGGTTAAACCGTAATACTGAAGATGATCCTGTTATAGTCGAAACGTGGTTATAATGAAAGGTAAGGTGAAAAAATGATAGGGCTTGTTAATGTTTGGGAAGAAAAAAGATATGAACGTATGAAGAAAATTGGACACAATCTTATTTTTAGTAAATGGATGTTGTCAGTTGAAAGTGGCTCTGCAATAAAAAAGCAATTACAGAATATATTTGCTGATTCAGTAACCTTTCTGTTTATGCCAATTTATATATTGTTAAATGTACTTTATATGATATACATGCTTATTCCTAAAATCTTTATTAAAAAGCAAAAGAGACATGATTGACAATAAGAGTTTTTTAATATATAAAGGAGGTATGTAAAACTATGGCTGAAAATGAATGGTATGATGAAATTAGTGCTGATGAATTGCCAGAGCCTTACAAGGAAATAGCAAAAGCAATCGGTATGAAGCATACCATTGAGCTTGCAAAACTATATCAGGGCACGGGATTCTACCTCCCAAAGCTTGATGGTGTACTTAACAAGATACGTGACAAAAAGATTAAAAATGAATTTAATGGTAGTAATTATAAGGAACTAGCAATCAAGTATAATTTGACAGAGCGGTGGATACGGCAGATAGTAGACAACAGCAATCCTGTTGAAAATCAGATGACTATATTTAGACTAATTGAATAAAAAAAGTGAAGTAATTCATTCGAAAAAATGAATTCTAAAATGTAAAATCCTAGTATAACAACTAGGGTTTTTTATTTTATCTAAAAGGAGTGTGAAGAGTTGAATACAGGCACAAACATCAGCCTAATACTGCAAATTGCTAATATTGTACTTGTCGTAATTATTATTCCTATGGTTAAGTACATATTTGCTCGTGAGGTAAGTTCTATTGAGGAAAAAATAAAAAGAAACAATGATTATATTGAAGAAATCCACAAAAAACTTACTGAGAATGTTGATGCACTGCAGAAAGACTTTCAGTGTTTTAAAGAAAAAGTTGCAGAAGACTATCTTAAGAAAAGGGACTTTAACGGCATGGTCAGCGACATTACTAAAAAGCTTGACAAACTCTATGACATTATACTTGAAATGAGGGGGAATGCAAAAAATGGATAGAAAGGATTTAGAAAGAAAAAAGCTTATGGATGAACTGTCTGTGGCTGCTATGGAAAAACTCAATGGCGGTATACTCAGAACACTTAATACATATGCTGGATTTCGATTTAGAAAAGTTGAAGAAGTATCTGTTTTATTTCAGGAAAATGATGAAATGGAAATATACAATTCTATAGCATATTTGCAGCAAAGCGGATATGTAGATATAAGGGAAACTGAGGAAAAGCGGTCTGTAGATGTTTATGACTTTGACATTGAGTACCTTGAAATAAGACTCACCCCAAAAGGAGCACAGCTTCTTGCTTTTAAGATAAATGATGTTCTTGTAAAAATATAAGGGGTTGAGCTAATGCGCAGAGTACGTTGTAAGATAGGAAGTCTGCCTGCTAAGTTAAAAACAAGCGTTGAAGATATGATAATGACACCGCAAGAGTATACATATCAGGATATTGTTGATTTCCTTGCCGACTATGATCAGGAAATCAGTCTCAGTGCTGTTTGCCGATATGCAAAAAGGCTTAATGCCGATTTGCAGGCTGCTGTGATGAATCAGGAAAACCTCAGAAGAGTTACAGAAGCTATGAACAGATATCCAGACCTTGATTATGTAGAAGTATTAATGGTTATAGCTGCACAAAAGCTTATTGATAGAATCAACTCTGCTCCTGATGAACAGTGGGAAGCAATGGACATTGATGATGCTGTAAAAAATATTACAAGCCTTGCAAGAACAAAGACATATAAAAGGCGAACTGACAGCACAATCAAAAGCAAAGAGGAAATTGGAATGCAGGCGGCAATGGATAAAATATTTGATGCTCTTGGCAGAGAACATCCTGAGTTATATAACAAAGTATACGATGCTGTTAAGGCAAGTGCAGAAAGTGAAAAAGCTCTTAAAAACGGAGGTACAGAATGAATTGGTATGTAGCTCATGTTTTAACAGGTAAAGAGGAAGAAATAAGTAGGAAAATTAATCAGCTAGGGATAAAGGCAATTACTCCAATGCGGATAATGAAAGAAAAGGTAAAAGGGAAATGGAAAGCAATTAGCAGACTTCTGTTTCCAAGTTACATATTTTTTCTAACAGAAATGAATGTAGATATATATTATAAGCTTAAAAGCATACCTGGAATAATCAAGCTTCTTGGAGATAACTTTCCGCAGCCAATACATGATACGGAGGCTAATTTATTATTAAGACTAACAAAAGATGATGATCCTCTAGGTATATCAGATGTATTCGTTGAAGGAACAAAAGTAATTGTACACTCTGGTCCCTTGATTGGGCTTGAAGGAAATATTGTAAAAATTGATGCAAGAAGGTTCAGAGCTAAAGTAAATATAAGCCTTATGGGAGAACAAAGAATTGTGGAGCTTGCGGTAAATGTAATTAAAAAATCTGATGCTTGATATGCTTGACTCGTCGCATGTTAGGATAAAGACGTTATACAGATAACAAAACACTGGATAAAAAAATCTGGGTGGCGGAGCTTGCTTTTAAAGCAAAATTTTTTGTATCTGTATAGAAAAAACAACGACTATAGAGTTATATGCAATAACACCATTTAAAAGACGTTTAATGGCGTTTAAATTAAATTTAAAATATGCTTTGATGTAAATTTAAGTGAGAAGAGTTTTTTAGAAAAATAGGCTATTTTTACGCATATTATTTTTTGGAGTGAATATTGATGCCTAATAAAAAAGAAAGTACTTTACTCGTAAAAAAAGTTCTTGAAGAAAACATGAGTAAGGAAAATACAGAAAATAAGTATACTGCTGCTAGTAATAATTTTTGGCAATACTGCAAATTGATGAATCCAAAGTTTTTTAAAGATTCAAGACCGCACCTGAAAGAAATTGCCGATACTCTTCAGGCTTTTTACGAAAATAGGATTATAAAGCTTAAGCAGGAAGATGATTGGACTATTCTATCGGAGCAGGAAATTGAAGATTTAATATGCAGCGGTATGCCAGAAGTGCCTATTGAATATATCGTATGTTCCAAGCTAATGATGAACCTCCCCCCTCGTCATGGCAAATCGTATATCCTTCAACTCCTTACACAGTGGATGATGGGCAAGGATAATGAAAACAGGATTATAACTGTATCTTATAATGAGACTCTTGCAACAAGATTCTCTGCATCAGTAAGGGATGGAATAGATGCAACCAAAATTGATACTAAAATCAATATTTTTTACGATGTCTTCCCTACCACAAAAATCAAGTATGGAGACAGTTCAAAGCAATTGTGGGCATTAGAAGGTCAATTTTTTAATTATTTGGGCACTGGCTTTGGTGGAACTATTACTGGTATTGGCTGCCGAATCGGAATAATTGACGACCCTATAAAGAATGCTGCTGAAGCCTTTAATGAGAGAGTATTGGATGAACAATACGAATGGTATACAAACACTTACTTGTCTCGAATTGAAGAGGGTGGCAAGCAGATTATAAACATGACAAGATGGTCAACAAAAGACCTTTGCGGTAAGGTGCTAGAAGCCGAACCTGATGACTGGTATGTTATAAAAATGAAAGCATGTCTAAATGAAGAAACTGGCGATATGCTATGTCCTGACCTTCTTAGTTTTAAAAGCTATAAGGATAAAACTAAGCCTGGAAAAATGTCTCCTGAAATAGCCGAAGCAAACTACCAGCAACAGCCTATGGATTCAAAAGGAAAGCTGTATACATATTTTAAAACTTATACTGAGCTGCCAAAGGACAACAATGGAAGCTTAGTATTTGAAGACATTATTGCGTATGGGGATACTGCTGATGAAGGAGCTGATAAGCTGTGCGTTATTGCTGGTATAAAGTGGCAAGGAGAAGGATTTGTAACAGATGTATATTATACTACAGATGGAATGGAAGTCACTGAACCCAAGACTGCAGAAATGTTAGTTGAAAACAATGTTAAGAACGCTAAAATTGAAAGCAACAATGGCGGAAAAGGTTTTGCTAGGAATGTTGTGAGTATTATATGGAATAAGTTTAAAACAAAAAAGGTTCATGTTGAGTGGTTTCACCAAAGCGATAATAAGATGGCTCGAATACTTTCAAATTCAAGCTTTGTAATGGAACATGTGTACTTCCCTTATAATTGGAGAGACAGATTTCCTGAATTTTATCGTGACATGAACAGCTTTCAACGTGCTGGGAAAAATAAGCACGATGATGCACCTGATGCAGTTACTGGGTTTGCAGAAATGGTGCAAGGAAAAACAAAGAAAAAGGCTAGAGTTTTAAACAAGAGATTATTTGGACTTTAGATTGAGGGTGAATGAATGGCAATTATTCGAGATAGGGTTTATTTAGATGAGTTTGGGTCTCCAACAATAGAGTTATTAAAAAGCTGCTTTAAGGAGCACCAGAATCAAATTGAAAGGTTTAATAAACTAAAGAGATACTATGATGGGGATCATGATTTTATTAAAAACAGGAAACTATCAGGAAAGGATTTACCTAACAACAAACTTGTTTGTAATCATGCCGAATATATAACAGACATTGCAACGGGGTATTTTATGGGAAATCCAGTTAAATACTCTGGTGACAGCATTAAACCAATGGAAAATGTTCTGAAAAGTTGTTCTCTTGTCGACACTGAACTTAGCAGAGATATATCAAAATATGGAATTGGTTATGAGCTAATATATATGAGCTCAGATTTAAAGCCAATACCAAAAAGCACAAACATTGAGCCTGTAAACATGTTCCTTGTTGTAGATGATACTGTTGAATATAAAAGTATGTTTGCAGTACACTACTACCCAAAGAAAAAGCTTGATGGAACTTTAGAAGGATACTATGTAAATGTATATACGAGTGATTCCATTGAAAAGTACTTATTTAAAAATTTAGAGGACACTTCCCCTCAACAGTTAGATATTGAAGTACATTATTTTGGACAAGTTCCAGTTATTGAATACTGGAACAAAAGTAATTTAAAAGGTGACTTTGAGGGTGTAATTAGTTTGATAGATGCTTATGATTTATTACAGTCAGATAGAGTTAATGATAAAGAGCAACTTGTAGATTCACTTTTAACTGTTATTGGTGGGTCTCTAGGGGATGATGAAGAGGAGATTACAAACACAGCAAAACTTATAAAAAGATATAAGCTGTTAGAACTACCGCCAGGAGCAGATGCAAAATGGTTAATAAAGCAGTTAGTAGAAACAGAAGTTGAGGTTCTTAAAAAGGCTATAAAAGATGATATACATGAGTTTTCAAAAGTACCGTGTCTTACAGATGAAAACTTTGCTTCTCAGTCCTCTGGTGTAGCCATGAAGTATAAACTGTTTGGTTTAGAACAGTTAGCAAAAACAAAAGAAGGATATTATAGAATGGGGCTTTTAGAAAGGCTTCAAATTTATGCAAATATATATAATATCAAAGGTAATAATATTGATATTTCAGATGTTACCATTACAATGACTAGATCGTTACCAGTAAATGAAGTTGAACTTTCCACAATGGTGACAAATCTCGAAGGTACTGTAAGCCTTGAAACTAGACTTGGACTCCTTCCTTTTGTTTCAGATGTAGATGAAGAAATCAAAAAAGTTAAGAAAGAAAAGCAAGAAGCATACGAGCAACAGCAAAAGGCATTTAGTGCATATAATTTCAATACTTCAGATGAAGTTGATGGAGATGATAAAGTAAATGAAGACTGATTCTTATTGGGAGCAGAGAGCTAGTGAAAGAACATTATTTTATCATAAGAATAGTTTTGAGACCATTAAGAAGGTTAATACTGCCTATGATAAGGCATTAGAAGATATATTAAATGATATTAATAAAATATTCTACACCTTTGCCAAAAAGGAAGAGATTTCATTAGAAGATGCAAAAAAGATATTGAGTTCTCCAGTAAGCGATTCAGAACTATCTAATATTAGAGATAAGATAAAAACTATTCCTGATTCAAAATCAAAAAGAAGTATACTGGCTAAATTAAGGAATAATGCCAAAGCATATAAGGCAAGGATAACAAGATTAGAAGCCTTAAAGGAAAGCATTGATATAAATATAAAGTCAGTAGCATCAATAGAAACACAATTAACAACACTTGGACTAGTTAATAATATAAACCAAGCATACTATCGTACTATTTTTGATATTCAAAAAGGTGTGGGTTTAGAGTTTAATTTTTCACAGATGCCAGTACAAACGATAGAGGAAATCTTAAGAAACAATTGGAGTGGTAAATACTATGTAGACCGCATTGGAAAAAATGCTGATGTATTAGCATCTAAGCTTCAGGACACATTGTTATCAGGGATATCTTCAGGTAAGAGTTATAGTAAGATGGCAAAAGAGCTTGATTCTGCTTTGGATATTGGTAAATTTTCAGCTAAAAGGCTAATTGCAACTGAAACAACATATGTAACAAATATGGCTGAGCTGGAAAGCTACAAAGAATGTGACATAGACAAATATGTGTTTGTTGCAAAGTTGGATTTAACTACATCATTGATATGCAGAGAGCATGATGGAAAAGTTTATGCAGTTACTGAAGGAGTAACTGGGAAGACCCTCCCTCCCCTACATGTTTTTTGTAGGTCAACAACAATAGCGTATTTTGGTGATGATGTATTGAGTAACATGCAGAGACGTGCTACTGATTCTGATACAGGCAAAACCTATGTACTACCACAATATATGAATTATAAGGAATGGTATCAGAAATATGTTAAGAAATAAGGTGAAAAATATGCATAACCTTTCCATTGAAGGTGACACAAAAAATATAAAAATCATGCTGGACGGTTTTGAATTACAGAATGTAATAGGATATGAGTTGAAAAGCCCCGTTAGTGGTGGAACGGAGCTTTTATTAAAAATCATGGTGAGTGGTTTGGAAATTGAGACTTGATTAGTTCAGATATAACTCCTGTAGCAATCTGTTTGAGAGCATCTAAAGAAGTAGAATCCACTTTTTTTAGATATTTCTTTATCACAAAATGAAAAATAAGGAAAATAAAGTCTTAGGAATAAGGCTTTTAATTTTGCCCTGAGTATGGCATGAAACTGCTTAAATATATGAACATCATGGGCGGTGAACATGGTGGGTTAGGAGGAATATATGTTTTATCAAAAATACTTTTTTATGAAGCCATTTTTTGAAGCTGAAGGAGGTCAAGGTGGAGGTGGTAATGGTTCGGCAGGCACAGGAGCAACTGATGAAGGAAATTCTGGAACTGGTTCTGATGATAAAGGCGGAGAAGGAAGTGGTGATGATAAGTCCTTTGATGATTTACTGAAGGATAAAAAGCATCAGAGTGAGTTTGATAAGCGTATTGCCAAGGCTATTGAAGCGGCTAAGTCAAAATGGGATGTAGATAATAATGTTAAGATGGAAGAAGCCAAGACTGAAGCCGAAAAACTTGCAAAGATGACAGCTGAGCAAAAGGCAGAATATCAAAAGCAAAAACGTGAGGATGAACTGGCTAAGAGGGAAAATGAAATATCTGTCCGAGAACTTAAGGCACAAGCTTATGAGACACTCGCAGAAAAGGGACTTCCGAAGGAGCTTGTTGATATCCTCAATTATGAGAGTGCTGACACATGCAGCAAGAGCATTGAGTCTGTTGAAAAAGCATTCCAAGCAGCTGTAGAAAAGTCAGTAAATGAGAAGTTGAGAAGTAAAGAACCTCCAAGAGGAGGATCAGGAGCAGGTGGCAATGATGAAGCACTGAGAAAAGCATTTGGATTACAATAATTTTAAGGAAGAGGGATTAAAATGGGAAATGCAATAACATTAGCAAAGAAATATGTACCTCTGCTTGATGAGGTATACAAAAAGTCTGCACTTACATCTGTACTTGATAGTGATGCAAGTCTCGCAAGAGAAGGAGCAAACGCAAATGAAATTATAATTCCAAAAATCTCTATGGATGGACTTGCTGACTATTCAAGAAATTCAGGATATGTAAACGGAGATGTAACTCTTGTTTGGGAAACTGTAACCTTCAACTATGAACGTGGAAGAATGTTCTCTGTTGATGCTATGGACAATGATGAAAGTGTAGGATTAGCTTTTGGAAAACTGGCAGGAGAATTCTTAAGAGTAAAAGTTGTTCCAGAGGTAGATGCATTTAGATTTGCAACCTATTGTGGAATATCTGGTATTGGGAAGGTTGCTACAGCTGCTACACTTGCTGATGGTGCTGCCGCTATTGCGGCTATTCGTGTTGGTAACAATGTACTTGACGAAGCAGAAGTACCTACAGAGAGCAGATACTTGTTCATAACTCCTACACTCAAAGGACAGATTGAAGATATGGACACCACAAAGTCAAAGGAAGCCCTTAAGAGTTTTGCAGCAGTAATATCTGTGCCACAGTCACGCTTTTACACTGCAATAACCCTTAAGGATGGAACTACAACAGGAGAGGAATCTGGCGGTTATGTAAAGGATTCCACAAACGGCAAGGATATTAACTTTATGATAATCGAAAAGTCAGCGGTGCTTCAGTTCGCAAAACATGTAGTACCAAAGATTATAACTCCTGAAGCTAATCAGGATGCAGATGCATGGAAATTCGGTTATAGAAATTATGGTCTTGCTGATGCTTTTGAAAACAAAACCGCTGGCATATATTTGCATCACAAAGCATAGGAGGAATGACAATGGGTAAAATAGTTGGATTGATTCTACAGAATATTAACCCTGATAAGGATACTCAGGAAGATGCTAATTCCAAAGATGATAGTCAAAAAGATGATTCACTTGAGGAATTAAAGTATGAGGAACTTAAGGCATTAGCAAAAGAAAGGAATATTGATGGTTATACAAAAATGAAAAAAGAAGACCTTATAAAAGCATTGGGTGGCAGTGAATAAACTGCCCCTTTTTAGGGGGATTTGATTATATGACACCATTAGAAAAGTTTAAAATAAGATTAAGAATTTCCTTAAGTAATACTTCCGAAGATGATTTATTAAATCTAATTTTGGAAGATGCTCAAAATGCAATCTTAGATTTTTGTAACCGCTCCTCTCTCCTTCCTATCATGGAAAGTTTACAAAGAGAGTTGGCAGTTGAGTTTTATAATCGGCAAGGAGCTGAAGGAGAAAGTTCCAGAAGCGAAGGTGGTATATCTGTAAGCTACTCAACCGAAATTCCTGAAAGCATAAAGACAAGGTTAGTATCCTATAGGCTATTGAAAGGAGCTAAAATAGCAAATGCGAGTATGCAATAAAAAGTCTTATTATCTTAAGAAAAAGGTTTTAATTGAGGATAATGAGGGTGGAAAATACGCTGGATATTCAGATGCAGCAATCGAAATTGAAGCGAATATATCACCAGCTTCAGGAAAGCTTCAAGCAGAGATTTATGGAGAACGTCTTAAGTATATTTTAAATATGCTTTATGACGGTTCAGAAGAAATATCAGAGGGTGATGGTATTTGTGTATATGTTTCTAACTCTGAAGCTCCTGACTACAAGGTTATATCTGCAAAAAAATGGTCACATATGCAGATAGAATTGGAGAAAATTTAATGAGTGATAGTATTAAAAACTTAAGTAGTTTACTTTCAAAATTAAATCAAATATCAGAGAATTCTAATGAAATTCTTGAAAAGTCTATGGGCAAGAACATAAAGCTTGTTCAGGGTGAAGCAAAAACACTCTGCCCTGTAGATAACGGAGATTTAATAAACAGTATAAATACAAAAGTTGAGAGTACTCAAACTGGAGTTAGAGGAATTGTTTATACAAACTCTGACCATGCTGCTTATGTTGAATTTGGTACAGGAAAAAGAGGTTCTGCATCACCCAGTCCTCCTAAATCAGATACTGATATTTCATATAATGAGGATTGGACTGGTATGGATGCACAGCCTTACTTATATCCAGCACTTAAAAATAACAAGGAAACAGTCATAAATCGGATAGCAGCAGATATTAAAAAATCTATCGAGGATGTGGCAAAATGATTAATGTTAAACCAATAATTTATGAAGCCCTTAAATCTGTACTTAATAATGTGAATGACTGCTATCCTAAAGAATGGGTAAAGTTTCCTATTGTACAGTATATTGAAGAAGACAATAGAGTGCATACAAAGACAGATGATATAGAGCAGCTTACATACTTAAGATACAAGATAGATATATGGAATAAAGGAAGTACCTCAGAAACTGCATCGGCGGTGGATGGGGTACTTTCTAGTTTGGGTTTTAAAAGAATATTTTGTTGTGATGCTCCTGATCCAAGTGGATTGAAACATAAGGTTATGAGATATGAGGGCATCATAGACAAGAATATGAAGTATATTTTCAATTGAATGGAGGGATATAGATGTTAGCAAACGGCTCAAAATTAGGGTTCAAAGCAAATGGAAGTACAGCAACAGAGTACACAAATCTTGAAGGTCTACAGGAGCTACCTGAGTTAGGAATAGACCCTGAGAAGATAGATGTTACAACATTGGCAGACACAGCCAAGAAGTATGAATTTGGTATAGGTGATTATGGAAATTTGGAATTTGTATTCCTATACGAGAATGTAGCAGATAGTTCATATCGGAAGCTTAAAGCTGCACAGACTGCTGGGAAAGTAGATGACTATCAATTGGAATTTATAGATGGTACTAAATTTACATTTAGTGGCTATTGTAATGTAAAAATAAAAGGCGGCAAAGTAAATGATCCTATAACTTTTACGCTGCAGATTGCTCTTCAGAGTGAAATTGAGACAACTGACCCAACTTAAAAAGACCTAACTTAAAAAAGGAGGACTAACAAATGCTTTATTATACATGGTGTATTAAGGATAAGGAAGGAAATACAAAAAAGGAACTGAAGCTAAGAATAACTTCCAGAGGAGCTACAGAGCTTGAAAATAGAATAGGTGGTAATCCACTTAATGAGCTTATGGCAATGCAAAACGGAAGGCTGCCAACGGTAAAATTTATCGCTGAAAATCTAAAAGTAGGCTTACAGAAGTTTGAACACGGTTATGATGAAAACAAGGTTTATGACTTGATTGATGAATACATTGAATTAGGCGGTAGCCTGATAGAGCTAGTGCCTGTTCTTTTAGAAATGTATAAGGTAAGCGGTTTTTTCAAGTTAGTGGAGAATGCGGAGTAAGTGATCCTGGTTCTCCCCAAACATTTAAAGAGCTATTTGAAGACTTGCTCCCTACTTGTCTAGATATCGGCATAAAAGAATGGGATTACTGGGACATGACATATGGAGAAATTGTAAATGCAATACAGTCATACAACAGGGTATATGAAATACAGCAAAAAGAAAAGGCGATTTTTACATATAAGACTGCTGATTTAATTGTTGCTGGTATTGGTGCATTGTTTGATTCAAATGCCATGTTCCCACAAATATACGAAGCATTCCCCAGTTTGTTTGAAAAGGAAAAAGAGTTGTTAAAACAGGCAGAGAATAACAAGGCTGTAGAGATATACAAAGCAAAATTTGCTGCCTTTGCTGAAAGTCATAATGCGAGATGGGGTGGCAATAATGACACTTGAAGAATTACAGGTAGTAATAGATGCTGAAACAACTGGATTAAGAGCAGAGCTTAAATCAGTACAAAGTCAAATAGGTGGACTCAATAAAAGCGTTAGCTCAGTAACAAAAGAAATTTCTAAGGCATTTGATGAAACTGGAGCTAACATTGGTAAGTCTGCAAAAGCTAGTAATGAAAATGTCATTAAATCCGCAAAGTCGAGAGCGGCATCATTAGGTGCACAGTATCGAAAAGAAGGTATGTCACAATCAGAAGCAATGAAAAAAGCATGGAGCGAAATTGAGCGTGATAGTGCTGTCGGTAGTAATAAGGTAAAAAAGCATATCAAAGACATAAGTGCAAATGGAGTAAAAACCTCTAAGGAATTGGAAGGCTCATTTAAGAAATCTATTAATAAAACATCTAATATGGTTTCAGGCATATTAAAAGGCATAGCAGTAAGTATTGCAGCTCTTGGCATAGGAAAGCTTATTAAGGATTCAATTACTTCAGGTATAGATGCAGTTGAAAGCGAAAACCTATTTGAAGTATCAATGGGAAATATGGCTGATACTGCACGTTCATGGAGTGAGAACCTTCAAAGAACTTTAGGTCTAAATGGTTACGAACTTAGAAAGCAGGAAGGTCTTTTTTATAACTACTCTACAAGTATGGGGATTGCAACTAAACAGGCTTATGGCTTAAGTACTGGATTAACAGAATTACAATATGATTTGGCATCTTTTTTTAATAAGGATACAAAAACTGTTGGGGAAGATTTAAGTGCTGTTTTTACAGGTGAACAGGAAAGACTTAGAAAGTACGGAGTAATTTTAACAGAAACTACTGTAAAACAATATGCATATGCTAATGGACTTGCATCAGTAGGGAAAGAACTTACAGAGCAACAAAAAATAATGGCAAGATATGGGCTACTTGTGCAGAGTACTAAAAATGCTCAGGGCGATTTGGCAAGAACAATAAACAGTCCTGCCAATCAAATCCGAATATTAACTACCCAGCTTCAACTCATAAAGATAAATTTGGGTCAGGCTTTTATACCAATAGTGCAAACGGTACTACCAATATTAAACAGCTTCGCTAAATCACTTGTGACAGTAACAAATTATGTAGCACAGTTTATGAGTGTTCTTTTTGGTACTAATCAAGCTACAACAAACGGTGGAAGTGCAGCAGATAATACCGCTCAATCTAATGCAAAGCTTGCACAAAGCTATGACAAGGCAGGAAAAGCAGCTAAAAAGGCACAAACTAATGTGGCTGCTTTTGATGCATTAAATATTCTGAATAAGAATAATTCAGATTCATCGGATTCATCAAACAGTTCAGGTGATATATCAGGAACTGTATTGCCAGGCGGTAGAGTCGGAAATAATACTGAAATCAGTGAAAGTATAAAAGCTGCAGCGGAAAACTTTAAAAAGTTGTTAGAACCATTAAAGAATATTGACTTTACAAACCTTACAAATAGTCTTGAAAGGGTAAAAAAAGCACTTGAACCGCTTGGAGAAGAATTGTTTTCAGGCTTGGAGTGGTTCTACAAAGAAGTCCTAGTTCCGTTATCAAAATGGACAATTGAGGATTATCTTCCAGAATTCATGAATACATTGGCAGTTTCTATTAAGGCTCTCAGCACTTACCTTAAAGGATATAGCGAAGTATTTCAAGTGTTCTGGGATGGGTTTCTTGCACCATTAGCAAATTATACTGCAGATAAGTTTATTGAATTCTTAAAGAAAATGAATACAGATTTAGGCAAGCTGCAGAGTATGCTTGCTAACTCTCAAATATTCAGTGACTTAAAGAAAATTATTGAACCAATTGCACCAATACTTAGAGACATATTAAAAGGTCTGATTGATTTGGTAGGTTTTACACTGGATTTGACTTGGGATTTTGCAATTAACAATAGTACTTTAGCCTTTAAAGACCTAGAGGATAGAATTGGTTTTGTTGCTGCAGTTATAAGAGGTGACTTTAAGGATGCATGGGAGCATTTCAAAGGTTATATGGGTGGTAATGCCATTCAAGTAGCTACTGACTCCCTTTCCAAAATGGGTGACAAGTTTGATAAATTAAAGAAGATAATAGATGACTGGGTTACAAACTGGTCAAACAGCGTAGGAAAGTTTATATACATATGGGTAAGTAAGATTCAAGAATGGTGGACTAAAAATGTTACTCCTTGGTTTACTGCAGAAAAATGGAATAAGGTACTGTTTCAGATTGGAGTTTCATTAGGACTTGCATTGAACGACTTTGTTACAATGTGGACTGTAAAAATACCTAACTGGTGGAGCAATCAAGTTACTCCGTGGTTTACGATTGCAAAATGGAAGAGTCTGTTTTCATCAGTCAAAACATCAATGTCTGTAACGGTTGATGAATTTGTGAATAGTTGGAGAACAAAGATATCAGGTTGGTGGAATAATCAAGTTGCTCCGTGGTTTACGATTGCAAAATGGAAGAGCTTCGGAGCTAATATGAAAAACGGACTTATATCAGGATTTAGTGCTTGTGTTGATGGAATCAAAGGTATCTTGAATCGAATAATAAGTGCATTTGGTAGATTAGTAAATGGTGTTGTAGACGGGGTAAACAAGATAATTTCTGGCTATAATTCTGTTGCCAGTAAGACACTACTTCCTGAAATAGGGTTAATAAAGCGTTTTTCAGTACCACAGCTTGCCAGAGGTGGCATTGTTGATAGCCCGACACTTGCCATGATTGGTGAAAAAGGAAAAGAAGCAGTTGTTCCACTTGAAAATACTGGGTTTGTAAATGCAATAGCAAACTCTGTAGCAAGTGCTGTACAATCTGCATTTGCATCAACTTTGCAAAGCTTACAAAATACTGGAACTAAAAATGGTAATAACAATCAAATGCCAAGTACTCTCATATTAAAAATTGGAGAAACAGAGTTTGCAAAAATTGTTCTAAATACATTATCAAACTCACGCAAACAAGTATCTACAATACTTGGAATATAAGGAGATGGTCGATAGTGGTAATAAAAATTAACAACATAAGTGTTCCAGTAATGCCAAAAAGTTTTTCTGTTACCGCTATGGATTTAGATGATGGAGAATCAACAACTAGAGCTGCGGATGGTACGCTTAATAGAGATAGGGTTGCAGTAAAACGGCAAATAGATATAGAATGGGGACTTCTTACTTGGGATGATACATCTAATATACTTCAATTAATGTCTAATACATTTTTTGAAGTATATTATCCTGACCCTATCACAGGGAGCTACCAGACGAAAACATTTTATGCAGGAAATAGACCCTGCCCTGTTGCATTTGAAAAAAAAGGGGAGTTATTTTGGCAAGGAATAAAAGTAACCTTAATTGAGAGGTAATCTTATGTATAACGTATCAGAACTATTTAAAAACTATGCTAAAAGCCATGATAGGATGATAGACTCAAAGGTTTTAGTAGGAAATTTAGCTTTTACAGGTACTGAAATAATAGAATTTTCTATAGATGATAATTTGATTGGATATGAGGACTTTACTATAGGAACTACATGTTCATCCAGATTGGATTTATTGCTTAGAACTTCAGAAACAATATCAGAGAATGCAAAAATTATTCCTTACATAAGGTTTCTTGGGAGCGAGGGTGCATCAGAATGGCTGAAGCTTGGAGAATATTTTATTGATTCAAGAAGCATTGAAAATGAAGTATGGAAGTTCGTTTGCTATGACAAGCTTCTGTACGGTGAGCAGGAATTCATATCAAGCCTTACATATCCTGCAACAATGCAAGCAGTATGGAATGAACTGTGTGGGATTATAGGAGTAACCTCAAACGCAAATGTAACAATCAATTCTACATTCAAGTTTGATTTAGCTCCAACTGGATATACGGTTCGTCAAGTATTTGGATTGATAGCTGCCGCTCATGCAGCTAGTGTCAAAATGATGAAAGATGGCACAATAGGGCTTATTAAATTCCAATCAGATGCAGTAGCCGTTGAAAGCATTACAGCCTCGGACTATGTAAAAGCTCCTCAGACTAATCCTGAAAAAGTAATTACAAAGATAGTTGTTGACAATGATGATGGTGACGAAATAGAAGCTGGAACTGGAAGTGAATCAAACACATTAAAAATAACAAACCCATTTATAACGCAATCAATCCTAAATGATATGTATTCTGCACTTAACGGATTTAATTATATCCCTTACAACATGGACTGGAAATGCTTTCCGTACCTTGAAGTAGGAGATACTATAAACATTTATGAATTGAATAACAACATTACATGGGATATGGCAGATGTGGCATGGGATATGGCTGATGCAACATGGGATTCGGCAGAAGTAATGGGAGATATCTCATATAAATCTATTATACTAACAAATAAAATTACTTTTAAAGGCGGATTAAAGGCTACTAGTTCAGCCCCTGCCCAGTCAACAACTACAAGCGAGTTTAAGCCAAAGGGTACATTAACAGAAAAGATAAAGACACTTAACAAAATTGCAGTTAAGCAAGATAAGCCATACTATGGTGTAACTTTTGGGCGTGACTTTGGAATTAAGGTCCAGGGAAGTAATGGCAGTGAGGTTGTATTAAACGGAGACAGAACTGCCTTCAGCGTTGATGGTCAGGAAAGATTCTACTTTGATGCTATTGCGAAAAATTACGTATTTGATGGTACTCTTACAGCAACGCTTATAAAAGCTGTAACAGCTATAGTTACAGAGCAGTTATATGCTTCATTAGGCGAAATTGCACGCTTAACGGTTGACAGACTTTTGACATCAAATATTCTCAAAGAACAGGATTTGATGACGTACTTGGATATAAAAGACCAGTACATTACTTTTGTAAAAGCGGTTAAAGATACAAGTCGAGAAAAAAAGCATTATACAAACGAAAATGCTGAATACCTCTATTGGACGGACGATACAAAAACAGCAATGTCTACTGACGTAACGGATTATCCTGTAATGGTGTACCAATACCTTACATCAGAAAGGCTTAAAATATATTTTGATGAAAACTCGGATACTTTTTACCCTAAGATTATATGGGGAGAAGGCAACGGAAACGGAGACCAACAGAAAGCATTCATGTACAAGGACGCTAACGGATTTATGATTAAGTATATTCAGGATGGCGGTAATGAACTGAGTGTTGAGCTGGGAGAAAGCGGAGTTAAAATAAATGGTTCTCCATATCACAAAATCACAGCAGGAACAGCAGACCCTACAGGCGGAAATGATGGAGATATTTACTTTAAATATACTTGATTGGTAGTGATAGTGTGGGAACGTGGACACAATTAAATGGTAGTACTGTAGCTAGAAGAGACCATTCGGCATGTAACATAAACGGAGTAATGTATGTTTTTGGTGGGATAGATAGTTATGGCAATCAACTTAATGATTTATGGGTATATGATTCTTCAATCCAAGGTACTAATATATATACAGTATGGGAATATATTACTGCGTATAAAAACGGAGCACTTATTTTCGGTAAAGAGCCTGTACCTGTAACGCTTGACATAGACGATTCTAAAGATTTGACCGTTGAATTTCATAACTTAAATACTACAGCATCAAGTAATACCATTACAGGAATATACAAGATAAAAAACAATACTTCAAGTGTAGTTGATTTAAGAGAGGTTAAATTAAGATATTACTATACTAAAGATAAAGATGTTTTGCAATATTTCTACTGCGACCATGCCGCATCAATGGGTTCTAATGGTGATAACTACACTGCTTTTACAAGTTCTGTAAGGGGGACTTTTGCAAGCATGAGTCCAACTACATCAATGGCAGATACATATTTAGAAATTAGTTTTGCTGATGTTACATATGCTCGTATTCCAGCAGGTGGAATAGCAACAATAAATACAAGAATCGCAAGAACCGACTGGACAAACTACAATATGCTAAATGACTACTCATATCTAACGCATTGGAAACCAAAAAAATCTTGCACAATAAATATGAGTGGGCATACTGCTTCTGTGGTAGACGGCAAAATGTATGCTTATAACGGCACTGCAAGTGGTATGTGGAAATATACTCCTACTACCGACACATGGTCGCAAATAACAGGTTGCCCAGTGTTAGGGGCTTCACATTCAGCTTGCACAATTAACGATAAAATTTATTATTTTGGTGGGTGGCTGTATGGTACTGTTTTTACTAATAAATTATGGGAATATAACCCTGCGACTAATGTATGGTTAGAAAAAACAAGTTGTCCAGTTAATTTATATGAACATACAGCAGTAGTGATAGATAATAAGATGTATATTTTCGGTGGTTATGACAGCTATGGTATTTCAAATGATTTATGGATGTATAACTTTGGAACAGACAGTTGGGAACAAAAGGCTAGTGGGGCAACAGCTAGAAGTGGGCATACAGCAGTTATAATAAATGATGAGATGTATGTATTCGGAGGGAACAGCGGTAATCGTTTAAATGATTTATGGAAATACAATCCTAGTGCTAATACATGGATGCAGCTTGCAAATGGAGCTACAGTAAGATACCAACATACAGCGGTAATAATAAGCGGTAAAATGTACGTTTTCGGTGGCTATAACAACAATGGAGTGCTAAACGATTTGTGGGTGTACGACCCTACAAGCAACACGTACTATAATGTCGGAGGAGTCCCGAAACAATCAACTGCGTTTTACAATGTCGGAGGAACATGGAAAGAATCCAATGTATTAATGAATATTAGCGGTGTTTGGAAGTAGAAAAAGCGGAAGATTATTTCTCTTCCGCTTTAATAATTGGCAAAATTGTGTTTTCGTAGTAATCAAGAGTTATATATCTATCCTCATTGATGTTTAAATACTCAACCTCTTGGATAAGTACCTTATTATCTGATGCACGAATAATAGAATAAATGCGCTTAGAATCGGTTTTATCTAATCTTATAAATTTTATACTATGGTACTTGGAAAATACATCATTTGAAAGTACAAATTTTTGAGGGTTATTCTTGTAAACATTAACATGCAAGCCATCAGAGGTTGTTCCGCTATAGCGCATATCACCACGCAAAGATAAATGAAAATCAAAATTAGAATTCGGATGCTTATCATCCTTTGATGTCGTTGGTACTATAGGCGTTTCGTCACTTGAAATTGTAGGTGTGTCAGAAACGGCTTTTGAATCATCTGAGTCGGTTATATTGACTGTATTATTCTTACCATCCCAATTTACAGTTGCTCCTAAAGCTTCAGCCACATACTTGGCAGGAACATATGTGCGGTCATTAATAATTGCTGGCTCTTCACCATTTTTGAATTGGATTTGTTCTCCATTAACAGCAACCTTTACGCCATTAAACAAAGCTTGAACTGTATCTGTTTGTGCTGCTACAGATATGATTGTAGAGGTTAATAGAATCCCAGCTAAGAAACCAGATAAAAATTTTTTCATAGGTTTATATCTCCTTTTTTTATTAAAAACTCAATTACATTATATTCCATGTAAGGAATATATGCAAAATAAAAATTAGAAAAGAGGTCATTATTTATGGCGGATAACATTTTTTGCAACTTGGTTGGTAGTAACAAAATCAAGGAAGAGTATTTTAAGATTAACAACGGCTTTGGACTTGTACAGTCGGCTATCCAAGACATAGTCAAAATGCTTTATAGCGAAGAGGTATGGAATGGTATACCAAGTGAGCTTGATGAAAGCGGAATACCGACAGTAACAAGCTACAAAAGAAAAGACGAGACTCTGTTCTTAAAGCTGACACTAACAAACAAGTCAGCAGAAGGAGCATATCAGAGTGTTATAGTAACTTATTATGCTGCAGATGGAGTAACTGTTATATCAGAAAATACTTACCCCATAGGCTCAACAGAAATAGAGGGCTAATAACAATAGTAGAAAGTCTCTTAATACAAATTTAAGAAAAGAGGTTTTAACGATGTACTTAATTGCGATTGATGATGGGCATGGAATGGAGACTTCTGGCAAGAGGACACCTATCTTCCCTGATGGCACTTTTATGCATGAAAACGAGTTTAACAATGCAGTAGCCCAACTCATAAAGATAAATCTTGAACGCTGTGGATTTAAAATCATTATGGTAGCACCAAAAGATAATGATACACCTTTATCTGAACGCACTAACGCTGCTAACAATGCAAAAGCTGATTTTTACATATCAGTACATGCTAATGCGGCGACAGGCAGCTGGAGTGATGCAAGTGGAATAGAAACATACCACTATCCAACATCTGCAGATGGACAAACTGCAGCCAAAATAATTCATAAGCACTTAATTCAAGGTACACCACTTAAGGATAGAGGTGTTAAGAGTGCAAAATTCTATGTACTTAAATACACGCATATGCCTTCAGTTCTTGTGGAATGTGGATTTATGGATAATCTAAAAGAAGCAACACTATTACTAACTGGCACTTATAGAAGAGAGTGTGCAGATGAAATTTCAAAAGCAATATGTGAATATTTCAAGGTTACATGGATAGAGTCAGATTTAAAAATTGATACTGCAGAACAAGCAATAAATTTGCTTGCACAAAAAGGTATAATAAACAGTCCTGAATATTGGTTTGCTTCTTTAAAGGAAGTAAATCACTTGGACTCTTTATTGATAAAAATAGCTAATGAAATGAAAGGTTAAGGTGATTGAATGAAAGATTTTATTATTAGCCATTGGATAACGATATTAATTGTAGCAGCAGCTGTAGCCTATACTACATATCTCGTTATTAAAAAACAATGGGAGAGGTTAAGAGCAGATGCATATAGCTTAATGCTTAAAGCAGAAATACTTATCAAAGGTACAAAACGTGGTCAGGAGAGATTAGAGTATGTTTTCCAAAGGGTATATTCATTGCTGCCTTTATGGGTTCAATTTATATATCCTCCTGGAGATTTAAAAGCAAAGTTGCAAGAATGGTTTGATATAGCCAAAGACAAGCTAGATGACAACATAATAAATAATTCTTCAAAAGTATAAGCTGTTCATCCAAGTCCCTGAGAGTTCTTCTCAGGGACTAATATTTATATTTACACTATTTACTATTTTTATTTGTTAAAACTAAGGAGGCAATTTATGAATTCTTTTATTGGTTGGATAGGTGGAAAGAAATTACTTAGAAATGAAATAACAAAGAGATTTCCAGAAGGTATTGAACGGTATATTGAAGTATTTGGTGGAGCTGGTTGGGTATTATTTTCAAAAGAACGTCATGCAGAACTGGAGGTATATAACGATGCTAATTGTGAGCTTGTAAATCTGTTTAAGTGCATAAAGTATCATTGCTCTGAGCTACAACGAGAATTGTCATTTATGTTAAACTCTCGTGAACTCTTTGATGACTTTAAAAAACAGTATGATGTAAGAGGAATGACAGATATCCAAAAGGCAGCACGTTTCTTCATGATAATAAAAACAAGTTATGGCAGTGATACACGCACTTATGGATGCATTAAAAAGAATGTTTCCGTAATGGTTAAATATCTTGAAGACATACAAAAAAGGCTTAATAATGTTGTTATCGAAAATAAAGATTTTGAGAACTTGATTAAAGTATATGATAGACCTAAAGCGTTATTGTTCTTTGACCCACCATACTATGGTACTGAACGGTATTATCAGGTTGACTTCCCAGTGAGTGATCATGAAAGGTTATGTGATTCTTTAAAAAACATTAAAGGAAAGTTTATACTAACATATAACAATTGTGAAGAAATCAAAGAACTATATAAAGGCTTTGTTATTGAAGAGGTTTCAAGAAATAATAATCTTGCTGGCAGGTATTCAGAAAAAAATCATAGTTATAGCGAACTAATAATACGAAATTACTAATTTTTTTTAATACAAAAATAACGATAATCGTTATAGTATAACATGTTAGTTAATTTAGTAACTAATAGTGGTACAATTTCCCTATATACGTTAATGTTTGGGGGAAATTTATGATAAAAATACATCTATCTCGCATTTTAGGAGAAAAAAGATGGTCGCAGGCAGAATTAGCAAGAAAAACAGGAATAAGACCTTCAACGATAAACGATTATTACCATGAGTTAGCGGAAAGGGTCAGCCTTGATAATCTAGATTTAATTTGCGAGGCATTAGGATGTGAAATAACAGATTTGTTAGAATATATACCTAATACTAAAAAAAATAAAAAAGAAAAATAATATATGATTTTTGAAAATGAAACTACTATACTAAAGTAGTTATTGTAATATACGATGATAGTTTCTATAACTAAAACTAATATTTAAATATATAAGGAGTAAACATGTATCCTAATTTGTTTAAAAAAATAAGTAAACAATTTGAAATTATGAATAAATATATGATTACATTAACTAGATTTGTTATAGGACTTATTTTTTTAGTAACTTTAATTTTTGGTGTATTAACTAAAAATAATATAATTATTATTCCATATATTCATTATATAGTGTCAGGTTTAGGGATAGTATTAATTATAGGGTTGGTATTATTTTCACTATTTTCTGAATTGAGTAAAATATTTAAGGCTTTATCCTACTATACAACTAAAGATAAATACATAATTGAAACCAGTATACATGAGGCAGGACATGCTTTGGTTAGAGAATTATTATTAAAAAAAAGTAACAAAGCTAGTATTACTAAGAGAAGCATATTTTCTTGTTATAAATTTGTTAAAGAAGAAAAAAATGTTATTCAAGCCACTGGAGTTAATATATCAGATGAAACTTGGTCAAAAATCTATACTGAATCATTAGATAAAAATAAATTGGATTGTATTTATTATAATATTTTGATTGCTTTAGCTGGTGAAATAGCCGAGAAAATTGCTTTTGATAATAGTAGTATATTTCAAATGGATTTAGAAAATGAAAACTTGTTTGAACCAGGAAGTGATTTACATTACGTATCAAAGCTATTAGCTGTAATATCCAATGCTACAAGATTGAAAACTAGTGATTTAGCAAATAAAGCAATAATAGATTGTACAAATATCTTGGAAGAAAACAAAAATGCACTTATAGATATTTATTCTGAATTACAAAGAGTAGGTTATATAAATGGCAAAAATATTACTAAGCTAGTAAAACGCTCATGTAGCGATGCATCAAAATATAGTGCTAAATATAATAAATTCATTTATATTAAAAATAAGGTTTACTCAATTCTATCAAAAGAACAATCTATTAAATGTTTTATTGATATCTTAGTTGATGCGTTTTTTGAATTTAAACACCTTTTAAACAGCGTTTTAAAAGAGTTTAAAAGTGTATCAGATAACACTAAAAATAGCATATAATTTTATCAAAAATGTTCCCTAGAATTTATGTTTTAAATTTTCGCAGATATCGTGCAAATTATTTTTGAACAAATTCGCAAATATCGTGCAAATTTTTCGCAGATATCGTGCAACGCTACACACACCTATAATTTTCTACTAGGAAAGTTGAGTTACTAAAAGGTAAGCAACTATATATTCTGCTGATAGGTTTGCATTTAAAAATGCTTATTAAATGCGTTAAGCACAAACTCATAAACAAAAAAGCTAATTTAAGAAAATTCTTAAATTAGCTTTTTTGTGGTGCCCAGAGCCGGAATCGAACCAGCGACACGGGGATTTTCAGTCCCCTGCTCTACCGACTGAGCTATCTGGGCGTTTAGCGATATATAATTAAAGGATGTTCGTTTCATAAGGGATATAATGGTGGGCCTTCAGGGACTCGAACCCCGGACCAACCGGTTATGAGCCGGTTGCTCTAACCAACTGAGCTAAAGGCCCTTAAGAAACGAACGAAACTTAGTATAATAAAAAAAGTAGATTATGTCAATAGAAATATCAAAAATATTTTACAATTTTTTTTTACTAGCAATTTTTATAGTGTTATTACTATTTTACTAAAGTCAATTACGGTTTAGAGCCTTCGCCCGATATCATCGGATATTTAGCTGATAGAATTGACTTCTATAAAAAATAAATATATAGTCTAGCGAATGTTTTCATAAAACTATAATAAAAATAATATCTAATACCAAGTTACTATTCAGCAACTTGATATAGATATTCGCTCGACTTTACTATTTTGACAGTTCTATTCGAAATATACCACCATCAAAAACCACTTGTGGTTTTTGCGACTCGAAAACGCACCATGTTAGTACAAACTTTATTTTCGAGTTACTACCTATGAAATATATGAAAAATTTGTTAGAATGTTATTCTGAAGCGATTAATAAAAAATTTATTGTGTAAATATTTTATATTTATTATTAATAAGTTTATAACGCCTAGGTTTAAAATGAAATTTTTCGATTGTAGAAAAATTTCATTACATCAGCGGCGTTTCATCGAGGCGGGAGATATTCTCACCGCCTGATAACCAAAGTGATACCCGCCACTTATAGAAGTGGGGGACAT
>JAEWST010000088.1 GCA_023398105.1 Bacillota bacterium | reverse complement strand
GGTCATGGAAATGTTATAGAGGTTACTAGATTTGCTGATAAATCCATTATGGTTCAGGACTGGGGAAGAGGTATTCCACTGGATTATAATACAAATGAAGAAAGGTATAATTGGGAATTAGTCTATTGTGAACTCTATGCGGGCGGAAAATATAAAAACAATTCAGGCGAGAATTACGAATACAGTTTGGGGTTAAACGGATTAGGTGCTTGTGCTACTCAGTACAGCTCAGAATACTTTGATGTTACTGTTTTTCGTGATGGTCACAAATATGAATTGCATTTTGAAAAGGGACAAAATATAGGAGAACTCAAAAAAGAAAAATGCAAATATGAGCAAACTACCACTATACAGAAATGGAAACCTGATTTAGAGGTATTTACTGATATAAATATACCTCTTGAATATTTTCAGACAGTATTGAAAAAGCAGGCAGTTGTTAATGCAG
This sequence comes from Bacillota bacterium, assembly GCA_023398105.1. GTDB lineage: Bacteria > Bacillota > Clostridia > Acetivibrionales > DSM-1351 > Ruminiclostridium. Next base: position 25,878 of record JAEWST010000088.1, on the reverse strand, counting down.
GACTTAGGTTTGTACTGAAGGATGAGGAATCGGGAGAGTCCTTTATATATAGCTATGAAAATGGTATTGTTGATTATATTAAGGAGATTTCACAGGAGGATGGCTTCACAGAAGCTCAGTTCTACGAAACTGCTACAAAAGGCAGGGATAGAGCAGATAAGCCGGAATACAAGGTAAAGATGCAAATAGCTTTTTGCTTTAACAATAAAACAAATCTTCTTGAATACTATCACAATTCAAGCTTTTTGGAATATGGCGGTGCACCTGATAAAGCGGTGAAGAATGCACTAATATCTGCTATTGATAAATGCATAAAAGAAAGAGGGAAATATAATAAAGATGAGGCAAAAATAATTTTTGCTGATATTGAAGATAGTTTGATTTTGGTAGTCAATTCATTTTCGACTATTACAAGCTATGAGAATCAGACCAAAAAATCAATTACGAATAAATTTATTCAGGAGGCAATGACGAGCTTCTTAAAAGAGCAACTGGAGATTTATTTTATTGAAAATAAAATGGAAAGTGACAAGATAATTGAGCAGGTGCTGGTAAACAAGAGAAGTCGTGAAACAGCCGAAAAAACAAGAATAAATATCAAGAAAAAGCTTAGCGGCAACATAGATATTTCAAATAGGGTAAAGAAGTTTGTTGATTGTAGGACAAAGGATATAACAAGACGAGAAATATATATAGTTGAGGGTGATTCTGCTTTAGGCTCCTGTAAGCTTGGACGTGATGCAGAGTTTCAAGCTATTATGCCCGTTAGGGGGAAAATACTCAATTGTCTAAAAGCCGATTATGATGGGATTTTTAAAAGCGAAATCATCACAGACTTGTTAAAGGTTCTTGGTTGCGGAGTTGAGATAAAATCAAAACACAACAAGGAATTAAATACCTTTGATATGGACAACCTTAGATGGAATAAAATTATTATATGTACAGATGCAGACGTGGATGGATTCCAAATAAGAACTCTTATTTTAACTATGATATATAGAGTAGCACCGACATTATTAAAAGAAGGAAAGGTTTATATTGCTGAATCACCTTTATTTGAAATTACTTGTAAAGGAAAATCCCATTTTGCATATTCTGAAAAGGAAAAGGCTGATATATTAGCCAAGCTTGGAGGTAATAAATATACAATACAGCGTTCAAAAGGGCTTGGCGAAAATGAGCCTGACATGATGTGGCTTACAACAATGAACCCTGAAACAAGAAGATTAATTAAGGTAATGCCAGCTGATGTTGAAGCAACCAGTCAAATGTTTGATGTTCTACTGGGAGATAATCTGCAAGGAAGAAAGCAATTTATTGAGGATAACGGCAGCAAGTATTTAGATATGATTGATGTAAGCTGATATAGTTGAGCAAATAACTTGATTAAAAAAGAAGAGAGGGCAAGCATGACTCCTAAAAAAATAATAGTTGAAGAACAAAATATAGTAGAGACTCTTGAAACAAACTATATGCCATATGCTATGAGTGTTATTGTATCAAGAGCCATTCCTGAAATTGATGGATTCAAGCCATCCCATAGAAAGCTTCTCTACACCATGTACAAAATGTCACTGCTGACGGGGTCAAAGACCAAATCCTCAAACATTGTAGGTCAGACTATGAAGCTAAATCCCCACGGTGATATGGCAATATATGAAACTATGGTGCGATTAACAAGAGGAAACAATGCACTGCTACATCCCTTTGTTGATTCTAAGGGGAATTTTGGAAAGCAGTTCTCAAGAGATATGAAGTTTGCAGCACCTCGTTATACTGAGGCTAAGTTAGACAAGATATGTGAAGAAATATTTAAAGATATCGACAAAAATCCTGTTGATTTTATGGATAACTACGACAGTACGACAAAGGAGCCAGTTCTCCTACCAACTACATATCCAAATATATTAGTAAACGCAAATCAAGGAATAGCAGTTGGTATGGCTAGTAATATATGTAGCTTCAATTTGAAGGAAATCTGCGAAACAACCTCTGCTCTGATTGAAAATGAGAATATTGAAATAACAGATTACTTAAAGGCACCAGATTTCTCTTCTGGAGGTCAGTTAATATACTCCGAAAAAGATATCAGAGATATCTATGAAAATGGAAAAGGCGGTATTAAGGTTCGTGCTAAGTACAATTTTGATAAAGCAAACAACTGTATTGAAGTAACAGAAATACCCTATTCAACTACGGTTGAGGCTATAATGGATCAGATTATAGAATTGGTTAAAAGCGGAAAGATAAAGGAAATTACTGATGTCAGAGATGAAACTGATTTAGGTGGATTAAAGCTTACAATTGATATCAAGAAAAATACAGATGCTGATGCACTTATGAACAAGCTTTATAGGTTTACTCCACTACAGGATAGCTTCAATTGTAACTTTAATATTCTGATAAATGGAAGACCTAGAGTTATGGGCGTTAAAACCATTCTGAATGAGTGGCTTAAATTCAGAGTAGAATGTATAAAACGTCAGACCTTTTTTGATATTGGAAAGAAGAAAGACAAGCTTCACTTATTGCTGGGACTAAAGAAAATATTACTTGATATTGATAAGGCAATTTCTATAATTAGAAAAACAGAGCAGGAAGCGTTGGTTATACCAAACCTGATGAAGGGCTTTGATATAGATCAAATTCAATCAGAGTTCATTGCTGAAATTAAGCTGAGGAATCTCAATAAAGAATATATTTTAAACAAGGTAAGTGAAATTGAGGACTTAATTAAGGAAATAGCAGATTTAGAGGATATATACAAAAGTGAAGCACGAATTAAGAAAATTATACAAAAACAACTAAAGGAAGTTGCTAAAAAGTATGGTCAGCCAAGACGCACAGATATAATCAGTGAGGAACACATTGAAGAAATAACAACAGAGCACCTTATTGAGGATTACAATTTGAAGCTGTTCCTTACAGAACACAATTACCTTAAAAAAATTACCCTTATTTCTCTCAGATCTGGCTCTGAACAAAAGTTGAAAGATGACGACACAATAATTCAAGAGGTAGAAACTCATAATAAATCAGAGCTGCTGTTATTTTCAAACCAATGTAATGTCTACAAAATGAAAATATATGATATACCTGATTGTAAAGCCAGCAGTTTGGGAGAATACATTACAAACCTGTTGGGTCTGGAAAATGATGAAAAAATAGTATATATTACAGCTACAGACAACTATGAAGGCTATATGCTGTTTTTCTATGAAAATGGAAAAGGTGCAAAAATTGATATGTCAAGCTATGCGACCAAAACAAATAGAAAGAAGCTGGCAAATGCTTATTATGGACAATCTCCATTAGTTAGAATGATGTTTATAAATGAGGATATAGATTTAGCTGCACAGAGTAGTATTAAAAAACTTCTGATTTTCAATACAGAAGAAATTAACTCGAAAACTACAAGAAACTCCCAAGGAGTGCAGGTTCTGATTTCTAAAAAGGGCAGTACACTAATTAGTATACAGACGTTGGAAGAGAGAAAGCTTTCTAATCCGTACTATTATAGGACAAAAAATATACCTGCAATTGGCTGCTATCTCAAGGAAGAGGATAAAGGAGATTCACAATTGAGCTTGAACTTAGAGTAATTAATAATTTTATATATTAAAAAGGAGACAAATTTATGAACTTCAAACCAATAGTAACAATTGAGATGGAAAATGGAAATATTATGAAGGCAGAGCTTTACCCAGACATAGCACCAAATACTGTGAATAATTTTATTTCACTAATAAACAAAGGTTTTTATGATGGAGTAATTTTTCACAGAGTAATTCCTGGATTTATGATACAGGGAGGAGATCCAGACGGTTCAGGTATGGGCGGTCCAGACTATAGCATTAAGGGAGAGTTTTCTAGTAATGGTTTTAAAAATGATTTAAAGCATGACAAGGGTGTTTTGTCTATGGCAAGAACAATGGCTCCAAATTCTGCTGGTTCACAATTTTTTGTAATGGTTGCAAAATCTCCTCATTTAGATGGACAATATGCAGCTTTTGGTAAAATAATTGAGGGCATCGAAGAAGCAGACAGAATAGTTAGTGTAAAAAGAGACAGTAGCGATAAGCCAAAGGAAGCACAGGTTATGAAAAAGGTTACAGTTGAGACTTTTGGTGTAGAGTTTCCTGAACCAGAGAAGGTATAAGTAGCACCAATAAAATAAATAGCACCTTCAAACAAATAGAAACAAAGCGGAAATAGCTTGGTTATATTTGTTAAAAGGTGCTATTTTTTGTGTTTGATTGCAGAATAAAATTATTTTGTTAATGATTTAATATCTGTTTTTTAATTTCGGTAAAGGTTTTTTACTTATTCTATTAGCTATAGTCCTTGCAACAAGCACACCACTAGCACTTGCCTGAGAAAGACCTCTTGTTACTCCAGCACCATCACCAATAGCAAACATATTTGGAAGATGTGTTTCAAGCTCATTAGTTAACTCTAGTCTAGAACTATAGAATTTAACTTCAACACCATATAAAAGAGTATCGTAGTTTGCAGTACCTGGTGCTATTTTATCCAACGCATAAATCATTTCAATAATATTGTCAAGATGCCTTTTTGTTAATACAAGACTCAAATCTCCTGGCGTAGCATTTAATGTGGGATGTGTAAAACTCTGACCCAGTCTGTGTGCATTTGTCCTAGTGCCTTTTACAAGATCGCCAAATCTTTGAACAAGAACACCGCCTCCAAGCATATTAGATAGAGATGCAATCCTTTTGCCATACTGATATGGTTCATTGAAGGGTTGGGTAAATCTATTACTTACTAATAGGGCAAAGTTGGTATTTTCGCTTCTTAGGGCAGGGTCAGTGTAGCTGTGTCCGTTAACTGTGATTATATCATCAACATTTTCAGAAACAACGTGTCCATATGGGTTCATACAAAAAGTACGTACCAAATCACCATATTGCTTTGTTCTGTATAATAGCTTGGATTCATAAACGACATCAGTTATATGTTCAAATACTTTTGCTGGAAGCTCAACACGTACACCGATATCAACTTGATTGTTTATTAAATTAAGCTTTAGTTGTTTGCATTGTTTAGAGAACCATTCAGCACCAGATCTACCAGGTGCAACAATAAGATAATTACAATCAATGGTCTCACCGTTGTACAATTCTATTTGGTAACCCTCTTGTGAGGGCATAATATTTAAAACCTGACTATTACACCTGATTTCTAATAGCTTTGTCAAGTGATTATACATACTTTTTAGTATTTCTATATTGTTCTCTGTCCCAAGATGTTTTACAGAGGCTTGCAATAAATGAAGATCATTTTCCAGTGCCCTTTTTTCAATGATTTTAGCGGCATCAGTGTACGTGGAATATTTCTCTTTAGTTGCTCCAAATTCAACATTAACTCCATCAACATAATTAATTAAATTCATAACTTCAGCATCATCTAAATAATCATTTAGCCAGCCACCAAATGCTGTTGTGAAGTTATATTTTCCATCAGAAAATGCACCTGCACCTCCAAAACCTCGCATTATATCACAGTTCTTGCAGCGTACACAGTCTTTGGTTTTATTTGCAACAATAGGACAATTGCGATTAAATATATTATTACCTTGCTCTATCATTAATACCTTTAGCTGAGGGTTTCGTTTTGTTAACTCATAGCCAGCAAATATACCTGAGATACCACAACCAATAATGGCAACGTCATAATTTAAAATTTTCATAAACACGTCCATGTCTCAATTTATATAAATCTAGAAATAACATGGACTGGGCACCTCCTTTGTAATTATATGTGATTTCTTTAACCTTTAAACTGCATGTGCCACATGACAAAAATATTAAAAAAACATGGAGTTTATTTATTTTGAACTATAATTAGAAAAAATATATTTACTCACTCAACTTTTTCATATTTAGCGTATCGGTACTCAAAATTGTCAACTGAGAATTTAAGTCGCTCACTTATAATTATATCTGAAATTATAGCCAATTACTATGGGATGATATGCTTAACATTTATTTGTATTACATAAATATTAATGATATAATTGACAAAAACTAATTAGACAGTTCGTGACCATCCTGTCTATAAACAAAACTATGGCGTCACTGCCTGCTTTTAGCAGGGCAGTATTTTTGTTAACAATAATTTGTTATATGCCAATTTGTTAAAATCAATTACGGTTCAAAGCTTCAAAGGACAACATTTAGTTTATATCCGAGAATAATTGATTTTTGTTTATTGATGATTTAGTCACAGATTTAAGTCTGAAAGAACTAAAATTAAGGGGGATAAAATTCATGCTGAAGCTTTATATGGGTTGTTATAGATAAAGAGCATGAAAAACGAATTATGAATAATAAAAAAATAAAATTGTTGACTATTTCAGCTATGATATCTGCAGTATATTTAGTGCTGACATTAATTTTTTATGTTACAAGCTTTGCTCCATTTCAGAGTAGACTTGCTGAAGCACTTACTGTATTACCGTACTTTACACCATTAGCGATTCCAGGACTATTTGTAGGATGTATTTTATCCAATATTATTGGAGGAAATGGGATATTGGATGTAGTTATTGGGAGTTTGGCAACACTATTGGCAGCTTATCTTACATATAAGCTAACATATAGAAGACCTAGGAGAAAATGGCTAGCACCTATTCCACCAATCATTGTAAATGCTGTTATTGTGGGGGCAATGCTCAGTTATCTTGGTAAAGTGCCACTGTTTGCGACAATGCTTTCAGTAGGCGGTGGACAAATTATTGCCTGCTATTTGCTTGGATATCCATTAATGTTGCTAATTGATAAGAACAAGAAATTAAAAGAGCTTTTTGATATAGAAAATAAAACTGACAACTCCGATGTTTTATGAGTAAGAAGATAAATAATTCAATATTACAAAATAAGAAATTTATCGGTCACAAATTAATAATGGTTTGATGCCAAAATAATTGCTTGAGGTAATTAAGTTCAAACTAAATACGAGGTAGGGTATAACTATGAAGGTTAATAGAATAATGAGTTTTGGCAGTTCCTTTTTTGCTATTGTACTAATTTGCTTTGGAATGTTAAAATATTCTGCAGGAGATACAAGGACAGGTGTTTATTATCTAATAGGTGGATTTGGGTTTTTGATTGTTTTTATTTCATATAAGAGTAAAGAAAAAAAACGTTAATTATTCAAAACACCTTGTTAATACTAATATAATAATGATAAAATCATTGATATGAGAATTTTTAACATAATTAATTGTTAAGGGTGACTAAATAGTATATATTTATGCTAAATTTCAGGTTAAGGATGTGTTTTTTATGGAGCAAGCAGAACAGAAAAAGAGGATTTTTAGTGGTGTTCAGCCATCAGGAAATCTTACCATAGGCAATTATTTGGGAGCAATAAAAAATTGGATTCCTATGCAGGATGAATTTGAATGTCTTTATTGTGTAGTGGATCTACATACACTTACTGTAAGGCAGAAGCCAGCAGAACTAAGGCAGAGAAGCTTGAATTTGCTAGCACTTTATATGGCTTGCGGACTTGATCCCAAGAAGAGCACCTTATATATGCAGTCACATGTTAGCGCACATGCTGAGTTAGCATGGATTTTAAATTGCTTCACATATATGGGCGAATTAAACAGAATGACTCAATTTAAAGATAAGTCACAGAAACACAGTGATAACATAAATGCAGGCTTATACACTTATCCAGTACTTATGGCAGCTGATATTCTATTATATCAGACAGAGCTTGTACCAATCGGACAGGATCAAAAGCAGCATCTTGAAATAACAAGGGACATTGCTGAAAGGTTTAATGGTATTTACGGGGATACTTTTATTGTACCAGAGGCATATATTCCAAAGATAGGTGCTAAAATAATGAGCTTGCAGGAACCTGAAAAGAAGATGTCAAAGTCTGATGAGAATGAAAATGCATATGTATTCTTATTGGATAATGAAGATGCGATTATGCGCAAGTTCAAGAGAGCAGTTACAGATTCAGAGCGTGAAATTCGATATGATGAAGAAAATAAGCCTGGAATAAGTAACTTAATCAGTATTTTTTCAGCAACAACAAATAAAAGCTTTAGTGATATTGAAAAGGACTTTGAGGGCAAATCCTATGGTGATTTAAAGGAAACCGTAGGGCAATCTGTTGTAGAAACATTAAAGCCAGTTCAACAAAAATATAATGAGTTTTCCTCAAACAAAGATTACCTAAACACTATATTAAAAGAAAATTCTGAGAAAGCAGCCTATATGGCAAGAAAAACGCTTTCAAAGGTTTATAGAAAAGTAGGGCTTGTACCAAGAGGATAAAAAGTTATAACAGTGGGAACTCATTTCGGATTGGGTGAAATAGTTCCCGTTTTTATGTATTATTACTCAACTTTCCAACATATAACGAGGCAAGAAAACATCCCCCACTTCTAAAACTGGCGGGTACCGCTTTGGTTTTCAGGCGGTGCGGAATAATTAACAATGGTTTGTTGCGAAAATAGTTGCAATAAATTAAAACAGGCAAAACTGATTTGCTAGGTCAAAAAGGATAAGTTAAATATGGGGACTTTAGAACTAATATTATTAGCAGTTGGGCTTTCGATGGATGCGGCGGCAGTGTCTATTTCCAACTCTTTATGTATAAAAAAAATAACAGTTAAGAATATATTGCAGATGGCAGTGATGTTTGCCTTATTTCAAGCAATTATGCCCTTGATAGGATATTTTGCGGCTAATGCATTTGCAGATGTTATTAAACAATTTGACCATTGGATAGCTTTAATTCTGCTATCAATTATTGGCGGAAAAATGCTCCACGAAGCAATAACTGCTGAGAATAAGCAGGATTGTGACTTGATATCTATGACATTAAAGCTATTGCTAGTACAGGCAGTTGCTACAAGTGTTGACGCACTGGCTGTTGGTGTCAGCTTATCTGCACTCAATGTAAATATTTATTACTCAATAAGCTGCATAGGTGTAATTACGTTTATTTGCTGCATAACTGCTGTTTTAATTGCCAAAAGGTTTGGAAATTTATTAGGTAAAAGAGCTGGTGTAGTTGGTGGATTGATATTGATAGCTATAGGAGTTAAAATATTCCTTGAACATATGTTTTTTTAAATTTAAAATATATTTATAACGAGGCAAGAAAATGTTCCCCACTTCTATAAGTGGCGGGCACCGCTTTGGTAAACAGTAGAATGAGGTAGTTATGAATAAATTCGAAGTAATTTCTGATTATAGTCCGAAGGGCGATCAGCCAGAAGCAATAGAAAAACTTAGCAAGGGAATAATTGATGGAGTGAAGCACCAGACACTTCTTGGTGTAACTGGTTCGGGAAAAACCTATACAATGGCAAAGGTCATTGAGCAGGTACAAAAGCCTACACTGATTATGGCTCACAACAAGACACTTGCTGCACAGCTTTGCAGTGAATTCAGAGAATTCTTTCCTAACAATGTTGTGGAATACTTTGTAAGCTATTATGACTACTATCAACCTGAAGCATATATTGCAGCTACAGATACTTATATAGAAAAGGATTCCTCTGTAAATGAAGAAATAGATAAATTGCGACACTCTGCAACAGCTGCTTTGTTTGAGCGAAGGGATGTTATTATAGTTGCCAGCGTTTCTTGCATATATGGTTTGGGAGATCCAGAAGATTACACAGATTTGATGATGTCTCTTAGAGTAGGCATGCAAAAGGATAGGGATGAAGTTCTTAGAAAGCTGATCGACATACAGTATGAGAGAAATGAAATTGATTTTAGAAGAGGTAGATTTAGGGCTAGAGGAGATGTTTTAGAGATTTTTCCTGCTAATAGCTCTGAAATGGTTCTTAGAGTGGAGTTTTTTGGTGATGAAATTGAGAGAATAACAGAGGTTGATTATTTGACTGGTGAAGTTATTGGGACAAGGACACATATTGCTGTTTTTCCTGCCTCTCACTATGCAACCACCAAGCCAAAGATGGATAAAGCTATTGTTACAGTAGAAAAGGAATTAGATGAGAGAATTGAGCAGTTTAAAATGGAAGGAAAGCTACTTGAGGCACAAAGAATTGAACAAAGAACCAGATATGATTTAGAGATGATGTCTGAATTGGGTTTTTGTCAAGGCATAGAGAATTACTCTAGGCATATTAGCGGCAGAGAGCCTGGAAGTCCGCCGTTTACATTGATTGATTACTTTCCTGATGATTTCCTGCTTTTTATTGATGAATCCCATGTTACAGTTTCTCAAGTTGGGGCAATGTATAATGGCGACCGTTCAAGAAAAGAATCACTAGTCAATTATGGCTTTAGACTGCCATCTGCATTTGATAACAGACCACTTAAGTTTTCTGAGTGGGAACAAAAGATTAACCAGGTTGTCTATGTAAGTGCAACACCAGCTGTATATGAAAAAGAACATTCTACACAAATAGTTGAGCAGATTATAAGACCAACAGGGCTAATAGATCCTGAGGTGATTGTGAGACCAGTTAAGGGTCAGATTGATGATTTGATAGGTGAAATTAACATAAGAGCTGCCAAAAATCAAAGAATTCTTGTTACAACTCTAACCAAGAAAATGGCTGAGGACTTGACCGAGTACATGAAGGGGCTTGATATAAGAGTAAAGTATATGCATTCAGATGTTGCTACTTTTGAAAGAATGGAAATAATTAGAGATTTACGTCTTGGAGAATTTGACGTTTTAGTTGGAATTAATTTGTTAAGAGAGGGCTTAGACTTGCCTGAAGTTACCCTTGTAGCAATATTAGATGCAGACAAGGAAGGATTTCTGCGTTCAGAAACATCATTAATTCAAACAATAGGAAGAGCTGCCAGAAACTCTGAGGGCAAGGTTATTATGTATGCTGACAACATGACAGGTTCAATGCACAGAGCTATCAGTGAAACTAATAGAAGACGTCAGATTCAGATGGATTACAACAACAAGTATGGCATTGTGCCTACTACTATTAAAAAGTCTGTACGTAATCTTATTGAAGCAACAAAAGTAGCGGAGGATCAAGGAGCTTACATTGTTAAGGATAAAAACGACATAATGTCTGCTGAACAGCTAGAAGAGCTAATTGAAAAGCTTCAAAAGGAAATGAAACAGGCTGCAAGAGATTTGCAGTTTGAAAAAGCAGCTGCATTGAGGGATAAGATTGGTGAGTTGATGGGGAAACTTAAATGAAATTACTGAGACAGTTTTTAATAATACTAATTATATGTGTGGTAGGAGAAGTGTTGAACAAGGTGGTAAATATACCCCTTCCTGGAAGTATTATTGGTATGATATTGCTTTTTGTTTGCTTACTATTTAGACTAATAAAGCTAGAAATGATAGAGGAAATTAGCAAATTCTTATTAGAGCATTTAGCCTTCTTTTTTATTCCTGCTGGGGTAGGTTTATTAGCATATGTAGGAATATTAAAGGAAAATTTATTGCCAATTTTGGTTATTTGCTTTGTAACCACCTTTATCGTAATGATTATAACAGGGTGGACTGTTCAAATAATTAAGAAAAGGCTTAATAACTCAACTTTCCCAGAAGAAAAATTGTAGGTGTTAAAACTTATAAAATTAAAATTTAAATAATTCCATGAAATAAGTTTATTTACTTGGCAACGTGCTATTGCTAAACTTGAGCATGGAATGACTTTTCATTCGAAAGTTGAGTTAAAAAAGCTTGAAGAGTAATTGTATTAGCAACAAACTCAAACTAAATTTACATAATCTTTTTTTGGGAAAAAGCAACGTTGAAAGATAATAAAAAATAGATTAGGAGTTAGCCAGCCCGTACCATTTATGTCAAGAGAGTGTATTTGTTCTTGATGTTCTTGTGTTAAATATTGGGCATGGCATAATTATGAAAGACATATTTGCTACACCGATTTTTTCATTACTTATTTCTATACTTGCTTATGAAATAGGTATTTTCATTAATAAAAAAACTAAAATAGCCTTCCTAAATCCTCTTATGATAGCTATTGTATTGGTGATTTGTACATTGCTTGCTCTAAACATTCCTCTTGAGGATTATAAAAATGGAGGGGATTTTATTTCTATGTTTTTAACGCCAGCTACTGTTATATTAGCTGTGCCGCTATACAAAAATATCAATTCTCTCAAAAAGGATTATATTGCTATTTTAGGGGGAGTTTTTATTGGCAGCATTACAGCTATACTTAGTGTTTGGGGGCTGGCAAAGGGATTTGGACTTTCCAAGGAATTGCTCGCTTCTCTTATTCCAAAGTCCATAACAACTCCATTAGGAATAGAACTCTCTGAACAAATAGAAGGAATACCATCTGTAACAGTTGCAGCCATTGTAATTACAGGTATAGTTGGAGCGGTTTTTGCACAGTGGGTTTTAAAGATATTCAAAATAACTGATAAAACTGCAAAGGGATTAGCTATTGGTACTTCGGCACATGCCTTGGGTACTACCAAGGCAGTTGAAATGGGTGAAACCGAGGGCGCTATGAGCGGCTTGGCTATTGGACTTGCTGGACTAATTACTGTTATTGTAGCAACTATATTATCAAAAATAGGCTTGTTTTAATTACTAAAAGCAACCGTATCAAGTGTTGATTGTTTATATTTTTAGATGGCGAATAATATAATATATTATGTAGATTGTATAATTGAAATTGTAAAGTTTTATGATATACTAGTAGTCTATAGTTAATTACTAAGCGGTGAAAAGGACAATAATATTTTTATTGTCTTATTGGTTTGATTTTTAAGACTAATCGCCACACTGATTTTGTGACTCAAAAAATAATGTTCTCATTGTGGCGGTATGCTAACAGGCAAAGGCTTTAGCGGTAATTGACTTTTGTTAAATGAAATTTTTAGGAGGGTGCTAAAGAATTATGGATAGTCAAGCAAAACTGAATTTTTGGTTAGAAAATGAATACTTTGATCAAGACACAAAAGATGAACTTTTATCAATAAAAAACGATGCTAAGGAAGTAGAAGATAGATTCTACAAAAGCTTAGAGTTTGGAACAGGTGGTCTTAGAGGTATTATAGGTGCTGGTACAAACAGAATAAATATATATACTGTAAGAGTTGCGTCACAAGGTCTTGCAAACTATATAAACAAGCTTGGTAAGCAGGATAAAGGAATTGTAATAGCATATGACTCAAGATTTATGTCACCTGAGTTTTCTTTAGAAGCAGCTAAGGTTTTTTGTGCAAATGGAATTAAAGCGTATCTGTTTGATGAATTAAGACCTACTCCACAGTTGTCCTTTGCTGTTAGGTACCTAAAAGCAGCAGCAGGTATAGTTGTAACTGCAAGTCATAATCCTAAGCAATATAATGGCTACAAGGTATATGGCGATGACGGAGGTCAATTATCAATAGATGGCTCAAATGCAGTTATTTCAGAAATTAATTCTATAGCTGATATAACAAAGGTTAACACAATTTCTAAGGATGAAGCAATACAAAAGGATTTACTGGAGATTATAGGAAGCAAAATAGATGACGCTTATATTGCAATGCTTAAAACTCTATGTATTAATAGTGATGCAGCAGAAAAAGTAGGAGACAGCTTCAAAATAGTTTTCACGCCGTTACACGGAGCTGGAAATAAACCAGTTAGAAGGATTTTAGCAGAAAATGGTTTCAAAAATGTGCTGGTTGTTAAGGAACAGGAGCTTCCAGATTCACAATTTTCAACTGTTAAATCACCTAATCCAGAAGAAAGATCTGCTTTTGAATTAGCTATAAAGCTTGCTTCAGAGAACAATGTTGACTTAATAGTTGGTACTGATCCTGACAGCGATAGAGTTGGTGTGGTAGTTAGAAAAAATGATGGGGAATATGCTACATTAACTGGCAATCAGACAGGCTGCTTATTGCTAGAGTATATGTTATCTGCCATGAAAGAAACTGGCAAGTTGCCTGACAACGGTTTTGTTGTTAAAACTATTGTTACAACTGAGCTTTCAAGGACTATTGCAAAGTATTATAATGTTGAGCTTGTGGAGGTTCTTACAGGCTTCAAATTTATTGGCGAGCAAATAATGCTCAGAGATGAAACTGGTAATCAAAAATACTTGTTTGGTTTCGAGGAGAGCTATGGTTATTTGGCAGGTACAGATGTTAGAGATAAGGATGCTGTTGTAGCATCAATGTTAATAGCTGAAATGGCAGCATATTACAAGGCTAAGGGAATAACCCTCTATGAGGCTTTAATAAACTTGTTTGAGAAATATGGATATTCGCTTGAAGGAATTAACTCATTTACTCTTGAGGGTAAAGATGGCGTAATGAAAATCAAAGCAGCAATGGCAACTATGCGTGAAGCAAAATATGAGAAATTTGGTGTTTTGAATGTAAAGGCTATAAGAGATTATGAAAATTCCGAAAGATATATCATAGCTGATGGAACTACAGAAAAAATTAATTTGCCTGTATCAGATGTTCTTTATTACGAAATGGAGGACGGTTCTTGGTTCTGCATAAGACCATCAGGAACTGAACCAAAAATTAAGATATACTATGGTGTATCGGACAAAACTTTAGACTTGTCACAAGCAAGACTTGATACCTTAAAGAGTAATGTCTTAGAGGTTATTAAACCATTGTTATAACGCCTAGATTCAAATAAAATTTTTCGATTGTAGAAAAATTTTATTACATTAACGGCGTTTCAACGAGGCGGGAGATATTCTCACCGCCTGAAAATCTCCTGCCTCGTTATATGAAATCAATAAAAAACTTTTCTTAAGGCAGTTGTATAACTGCAATTTCAGGTTTTGAAAGAAATCGGAATGGGAAAAGTACATTTCCTAACCCTCTGTTTATATATATATTTACTCCATTAATTTTATGTGCTCCTCTTTTGTAACCCATTTTACAAAGCTTTTCATTTCTCATTATTTTAAATTCTAAACCAAAGGGCATCCATATTTGACCGCCATGAAAGTGTCCACATAGAAAATAATCTGCTTTATTTTTAGGAAGATTAAAAAGCATATCAGGATTGTGGGAAAAGGCAATGTTCAAACAATTGTTGCCAAATGAAGGAGTAATGTCCTTGAAGGCTTTGCCAACATCTGGTTTGCCATGCCTTAAGTCATCAATTCCTATAAGCTTATAGATGTTGTTGTTTTTTTCTATGCGAGTACTGGAATTAAGTAAAACTATTGCACCAGTTTCTTGTAGCTTATCAACAAAGGAAGCTATTTTCGTCATATCATGTTTTAAAGCTTTATGATCATGGTTTCCAAGTGAAATATATACTGGACAGACACCATTAATCTCTTTCAATAATAGAATGAACTTTGGAATATCTTTCTGACTTTCAATATAATCGCCACTCATTATAATTATATCAGGGCAAATTTGGGCTAAGGAAGCCTTTATTCTTCTTGCAGAGATATAAAGCTTACTTACATGTAAGTCTGAAATATGGGCAATCTTAAGCCCCTTATGGGATGAGCTGAAATTAACAAAACTCTTATTCAGTAAGGATGCTTCTATTCGCATATATAAAAGTAATAGAATAGCTAAAGTTATAATGCTAGGAAATATCATAAATAAAATTACTCCTATAAAAAAATTTAAATATGGTAAGAATAAATATAATTGAATTTACTCAATAAATTATAGTTAAAAGTATATAGAAAAAAAATACTTTTGTAAAATATTAAAAAAAGTATGAAAATAGTAAAATTATGTTGCTAGTCTTTAGTATAATAAGTATAATTATGATGAAAATGTATTGTTTTAATCGATATATTAATTATTATGCTCTTATACATATACTTGGTAAATTATAGTTGAAAAGTTATTGTTTATAGCAACATTTTGAAAGTATAAATATGACATAATAAATTAAAGAGGAAATAAATGAGAAAAATTATTACTTCAAATTGTAAGACTGGAATGATTGTTGGGAAAGCAATCTTCTATAATGGTACAACGATTTTGCTTGAGGCAGGTGCTAGACTTACAGCCTCTTACATTAGTAGACTAATTAGTCTAGGTATTACGGAGATATACATTGAAGATGACATATCAAAAGATATTGTTATAAGGGATGTAATTGAAGAACAAACGAGAATTGAAGCTATTACTGTTGTTAAGAGCACAATGGAGGCTTATTATTTTGGTGATAAGCTTAATTCAGATAAAGTTTTTGAAGTTGTTAATAAAATAGTAAGTGACATTTTGTCTTTAGACGACATTATTATTAATTTAATGGATATAAAGTCTTGTGATAATTATACCTTTTTACATAGTGTAAATGTATGTGTTTTGTCTATTGCTACGGGTGTTGAGTTAAAATTAAGCTATGATGAATTAAAAGAATTAGGGATTGGTGCACTTTTACATGATATTGGTAAAGTTTTAATCCCACCAGAAATTCTTCAAAAAAATTCTGCTCTTACTGATGAGGAGTACGAAGTTATTAAACAACATTCTATATTTGGATATAATATTTTAAAAACTATGCCTCATATTAGTGAAAAATCTGCAATGGTTGCATTATGTCACCATGAACGATTTGATGGTAAGGGATATAGTAAAGGACTTAGGCAAAATGAAATACACATTTATTCTAGGATTGTTGCAGTTGCTGATATATTTGATGCGTTGACATCAGATAGGATATACAGAAAAAAAATCAGCACAGTTCAAGCTATTGATTATCTAACTGTGATAGCGGCTTCATCTCTTGATGCTGTAGTACTGAGTTGCTTTACAAAAATTATACCACCTTTCCCAGTCGGTACAGGTATTATTCTTAATAGTGGTGAAAAAGGGGTAGTTATAAAGATTAATAGAAATTTACCAACAAGACCAACTGTAAGATTAGTATTTAATTCGGATGGGAGCAAAAAAATTAATTTTATTGAGGTGGATTTAGCTAAAGAAATAGAGCGTTTTATTAAATCAACGGCTGAATTGACTAAGTGACAGGAGATTTTTGAAATTATAGTTAGTAATGCTGTAAATAACTAAGAAACAGAAAGTAAATAAGAGCAATGTGCGAATAATTTAAAAAAAGACGTCAATTTGGTGTTGACAAAACATATATATGTAATTATAATTAATCTTGCTCGTGCGGATGTGGCGGAATTGGCAGACGCGCTGGATTTAGGTTCCAGTGGGAGACCGTGGGGGTTCAAGTCCCTTCATCCGCACCAAAAATAGAAAGTTTCACAGGGTTTCAACACTTTGTGGAACTTTTTGTTTTGTCTAAAATCCAGTGGGTTATTTTTAACACACTGGACTCAATAAAGCTTTCACCTATCTCACAAGAGAGAGGGAGAGAAATTATGGGTAAACGAGTAACAAAAATCAGCCAATCAAAAAGTAAAAAATCATTTGAAGATGCACTAAATGAATTCCTACTTTTAAAGAGAGCAGAGGGCAGAAGTGAAACAACATTAAGTGACTATGAAAGACATGTCTATTACTTTTTTAATAGGTATCCTACTTCATGGACTGATAATACATTAAAAAATTGTGTATTGCAGTATATGTCTGATGATATTAAACCAGCAACTTATAATATAAGACGAGCATATTTAAAGACATTTTTTGAATGGTCAGTAAATGAAGGATATCTTGATATTAATCCGCTAGAAGGGTTAAAAAAGAGAAAAGCGCAGGAGAGAATAGTAGATGTACCTGAAGAAATTTTAGCCAAATTAATAAAACTTCCAGACCAAACATCTTTTACAGGGGTAAGGGACAAATCGTTGATTATTTTTACACTTGATTGCGGTATAAGACCTAAAGAAGCTCATAATTTAGCAAGTCCACTAAATAGGCTAATAGACAATAAGAAGAGGGTAGGCAAGATAAAGAAGTAAATATATTCAATCAAGAGCCTTGGTGACAGGGTTCTTTTTCTTTGTAAATTTAGCCATAATTACACTTTAAACCGTCCAATAACTTTACACTTCAACTAATACTTAAAAACAGCTCAGAATGCCTATAAATCATTTTGGGGTAAAGTTTAAGAAGTATTGTGAAGCCTCGCTTTGCACGTAAACCGCAGAAATCTAAAAAATACATTTAAATTGACAATAAAAACCAATAGTGGTACAATTTACAAAAACAATACAGATATTAATTAATTTAGAAATGGAGAAAATATTATGAAAGTAAAAAAACTGATTAGTTTGGTATTAATCACAATTATTTTAACTACTTCTATAAGTAGTGTATTTGCCACATCATCTAATGAAAATCAAGATTTGCAAATTGCAACTGAAGCAAGTAATAGCAGTGTAGATATATTTAAAGTACCACCAACAACTGCTAAAACAAATCCTTCTAGTACAACAATAACAATTAATAACACTAATGCAGAGAAAACAACAAACTCTAAGCAAAGCACATTAGCAACCCTACCTTCATTTGCCACAATAAAAATATCTGCAAGTACTGATTTAAGGACAATAACGGTAACAGTTAATACTACTGGTATTATTACTCCTATTACTTATTTTTCTGGGTACATAAATATTAGAAATTATAACGGTGTTTGTACTAGTTCTACAAAGATTTCTGGGTCTTTATTTTACAATAATACGTTTACAATTACAAAACCTATAACTGCAACAGTAGAGGAAAGTATAACTTTACAAACTTGTTCGTTTACACAGGCTTTAGAAGACTATACTGTGCCTGATATAACTACTATACGCACATATCAATTAGGCGGTTCTTATAATTCAATTCTAAATGCTATGGGTGGTGATAGACATCACTGCTTTGCATCAGAAGTTTATTCAAGTGCAACGGTTAACAAGTATAATTCTTCAAAAGTAAAAGTAGGTACTGTTTCTACTGGTACAGCACCTTGTATACTAATGACACCTGAAGATCATATGCGGACTGCAAGTTGGGGGTCAGGTGCAGCAGCAGTAGTATATCGTAATAGTCAATTAAAACTTGTAAATCAAGGTAAATATATTGCTGCTATGCAAATGGATATTGATGATATTCACGCTAAGTTTGGTAGTAAATATAATGACGCTATTGCACAAATGTGGAATTATGTATTATTCACTTTGTATTGGTATCAATAAATGAAATAATTATAAAAAGAAGTATTTGCAATGTGTTACAATATAATTTGCAATACTTCTAATGAATTGTCATTATATTGTCAAAGGGAGATAGCCTATGGAGTTTAATTTAAAGATTTTTGAAGGAACAGATGTTATTAAATTTGGTATGACAAGTAAAGAGATACAATCAATATTAAAAATTACTCCAACTTTATTTAAGAAATCAGAAGTTGATTTACATGATACAGAGGATTACAGAAATATTTGTCATGTGTCGTATGAAGTAGGTAATGAAGGTATTCTTATATGTTCTGCAATTGAGTTTTTCAAACAGTCAGAGGTATTTTTGAATAATGTTCAGCTTCTTGGAAAACAAAGAGAAGAGATTGAAGAACTATTTAAAAGCATATTTGATGATTGTGAAGTTGATTTTGGAGGTATGGGTTCTCCTAAGAATGACATACGTTTATATGCACCTATCTTACCTCATACAAAAATTGTTCAATCTGTTTATATAGCAAGAAAAGGCTATTGTGCTGAACAAAAAGAGTTTTATGAAAAAGCTTTCTCATAAGATATGGATGTTAAAAGATTAATTCATTTAAACAGTTAAAATAAATGTGCATATCATTGAGTAATTATATAAAAAATTTATCTGATGAAATCTATCAAAGACCCTTGTCATAAGCAGGGTTCTTTTTCTTTGTAAATTTAATCGAAAATGACTCTATAACTGTTTAAATAATTTACCCTACAACTTATACCTAAACTTTAAATGAATGGCTTAAAGTGTCTATATCAATTAAATTTATAATATATTTTACCATTGTAAGTAAAACCTATTACCCTTCCTTGACAAAAATATTATCTGAATATAATCTGGCATTTTCTTGTAATTAATGAGTAATAAGGATACAATTAGGATAAATAATGATATACGGAGGGGTATTAATATGGACTTTGAAGATATAGTTAAAAGAGAATCCAATTCAGACATATTAAATAAGGAAAAATCAAAATTGTTACTAGAACTTGATATACTAAAGGATTCTTTTTATTCAGAAAGTAAGATAAATGGCTTATATAATAAAATGAAGCAGAAATTATTTGATGGATTTAGGGAATTTTTTAAGTCGCAAGGTTTTTGTATAAAGTCCTCTCGTGAATCTAGTTATTTAGGAGAATTGGAAACTTTAACAGCGACACGATATCGATTGTTTTCTATGGTTTTTGGAAAGATTGAGGTAGCTGTAAATTATTATTGAAAAAATTACTTATAAAGATATAAATTAAAGGCTTGAATATGGGGTGTCTATAATGGATGAATTCACGAGTAAAGTTCAAAAATCATTACCATCAAGATTAAAAATGCTATCGCCCAATAATCAGCAGTGGTATAACATATATTTGGATAGTTTGAGTATCAATAACAGAACCCAAAATACAATAGTTGTATATAAAAATATTATAATTAATCTTTTAGAAATTGGTGGAGAAAGGGATATAAATACTGTAAAATTAGAAGACATAAAAAGTTTTATATATAAGACAAAAAGTTCTAACCGAATAAACACAAAAATTGCAGCGATAGCTGGATTTTTTAAATTGATTAGTGATACTAATCAGTTTCCGTATGATATTAGTGAAATAGAGCAATTACGAATGAGCAAAGAAAAAGTTATAAATGATACGAGAAGAGCAATGCCTCTAAGTGTAAAAGACATTGTTAAGATTAGAAATATACTTAAAGATGATTTAAATCGCCTTTTTGTATTTGAAGCTGTTTATCAGTTAGGGTTATCTCTTGCAGAGTTATTAGAGACGGTTGAAGATAATTATAATTCCAAAACTAATACTTTTAGTTTTAGTTCTGGGAAATCTTTAAAAGTTTCGGAGAAAATTTCGAATATAATTCAGCAAAAAAGGAAAGTGTTGACTTATAAAGGCAAAGGGAGATATCAAAAAATATTGTCTGAAATAGGCGATATGATAGGAAGGGTGCTAACTTGGAGCGATATAATAGAAACTAGGGAAATGAACTTTTTTATGTGCTCAATTTGTAAGAGAAAGTTTGAAAATATTCCAGAGAATTGGGCACTACTCCATTATGGTAGTGATGTTGATAGTGTAAAGTGGATTGTCTGTAGAGAATGTGCTTTAAAGGGTGGTAACAATGAATAATATATATATATATAATATTGAGGACTATTTACCCCAATATTTTCACAATAATGGAGAAGTAAAGCTAACAAATAATGGATTTGAAACTATTGTTGAGACATTGCAGACGGATTTATTTGAGGAGATTGAGCAGTCAATCAAAGATGAAATTTATAACGATGAATTAGATAATGAATCTGACAAATGTCCTGAATGGGTAACTAAAAAAAATAAGTTAGGTGCTTTTGGTGAGAAGTTAGCACTAAACTATCTCAATTCTTTAAATTTAAATCCACAGCAGGTATCAACTATTAGTAGTTCATATGGTTACGATATTCTAATTAGAGATGGAGATGTTGAGATTGTATATGAAGTGAAAACGACATCTAGGGTTGAAGATAAGTTCTATATATCATATAATGAGCTGAAAGTAGCTAGTGGACTGGGAGACCAGTATAACATTTTTTATATACATGTTGACCCTCAAAATCATAATATTTATGGCTACATAATTCAGAATCCTATAGAAACGCTGAATATTAATATAAGAAAAATAACAGAGATTTTTGAAAACTCTGTTATTCAAATGATGCCAAGTAGCTTTATTATTCAATTAAAGCAGGATGCAATTAGTGAAATGGAAAGTATAAATATGTTAGCATATATTGAGAAATGATGTGTCTACAAATCATATGTTTTCATAGACGTTTGATTGTACAAGAAAATAGCAGATATTTACTGATAAATGGGCATAAATGTTTTATATAACTGTTTGTGATATTTGGATATGATTTCGTAGACAATTATAATTATATCATAATCAATGAAAGGGATTGATACTATGATATATGGATATATGAGGATTAGTACTCAGAAGGAAAAACAGACTACAGACAGGCAGAAAATAACACTAGAACAATATGCAAATGATAATAGATTTACTTTTGATAAAATTGTAGAGGAACGCATAAGCGGAACAATTAAAGCACAGAACCGACAAGTATATAGAGACTTAAAGACTAAGACATTACGACAAGATGATATTTTAATAATCACCGATTTGGATAGATTAGGCAGGGATGCAGATGATGTAATTGCCGAATTAAAGGATTTAAAGAGTAAAGGAATTAGAGTTATAGCCTTAGATATTCCATATATGAACGAATATAACAAGGCACAGGACAGTAGCATATATAATATGGTTGTTGATATAGTAATAACCTTAAAAGCACATATGAGCCAACAGGAGAGAGAAAAAACAGTAGCAAGAATTAATCAAGGATTAGATGCAGCAAGAGCCAAGGGAACTAAATTAGGCAGACCACAAGCAGAATTACCAGATATCTTTATTAAAGAGTATAAGAGGTTTAAGGATGGTAAGTATGGAGACATGACAGCAACAGGATTTGCAAAGTATCTGGGAATAGGTAGAGCAACATTGTATAAATATATTGATATGTATAAAGAAGCAGAAGAGGAGAAGGGGAATTAAACCCTTCTTTTAGTTTGTCTAAGGGTAGAGGGGTATTTTACAAATATCGAATAAGCAATTATTTACATATAGTACCATTGCACATTGAGGAATCGACTACAGTTAATGCATAAGCGACTTAGAAATATTAGCATTATTAATTTACATTATATTGCAAATTCCATATTGCAACGATACAATAAAGTAAAATATTGTTAACATGGAGGGATAAGATTGAATAAACGACTACAAGGGTTTATAGCTGGTTTTTTAGTATGCTGTTTAATATTAGGTACAACTGTTTTTTCAGCAGGAGTAACAAAAACTATTAAAGCGGTATTTAATCAAATTACTGTAAAAATTGATAGTAAAGCTATTGGTGGAGATAAAATTAGTTTTAATGGTAATGTATATATAAATACAAAAAGTGTAGCTAACCTTTTAGGCAAAACACATATAGTTGATAAAACTGGTAATATTGCTATTACAACAAAGAAAGATTCATTACCTACTAATTCAAAAGCATCAAAGGGTAAAGAAGTTGTGTTCCCAGATAAGGATTTAGATAAAATCATAAGAGTTGGAATCAATAAGCCAAATGGCACTATATATGAGGATGACCTTCTAAAAATCAATCAGATAGATGCATATTCAAAAGAAAATATTTGCAATCTTGAAGGTATACAATACATTAAAAACTTAAAAAGTATTATTTTAGATTCAGAGGGTGACTTAGAGGATATTGGTTTGCTTGCGAATTTAAAGGAACTACATACTATTATTTTAGATAATAAAAAAATTACTGATATTTCAGCTTTATATAATTTGAAAAGTCTTAAAACATTATCACTTGATGGAAATGATATAAATAATATAGATATTGTTAAAAATCTTACTGGACTTAAAACATTTAGAATAGCCAATAATAATATAAAAACTCTTAAAGGTATAGAGAATCTTGTTAATTTAGAGCAAATATCCTTTGGTGGGAATTCAATTAGTGATATATCATATTTGAAAAATCTGTCAAAACTTAAAGAATATTATAAAAGCTTTGAGAATTTAGTAATAACCGAAGATAACAAGTTCTATATACTTAATTTTATACCTGTGATAAATGATGGAAAAAAAAATTACTTTTTTAAGAGAAATAGCTTTCAAATTTATATTGATGAAAATAACAAAATATATATTAATGAGGTTAGCTCAATTACTACTTTATTGAATGCAACCAAAAAGCAGTATAACATTTTAAAATCAGTCAATCCCTTTATTGATGGTATCTTAGACATAAAGAATAATGATTTCAAAAATGAAAGTAAATCTATATACACCAGTATAAATTCAAGTTATAAGGAAGGAAAAATAATTAATAAAGATGGTACACTTAGTTATGAGTATTCATATAAGCCCAATGATGAAAAAGGTGTCATAAAAATTGGTAACCGTAATTATCTTTATCCGTTAGAAGATATTTTTAAGACTTTTGGAATTACCTTCAGCGTGGAGTTTGATAAAGAAAAAAAATTATGTGGATTTAGAATTACTTGTTGAGGAGGTAATTAGCATGGATGAAAGACTAAGACAAGCATTAAATGATTTTCTCATTGAAAATGGATACTCGCATAATGAAACTTTTGAAATTGAAGAGGAAATTCCTATCAATTGGGATAATGTTGAAGAATTTGGTGGCAAGAAGTTTTTCAAAGAATCAGCGAACCAATTCAGATATTATTCTGACCCAGCATATCTTAAGGAAATACCAAAGGAATATTTTGAACTAAAGACAGAAAAAAAGAATATTATTAAAGCCATTGCTGACGATTTATCAAATGAAGATATTCAAACTTTATTGAATCTAGCCAATATACAATCTAATAAAAAGTTGATAAATACTATTAAAGAGTTGCCTAATATGACAAAAGAATATAAAGTTTTGGAATTCATAGATAATGAAACAGGCTCAGTAAATGTTCAAAATATTGAATCAACTCTTAATGAGTATGCAAAGGATGGGTGGTACATAAAATCTATTACAACAAACGAAATCGGAAAAAATTTAAAGAGCATAGGTATATCAGGAATCTCTGGTGCTATTAATTCAACAATTGACCAAACCATTATTATTCTAGAACGATTGTTAAAATAGTGCATTGTGCTATAAGTATTTATGAAAAAATAAATTTAGATAGGTTAGAATCAAAATATATACTCTACACAAAAATCTGTGGAGGTTACTATGAGATTATAGAAACTACTTTTTATTGAAAGGTTAAAAATATGCCTATTTATTTTGGTGTTAATCTAAGGTTCACAAAATATGGATTCATAATGACACGAGAAAATTATGCAATTATTGATAATAAATCTTCAAATAAAGATTGGTGTAAAAAACATTTTGAGAAGTGTTTATTAAATTATGATTTAAATATTAAATATTTTGCATCATTAGACAAAGAAGAATTTAATAAAGAACTGAATAAATTTTTATTTAAACATAAAGGATTCGAACAAATATATGATTTAAATGAGTATAAAAATATATCAGGATATTATATGTTAGTTCTTGATGAATACTGTCAAGTATATATAGGGACAGCTCAAGATATAAAAATAAGAATTTTAAATCATTGGAGTAAACAAAAACAATTTGACAGATTGATTTTTGGCACTGTAGAAAATTCTATTTTAGCTATTGATAGTTTCAGAGCATATGATACTACAAGGATTTACGTTTACCCGACTTCTAATACATTTAATGAAGAAGATAAGTTTATAAACTCTATTTCTCATAAATTTTTATTAAATAGGACAGTAGGAGGTAAATTAGAAAATGGTTTGTTGGAAGCTATTATTAATAGAAAGGTTAGAAAATTAAAATGATTAACTTTCCTGTATATTTATTAATAAAATATAAGGTTTTCTTATTTAGAAGATTATTGCTTAGGGGGATTCGTATTTCTTTGCAAAAGACATAAAAAATAATTGAATTAGTGCAAAAATGGTGTTAGAATTAACCCACTGGATTCTTTAAAATTCATATTTCAACTTTCGCACATGGAAAATGTGCTGTGTCCCTTGAAAAATCAGTAGTTTTGGGCAATAAAAAGGTTCAAGAATACCTCTAAATATGGTATAATATAAGTGACCAAACCCAATCACACCAACCATTTGGAGGTTCTTGAACATGTCAATTATA
>JAEWST010000086.1 GCA_023398105.1 Bacillota bacterium | reverse complement strand
GTAATAGCTTGAAAATATAGTTAGTGCAAACATGGTGGATTTTCAAGCTCTAAAAACCACAAGTGGTTTTTGACGGTGTATTTGTACATCGAAAAATTTCATTTTGAATCTAGGCGTTATAAGCGGGGCACAGGTACTCTTACATGCGAACATGGTTTGGTAGATACTGCTACTTCGATGTTTCAATCCCCTACAACGGGTTCACTTGCACTCTTACTCCAACACTCTATTTACAAACAACATCGTCAGGACTGTTTCAATCCCCTACAACGGGTCATATGCATTCTTACTCGTTTTTTTAGCTATTCTTAGTAATTCCAAGGCTTCCAGCCATTTTGAGAATGGGTTAAGATTGCATTTTTTTAAGATTTTTTTATGTTTTCAAGGTGCATTTTTAGTGGTTTTACATACTATTTACATGCCTACAAGCCTTTATCACCTAGGCTTTTAAGCTTTGCGTTATGAAAATCAAAATAAAAAGTATATAATTATAGCAATTTGCTACTAAATTATATAAAATATAAGAGTTCTTTACAATACATTTAGTTTTCAAATCAGATTTAATTTGTTAAGGGAGAAATTTAATCTCCCTTAACTTAAAGCCTTTCATTACTATATCTAGTTTTCATTTATTCTTGCTTTAATTGAGGTAGCTTCAGATTATCAAATGTTAAAGTATTTTGTATCATTTTATTCATTTCATTTTCACCTTCACCTATACGGTTAAGCTTAAACCAAACATGTCCACCTTTACTATTTGGTTTACCATTATTATCATCTATTATTTCACCAAAAGGATAACTTATTTTTTCGTTCTTCATGTATTCAAAATCAGTTATCTTAATAAACTCATCATAAGCTATACCTGTAAAAGGAGTATTATTTATTAATGTATTAACATAACTATCATCTAAGTCTTTTAATTCTCTTTCAATAGTTCCATTTGTGTAAATAAATTTTCTTTCTTTAACTTCTTCTACTGTAATTTTGACACTTCCAAACCCAAGCGGCTTTGCTCCTCCTATTTTGTGGCACATCTTTCCATCTATCTTATTTTCGCCAATAGTTAGTATCCAAAGTAGTTTCTGTAATTCATCTTCAGTTATTTTCTCATAATATATATTAAACTGAAATTCTATATCTTTTGTAACCGTTCTGATTGTTGTATTTCTCTTATTTGGTTTGATAGCTTTTTTATAATATTTATTATAATTTTCCGAGTGCCAATAAAACTTTCTACCAAGTATTTCAATACAGTTATTATTTGCACAACAATCGTCATAGTTCCATATTGAAATATTTCCATTAGGACGTTTTGTATAGAATTCTACCGCTGCTGGCTTAGGAGAACTCATTTCATCCAGTGTAACTGGTTCTATATCATAGTATTCGTTTTTGTTCTTACTTTCATTTGTCAATTTTGCATCTGAAAATCTAATTTTTGAGCCTAATGCAGAGTTATCTCCAACCATACCAAAAAGCTCACAAGCAGCACATACTTTTTCATAATTCTTACACGCATCATAGCCGCCATGTTTTTGTAATAGATCAGGTATAGTAGTATAACATGCCGTTCTTGATATACATGCAGGAGAAAGATATAACCTATTTCCTATTTTTTTATACCATACAGGATACTTGACCTTACCATTTAAACTATAGTGACAATATCCTCTATGACCTTTTTTTAAATTTTTATTAACTGCAGGGTCATTATATACTCTCAGTACCTCCGTAAGCCCTTCAATTGCTCTTGTCAAGTCACCTCTTACTTCTTTTTTCGGCTTGTCATTATATGTAAATATGCTATCGTGATGTTTTTTTATAAATGGTTCCCCCAAAAGAAGTATACCTTCTGTATCGCCACTTCCTATATTTTCAGCTAGGTTATAGGGTACGTTTTTTCGATATTTATCACCCTCATCAAACATTATTTCATCACCAGTATATTTTATTTTTCCATTTATAACTATGTATATTTTATTATTTTCGTCTTTTTCAATTTTAAACGGTGTTTTCTCATCTCTATTACATTCACCAGTTATCAGCATTAATTTCTCAGCTTCATATAGCTTCCAAGTGCCATTTTCATATTCTAAAATGCCAGGTTCTTTTGGTTCAGTTTCTCTCAATGTTACAGGTTTATCATATGTCATCATACATGAATCCGTTAGAGCCTCAAAAGCAGACCTAATTACTCCACGAATACTGCTAGCTGGAATTATAGGTTCTTTTGGATCATTCTCCGTATTTTTTCCTGATAAATCGTTGTATGAGAAAAAGTCATAGTTCTTATGCCTTTCTTTATTATTTTTATCTATATTTTCTTCAGTCTTTACACTTTCAATTTTTGCTTTTTCAAACGCATTATCATTAGTTATATTGGGAATAAAAACTGGTGTTTTAGTTTTCAGTACGCAGTTTATAACACCAGTCAGTAATTTATCGTCACCGAAATGATTTCCCTTCTCTTTAGTTTCATTCCTAAATGCTTTTTCTCCTAGTCCAACAAAATTGTATGGATTTACAAAATATTTTCCATTAGGTAAAACAACTTTTTTCTGTTTTTTATCTTTTTCATCAGGTTTATGAGACGTGGAGTTAGTATGTTTCTTATAATTTTGGGGGTCTGTTTTTCTATTTGAATCCCCATAATTTTTTTTAGCTCTATTATCATTATTTGCCGCTTTTATATACTTTCCCTGTATTAAATTCCCATCATTTTCTTTTATTGTCTTAGATGATATATTAGTTTCTTGCAATTTATTAAATTCTTCATTAAAATCTTCACCAAATTTATTACCTATCATAGCTTTCAGTTGACTTAAATCACCCACAACACTCCACCTCCTCATTTTCTCCTGCTATAAACCCTGCTAATCTCCAATCTTCTACCTCTGGAGAACCTTCACCATCAAATTTTATGTAAGTTTTAATTAAAAGCTTTAAATCTTTACCCTTGTACGTGTCTATATTTATAGGTTCATTATTCTCGTCTTTTAAGAATGGCAATTTAGGCAAGCTTCTAATTCTACTTTTAAATTCGTCTCCTTGCCACTCACCATCAAGATAATGTTGTTCTGGATAAATATACAGATTGTTGGACTCATTGTAATCATCAAGATAGCGATATAAAAACTCGTCTTTTTCAAAGGAATATATAACCCTAACCTCAAAGCATTTATTAAAAACACGAAGTTCCAACAAGTTGTCTTTACCATTTATTTTATTTTTATCATTTAGAAGTAATTCATTTTTACCATTTTGAGAAAGTTTATTATCATTTTTAAATTTATCGCAAAACTTCATGTTTACAAATTTCCCAAAACAAACATGATCCTTAAAAACTGCATATACAAAGCATTTTTCAGCTTTTTCGTTAACATCAAATTGAGCTTCATTTATTGATTTATCTTTTGATTCTTGGCTATCTTCGGTACAGTTATTTTTTAATCTGTTATGTAAGGTTTCATTAATTACATTTTTAATTTCCTCTTCTATATCTGCCCAGCTTATTTTCTTGGGTTCACTCATTTTCTCAACTCCTCTACAAGTGATTTTAAACATTGTTCTCTAACTATTTCAATCAATTTGTCTTTCTCAATATTTTCAAAATCTTTCACTAATTCTTCCTTTATATCTTCATGGATATTAGTATGGTTAACCTTAATAATTCCTCTACCCACAGCAGTTTCGCCACCTATAGCCAACAGTCCATCTTTTAGGTCATCGAGGCATAGGAAAATTAAACCCATTACAGCCTTTTTCTCCTTACAGTTCTTGTTTATTCCTATTTTAAGAGTTGTCTTTCCACCACAGCATACATTTTCAGTAAATAGTGCTTTAGGCATTGAACCGCCAGTAAATCTATCTATTTTAGTTCTGGTTATTGGTATTATTTTGGCATATTCTGAATCTGGGTTATCATTATCATTTTCGTTCTTAATCTT
The DNA here is from genome assembly GCA_023398105.1 of Bacillota bacterium. Classification (GTDB taxonomy): domain Bacteria; phylum Bacillota; class Clostridia; order Acetivibrionales; family DSM-1351; genus Ruminiclostridium. The sequence continues at coordinate 45,152 of JAEWST010000086.1, read as the reverse complement.
AATTTCACTATCAAAAAAGCTAAGGTTTGATTTGCAGAACTGTTTTTTGTTTTTATCGTCCTTGCCTTCATTTTCTTTGTTTATGTTATCACTTATATTATTTGTGCTACTATTTTGTATATTATTACTTTGGACATTTTCAGCAGTTTGTGCGTTTTCAATTTGACCAAAGGCAATGTAAAGTAAATGCTTTACTTTCTCATTAATTATAAGTTTAGCTTTGTCTTTATCATTAATTACATCAACGCCTATATCCTCTAAGTTCATTGAATATAATATTTCTTCCAAAATAACTTTAGCTCTGTGACTGAATGCCCCTGCCCAAGTTGTACCTGGAATTACAGCATATTTAGTTATACTTTGATTCTCAGCATTATCATTTATACACGAGGAACACAACTGCCCATAATCAAGCTTTTCTATGTTAGGGTAGCTTTTAGCCTTTTCCCCCTCGGAGTTTTTTTCATCTATCATGCTTGTTTTAGAATTGCTACCAATTTTCATACTTTTTTCAGAGTTGTTTTCAATAATAATATTCGGATCAACATTGTAATCACGTATCATTAAAGTATCAGGTATTTCAATATCTGCTTCTATACCGTAAATTTTCTTACTACCGAGATCCTTACTTGATGTAAATTTTCCATCTTTCCATTTTGAAGAACAGTAGGGATCAAATTCCAGCCAATCATTTACTTTGCCTTTTCCAAATGTTTTTTCAATATACTCTGCCCCCATATATCCCAAACCACGGCTTACTTTTGAGCCTATACGAATTTCGCCTGAATTAATTGCAATTGCTATTTGCTTAATTAATTCTTTAAATACATCAGCTTTTTTACCGTGATATTCAATTATTGCTTCAAATTTTGCACCCTTCTCAATAATTTCATAATTGTACTTTCCAGTGTCAATGGCTGTCTTCCTATCGCCTAGCTTGACACCATCTCTAAATGAAATAATAAATTTAGGTTCTGATTCTTTCTTTGGATTCTCTGCATTACTTGCAGAAGAATCACTACATCCATTTTTAGCAAGCACCCCATCACCAAAAATTATTCCGCTTTGCCTTGCCTTATGTTCCTCTTTTGAGTCTCCTCTGTGAATATATCCAAAGAAATCTTTATCAATTTCATCAATGCTCTTACTAGATGAATCTAAGCCATTCATTTTTATGTAATTTCTAAAAACTCCTGCCAATGTAGAGCCTGGAATAAACGGTTCATCTCCACGCTTGATTATATCCTTATCGCTGAACTCATCCATACCTGAACATACTGAAAATGGAGATTTTGTTGTAAGAATTAGTTTAATATATACCTTTTCGATTGTATTCTCAGCCATTGTTTTCGCCTCCCTTTTCATTGCCGTTTATTCTTATGTTAAGTTTGCATTGTGTCAGCAAGTTAATGTAATAGTATTTTAAATAATATTCCAAAAGTGAGTTATCTTTTTCTTTATTATCTTCATTTGGAGTACTTTGGCTTTCTTGCTTCACATCATCAAAACCCTTGATAAATAATTCGATTTTTTGAGAATTATTTATTTTAGCAGTATCTTTTGTATTATTTGAATTAGAATTATCTCCTGCCTCTTCGTTTCCTGAATCAACCTTATTTTTAGATGAGTTTTCAACTGAAGAATTATTTTCTATATCCTCAAATAACAGTTTTTCAACTTTATCCCTTTTTTCTTTATCTTTAATAGAGTCCACAAAGCTTTTAATCCTAGAATATTTCTCACCGTTCATGTATTTTACAAGAAGGTTATTTATAGTTGTTGAATTAATTTCAAGCCTATCTTCTTTTTTTATATCTCCTGAATTTTTATTAAGCCTTTCTGCATTAGCAAATGCTTTTTTCTTTAGTTTTAATAAATTTTCTTGCCTTTTGATATTGTTTATTAATCTATTAAGCATAGTTTCTGAATTCTGATTTTCAGTTTTGTCTGTATTGGTTGTAATATTCTTATTCTCCAAGGTACTAATCCAGTCTTTTTCCTTTAAAGCTTGAAGGTCATTTGAAACAGCATCTTCTTTTATCCAAACATACATTCTTCCCAAGCCCTCATGCTGCCTTTCTCCAATGCTAATGTATTTATTAATTTCCTTCTTGCCACCCATATATTTAAAAGTAAATACACTACCTGAAGCAATGGCTGGTACAGGAGGTCTTTCCAAATTCCATTTTCTATTGTAGCCACCTATTTGGTCAATCTTTATAAATGATGTTTTTTTACAGTATTTATTCTCATCATTATCCTTAAATAGCTCCTCTGCAATTCTCTTACCAATTTCTTCTGGCTTTATAATATTGCCCCCAGTTTTATCGTCTAAAAGCATAATATGTGATTGTGCAACTACTGCAAACTCCGTATTCTCATTTACCGTAATTTTTATTTCATTGGATGCTTCCTCTTTATACTTAACAACTGTTACTGAGCCATATTGAGCAGTTTTTGACTTTCCAATTCGCATTTTACAGTTATTTTCATTTAGTAGCTCAACTATCTTTTTAAGACCTTCATTGCTGCCTTCAATCTCTCCAATAAAGTATTGGTCGGCACTTATTGCATTATATTGATAAAATTTGTCTATAGCTTTGTCCTCTAACTTTTTACCGTCATCGTCAATAGGTCTTGCATGATGGTAGAATACTTCTTTTTCAATTTCTATTAAACGCTCTTTATTAATTTTATATTGTTTATTACACTTACCTTCTGAATTTATTTTGATGGAAAATTTATCAAATGATTTTATATCTATATCACGAATATACTTGTTTGTTAAAGATTTTGAAGGAGTATTGTTTTCTGAATTAAACACACTATTATAATAAATCCCATCGCTTATTTTTTCCTTTTTACAGGTAATGGGTGCAGGAAAATATCTGGTATTGTTCTTATCTGAAATGTAAAAATTGGAAAATTTAAGTCCACCCTCTTGACCATTAACAAAAAGCCTGTAGAACTCCTCCTCGTCTTTTTTATTCCTTAAATACTGACCTGCAAAATACCCTAGTATAGTTGAGCCTGGAATATAGTCCATTGACTCTGAAGACTTATTGCTGGAAATCATTATTGGTGAGTCCAATCTAATCTGTAGCTTAATTTTCTTGCAATTATCAGAAATTGTAATTTTATTTTTATTAATTGGCTTATCTTCTTTATCTAAACTAAGCTTTACTGCTCCAAAGCCTCTTGTCCTGTGTGAACCAATGTGCCTTAATGCTTTACAGCAATTTCCTAATATTTTTATATCTTTATCGTCATCCTCTGGGGCTGACAAACTAGCCTCAGAAATAAAAACCATATTTATATTGTTTTCATTATTTTCTTTGCTTGCTTTCTCATTGCCATTTTCATCTTTTAAGTTGGCAACTTTTTCTTTATTTTTCATAGGGTCTATACAATTAATAACTCTTATTGTTCTGAGACTTCCATCCTTTGCTGTGCCTGATGTTTCATTAATTGCTGTTCTTGTTCTAGTAGATGTAAAGAAGTTTATAATGTCACTTCTTTCAATTTTTCTATGCTTCTCGCCTCTGTTTTCATCTTCGTTATGTTCTTCGCCAAGTTGATTATCTGTTTTTTTATGTTTGCCATTTTTGTTTTCAGCTTTACTATTCCTTTCGTCAAGCTGGTTATATATTTCTTTATAATTTGTTATGTAGGCATTTGAAATGCTAAATGAGCCACCTTCATTTAAGCCCGTTTCACCAAAAAGTCTTTTTTTATCCTCCTCAGTGCAGCTAGCCCAATCTATTAATTCATTAGCAGCGTCTGCTAAACAGCCCTTTAGCCTTTTTGCAGGAATATATGGGAATCCAAGTTTATCAAAGCATACATCACTATCTATATAGCTTCCATGTCCACTGCCTGATTGAGCACATAAATCTGATTTAAGCTCTATTTTAATCTTGAAGTGTATCATTTTGATTTTTCTCCCTTCTCTTTTGTGCTTCAAACTTATTTTTTATAAAGTTTGCTGCAAAGTCATCTATGCTAGAGTAAATATCACTAATTTCTATTGAATCATAGTAAATAGCTTTAAAATTGCTGTCATTGCCATCTGCATAAAATAATTCAATCGGCACATCATTTTCTGCTTTTGTGTCTATATCTTCATTTAAATATTTCTGATATTTTGGCAATTCATACCCTCTTGACTTGTATTGCTTAATAGCATCTCTTAAAGCTTCTTCACTTGAAAAATATAGATTTCTGAACTCTGCTACTCTTGAATTAGTCCAAGCTTTAAGCTGTTTCTTACTATTAGAGCCGTCTGATTTTTCGGTACTTTTATCAATATTAGGCTTGTCCGAATTATCATAATTTTTAATTGAATCTTTTTTGTCTGAATTGCCAGTTTTTTCGTTTGGAGTCTTACCAGTTGAAAAGTATTCTGCAAATTCTTCAAGCATTTTAATATCTTTTAAAGAATCAATTTTATCGCCTGTTACCTGCCACGGACGTCTTAACAGGCTGTAGCCGTTCTTATTTATATATTGGTTTTCCCTCATACTCTCCAAATCCCCTGTTACTCCCGAGAAGCAGAAATGGAAATCAATGAAACCACGCTTTTTAACATCTGGTACTAACTTCGCCTCAGCTTTAGCATTTGAGCAACATTCTTCGGCAATCTTATATGCTAAATTGAAAGGAAAATGACTGTGTATAAATGCAATTCCAGCACAAGCAGAGAATTCCATGCTTTTACCTTCTGGACAATTAATAATTTTTTCAAGATAAAGCTTTGTCAGAGGGATTGCTACTCTAGCATTGCATATGAATGTAATATCATCACCAGCACAAATTATTGGTCGCATTGGCAATTTAGGTTTATCGTAGTCTTTATTTATATCAAGTTCTTTCCAGTCAACATTCTTAAGAATTGCTTTTTCCAGTTCCTCAGGCATTACATTATAAGCCTCTAATGTAAAAGATTTAATTATTATTTGGGATAATTCTCTGATTTTTGGAACTGCTTCATTATACTTTTTTTGAGCTTTCATATTTTCAGTTATTGCATGTGCCATGTTATTACCATCAATATGTACAATAGCGAGCAAGCTTTCTGTTCCCTTGTCTGTAACCATTTCATCTAGGTTAAGCATGTATCTAAAATTTTTCTCTTGTTCATCCTGTTTACTTTCAGTATTAACTTGCTTTTGATTACTTTCTTGCTCTTTCTTTTTTAATTTTATTAAATAATCTATATACTTCTCTAATTTTAGTTTTGTTTCTGTTGAAATATATTTTTTCTCTAATTTTTTAGTTTCTGCCTCTTTCTCTGCTTCTTCTCCAATTTTTTGATTTGTTTTATTTAAATCCTTTTCCTTTTTCTCAAAGTCTGATTCCATTACTAATGGCAATCCAGTATTAGTATCTCTTTTTGTAACAGCAATTCCTCGTGGTATTGTAAGTGGAGGATTATTTTGCTTCGCTTCGTTAATATTTTTCATTAATCTATCTATATCATCTCTATAGTTTTCTTCACATTTAACACATGCTGATGAAACAGACAAGCTATATGTCTTATCAAGAATTATTTCGTTCATCTTTCTATACACACGCTTGTAATTCTCTTCATCCTTAAATGCGGCATACAGGTTTCCGCCACCCTCATATATAATTTCAACTTCAAAATCACTTTTATCAAAATCATACTCCCCAATTTTATTTTCCCAGTCAAAATCCATTTTTTCTGTATTACTCTTACCGAAGACATCCTCACATGCTTTTTCAAAGCAAACTCTAAGAATATCTTTAACTATCTCAGAAGCACCTATTATCTCCTTTATCTTGTTAGTACGAAAAATGAATTCCTGTATTCCTCTTACATCAAAAACTGCCAACACTGACATTCAGATTCCTCCTTAGTTTTACATATGTATCTATTATAATACTAATTCTAGTATTTATAACCATAAATATTATATTATTTTCTTATTTGTATTGTTTTTACAAATTTTAAATGTTAAATTTAGTCATATAAACTAATAATTATTAAAGGAGCTTGATTTAATGAGTGAAAATAAAAATATAATGATATTGTTTTTGAGTGATATAAAAATTGATAAAAACAAAGTCAAATCATATCCTTACAGGTATACTGAAAAAGATAAATATATCATTGATGTTAATGGCATCCAAACAAATGAAGCAGCCGTAAAAGCAGTTATTCATAAGTTAAATAGTAATAATGAAATCTTATCAGATGATAATAAAACCTTATTAGACATATATATGATATGTACAGAAAAAGTTCGTAGTAATATTATTGATAATGTGTGCTTTAAACATGTAGATTTTTTTGAGTCCAGAATTAATAATTTTTGTAAATATAAAGAAGGAATTCCTGTACCAAATTATTATAGAATTGAATATGATGAAACAAGCACAGGAGATAACGTATTTAGTCCAATAATTGAAATGGCAAATATGATATCAGCATCTGAGTCTGAAAATGTGTATGCTGATATGACTGGTGGAATGCGAAATTCATCAATGCTCATGCTGTCTATTATGAGATTATTGCAATATAAAGGTATAAAAGTGAAACAAGTATTTTATTCAAATTTTGATAGAGATACTGCTATAAAGATTGAAAATATTTCAAACTATATTTCATTAAATGGTTGTTCCCCTGAAACTGAAAAAGTAGAAGCGAAAAAAAAAGAACCAAATAATATTGATGATGTTACAAATATTTATGAATTAAACAACCTAATTGCTGGTGCTGAAGAATTCAACAAATTTGGTAGTGCTGATACATTATCGAAATACTTTAAAAGCAAGAACAATTGTTCTGATTCTTTAAATGATTTAATTGCTTCAATGAAAAACTTCTCAAATAATATAAAATTATGTAGAGCCGATATATTTATTAAAGCAATTGATGATTTATCCAAAAATATAAAATTATTTACAGAATATTTTAAAAAACATTTTGATAAAACTAATACAAATGATAGAATTTTTTCTTTATTGCTTCCAATGATAAAAGATACTTATAATGAAATATTAAATACTACAAATGAATCAAAGTGCAAGCAATACATAGAAATAATAAAATGGTGTAATAAAAGAGGATTATTACAACAGGCTTTAACCCTATATGTCGAGTTAGTACCAGAATATCTAGAATCATGTAATGAAGGAAAGAGCTTGGAAATAGTTAGCAAATTCATTCATAAGAAACAGCCTCCAGACACAGCACAACCAGAGCATTGTACTGATAAGGCTATACATAAATTTATAGATCATAGAAATGCAAAAAATATAAAAAGAGAACCACTTGATTTTGAAATAATTAAACCTATTTTATTAAGCTATTATAGTATTAAATCTGAAAGAAATGCTACCAGCCATGCAAACGAAGATAAACTTTCTAGTGAAAATAATTTGGATATTATTGATGTTGGTATTGGTACAAATGAGTATAATAGAATCTCGGAAATGTTAAGTAAAAGCATTAAACTAATTGAAGAAAATACAAGCATATAATAGTACAACAGGAGACCCCCCATGTTCCTTAACCTTACAAACCACCCTCACTCAAATTGGGGTGAAAAGCAAACATCATCTGCATTGGCTTACGGTGAAATAGTTGATATTCCCTTTCCAGAAATCTCACCGCATTTGTCTCGTGAGGGCATAAAATCCTTAGCACAGGATTATTTGACAAGAATTATTGCTTTAAAACCCCAAGCAGTTTTGCTTCAAGGTGAAATGACCTTTACATTTTGCCTAACAAACATGCTTCAAAATTCAGGAATTACAGTATTGGCAGCATGTTCAGAGCGTATTACCTCTGAAAAAGCAGATTTAGAAGGAAAAACCGTTCGGCTTTCCACCTTTGAATTTATACAATATAGAGAGTATTAAACAAAAACATTTATTAAAGTCAATTACGTTTCAAAGCCTTTTGCCCGATAAGCTATCGATTTTCAAGCAAATTATTCTTTTAACGCAGTTTGGTTTTGAATTTGTTTTATGACTTCTAGGATGCTCTAGCCGATAGTAATTGTCTTTATTTCAAGCAACCACAACCCCAGCTCCAATTCCAATCGGAGCTGGGTTCATCAATAGCATTAAATTATTCAATTTCTCTATTTACCAATAATAATATTTCTAATCATCAAAACTATCTCTTATCAGTTACAACACAATACTTCTGCTTCAGTGTGTTCATATTAGACTGATACGGGATATATTGCTCTTTCTGCAATCGTCCTAAAACAATTCCTGCATGTATTTTTATTTTATCTGCAAATGCAAGGATTGATTCTTGGTTAAAAAGCTGTTTTGAAATAAAAATAGAATATTCATCTTTTGGGATTAATATATTCTGAGCAAAACTATCCGCACCCTCCTCCAGCCTTTTTGTAAGTTCGTCCTCTTCAATCCAATCCCTGTTTTTATCGCTAATCATAAGCATTTTAATCCTTTTTTGAAGGACATGCCCAATTTCATGGAAAAAGGAAAACCAAAAAATATCAGCATATTTTCTTCTGTCATTTAATAAAATTACAATTTCTAACTTTCCCACTTAAAAATTGTAAGTGTTTAAAACTCCTCAATAGAAAGTCCCATTAAAAACCATTAAAAAATTTGCACACTAATACACTTTTTATGTAGAAATTCTGCACTTCACCTCCCATTTTTTGCAGTTCATCGTCAATTTTTTGCATCTTAACTAAATTTATCAGTGTTTTCATACATTCATCTTTATAATATAGACATTGAGAAACCAAAAAACTACAATATTAGGAGGGTTTAATTATGTTTGTACAAAGACTGAATTTAATAGTACCAGTAGGTAAATCTGTAAATGAAATTTTGCTTAACTCTGGAGAACACGATAAAATAGAATGTTATCAAGGAAATAAAGCCGTTAATAACTTCGGTATTACTGCTCATGGCTCAGGTACTTGGGTTAAGGGAACAATAAAGGGTTCTCTTGAGGCTTATGATTATAAAGCTATCTATGATGTATACAACCTCAAAGAAACCGAGTCTTCAAACTACTGGTTTGTAAATTATAGAAATGAAAAATCCCATGATGCATTGGTGAAAACCTTCGAAGATTCACACAAGGTAACTCTGAACTACGACCTTTCCTTTATGATTCAAGGTAATGACTATGATATCAATAGTGTATACATATGCTATGAAGTAATTAGATTAGTGGTTAACGGAGTTACAAAGGACTTTGTAGTGACAAATCCTGCTAGCTCATCGGCATTATCACCTGACGGAAGTACTTACCCAGGCGGCTTTAAGCCAGTAGAATAAGGCAGCGATACTTATACAAGCCAAAACCTATGTTTCTGCAAATATGCTTCTACAGTACATATTTTCTAAAAATACAACCATATATCAAAGAATTCCAAAATAATACTCTTTGATATATGGTTGTATGTAGTTTTTAGAAGGTTTTTATTAAGTTTTCATTTAAACTGGAGTTTGGAGTTAAAGAAAACTCTCACCTAATTCAGCATAAATATAGCAATTTGTTATACCCTGTTCTACCATTTCTCCATCAATGTATATCTTATTTCGGAAAATACCAAGCTCCCCCACAAATCCAGAATTATCATTTCCGATGCAGGTATTAATTCCTTGTATTTCTTTGTTATTTTCACTTAATATAGTATGTAAATATACATCACCCGATAAATCATTTAGCTTGGCAATTACCTCTGTTTTTCCATTCGTTATTCTAGCTAGTGAAGATGAAGAACTAGAACCTGCTACATTGAAAGCCACTGTGCCTACAGATAGCGGATAATCCTCACACATAGGCATAATATCAGCTTTATTGGCTATATCGCAATTACTCTCATTATTGAAGTAATAGCCATTTGGATCAATCTCAAGCCAAAAGGAATTGCTTTTATTCTCAATATTGTATATCCCTTCAAAAATAATTCTTTCTTTGTTTGTATCTAAATACATTTTACCCTTTATTTTTTTTTGTTCACCCTGCTCAGGAACAGCTATTTCCTCTACGTCATCAATTAAAGTAAAGCTTATATCCTTCGGATCTCCAGAAGAAATTGTGACTTCTACTTTTTCCATCTTTTCATTATCAATAAAGGTCGGTTCCATTACTAATACTAAACCATAAAACCTTATCGTGCTTATATTTCTACTCATCTGACAAACACTCCTTATTTAAAATTTTTTAGCCTACATTGACTCTACAAATTAAACATGCCTTTAAACATTTTGATATAATTTCTGCCTACAGGTATCTCCTCTTTAGAGCCTTCCATTTTCAATATATATGTATTATTAAACCACGGTATTACCTCTATTATTTTTAATGTATTTACAATAAAACTTTTGTGGCATCTGAAAAACCTTTTGTTATCCAAAATATTCTCAAAGTGGCTTAAGGTGTCCTTACTTATATAGGAATCTCCGCTAATTGTTGAAATTTTGACCCCGCCCTCTTCCGAGGAAATATAGCAAATATCAAGAGGATCACACAAAAATATCCTGTCATTTTTCCATAATGGAATCTTAATAATTTCCTTTTTAATGGCTTCAAGCTTTATTGCTTGTTGCTCTTTAATATACTTTTCGGTATTCTGCTCAGAAAGTAGTTTATTTATCCTATTTACAGCCAATTCAACCCTTTGCTGTGAAAATGGTTTTAGAATATAATCAATAGCATTTAATTCAAAAGCCTTTATGGCATATTCATCATAAGCTGTAGCAAAAATAATTTTAATATTCTCTTCAAATTTAAAAATTTCAGCCGCTACTTGCAAACCATTCATTTCAGGCATTGATATATCAAGGAAAACCACATCAGGCTTTTCTTTTACAATCCAGGGCAAAGCCTCTACAGGATTCTGATACATTCCTTTTACTTCAACCTCATCAAGCTTTGCTAGATAGTAAAAAAGATTATCCAAAGCCGCCTTTTCATCATCTACAAGTATTGCTCTCATGTAATTGACTCCCCCTTTTTATTTAGCGGAATTGTTATACTTACAACAGTACCTTTTTCTTGAACACTCTGAATACTTATTTTTGTTTTATAAATTCTATGTATACGCTCCTTGACGTTTGCCACACCTATACCAGTGCTTTTGTCTGCCCCACTTAGAACTGAGTTTATTTTTTCTGTAGTCATACCAACTCCATCGTCTTCTATTGAAATTAATAGTATATTTTCTTGTTGTTTAGCAGAAAGCTTTACAGTTCCGCCATCCTTACGGGGTAATATTCCATGCCGTACGGCATTTTCTACAATTGGCTGTATTATACAAGCAGGAACTTTGCAATTGATACTTGAATCTACATCAAATATAACATCTAATCTATCTAAAAACCGTGCTTTTTCAATTTCCAAATAAGATTTTACATGAATAATTTCACGTTCGAAGTCAACAAATTCCTCATCACTTTTAAAGCTGAAGCCACATCTTAAAAAATCACTCAAATATAAAAGAAGCTCAATAGCCTTTTCTGAGGAGGTTCTGCTTACACTTATTATTGTATTTAGTGCATTAAAGAGAAAGTGAGGCTTTATCTGAGCTTGAAGCATCCTTAGTTCAGACTTTATAAGCAATTCCTCCTGCTTAACAAGCTTTCTGAAAAGCATAAAGGCTTGAACAAATATAAACAATAACTGTCCTATTGGAATATAGTAGCCTGTTATTAATATGCCATAGCCGTTTAAAATATCATTTAATATTATAAGGGTAATTGATGTTGTTGCAATGAAAAAAACCAATGCACCATCTCTTCTTTTATATGCTGCCTCCGCAATTACAACAAGTAAAATTATTATGATAATTACACTGCAAACCTGAAATGGAAAAAGGAAATTATACCTAAGATTATTAGGCAGAACTATTGTAATAATAGAAAACAGAAGTCCAATTGACTGAGCTAACCTCACAAACCAAAGAGGAGTGTCCTCCCTAAAAAATGAATGTATGAACATTATAAAACAAGGTAATATTAATGGAAAAACTATTCCTGAAACCTTCAATAATATATTCAAAGAAATATTAGGCAAAAAATTGTAAAGTAGCATTTCTCCCATCAGCAAAACCCTTATTGAAATGAGCAAACACATAATGCCGAAATAAAGCGTGTAATACTCTTTTCTCCTAAAAACAAACAGTGCTAGGTGATAAAGTGCCATTATCATTATTGCACCAAAGAGAAACATATCTGTGAAAGCACGACTATACTTTTTGCTTATTAGCTGCATCGTATCACCAAGTTCAATACTTGATGCAAAGCCTCCATTTGCATAGCCATAGTTTGATATTTGAACAGTAATATTAAAATTCTTATTATTTGGATGAATTTCTATTATTTGAGGGTTAAATTTGCCTTCAAAAGCATCTACATTTTTGCCGACACTACCCGCCTCATATATAATTTTATCATCAACCCAAATTTTGCAAGAAGAGATAAAAAACTTGACATTAACAGCCAAATTTTCAGGAAGGCTATCCATTTTAATTAATAGCCTATATGTAGCATAGCCTTCATTTGTAAGTTTTTTGCCCTTAACAAACGTATTCTTCCATAAACCAGGAACAGTAGTAGTAGGTACTTTCTCTTCAAAGGCATTACTTTCAATCTGCTTTAGTGTAAGCAGCTCATTCCAGTAAAATTCCCAATTCCCAATCAACTTTACTGCTTCATCTATTTTATAATCCCACTCTGACAAGTCAATAACCCCATCCTTCGCTGTAACTTGCTTAGGAGTATTTGATTTTTGAAATCCAAAGTGTATAAGCACAGAGAAAACAGCCCAAATCAAGATTGCTGAAATAGCTATGCTGAGAATAGTTTTTCTATTTCTTTTATTAGTCAAACAACCTAGAAGTCTATTAGAAAGCACATTATTATCTCCTAAAAACATCATTTAAGCACATTTACACTATTAATTTCTTAACTCTCTATTGATAAGTTTAACACCTACGATTTTTAGCTTGGAAAGTTGAATTAATTATTTCAAGCCAACTCCCATTTTACCAGTAATAATCATTGTTTGATTATTCAAATTTCACAAAAACTGCTCGAAGTTTTTTAATCTGCAAATGAAGCAATGAATGCACGAATGTAAACTTCTCCTTCTTATAAAATATTTTATCATTGCTTATATTTATTGTAAAATTATTTATTTAATTATATCTTTAATCTCTAGATAAAAAAACTGCCAACAAAATGTCAGCAGTTTTTTATTAATTTCTAAAAATTATTCTTCCTCATGTTCACAATTACAACCGCAACCGCAATCATCATCACAGTCACAATCCCATTCTAGCTCTATCTTTTCATGGCAATGGGGACATTCAATTGTTTCAGCATCTTCATCAATCATGTCTAGGTCTACTTCTATTATCTCACCGCAGTGTGGACATTCAACTTCTTCAAATTCTAGCTCATCGTCCTCGTATACTACTTTTTCAAGTTCAGCAAGATCCTCATCAATACCGTCAACCTGTTCGCCCATTTCGTCCTGAATTTCCTCAATATCCTCAATTGCAAGAGAAATGTCATCCAAAACGTCAATGATAGCATTCAACAATTTACCCTCATTTGTTGAATCATCCATTTTCATACCTTCTGCCAAGCCTTTGATGAAAGCTACTCTTTCGCTAATATAGCTCATTAATCCTACCTCCTCATTACCATCTTTTAGTATTTTATTATTTATTTACTCTTTCCATGTACTCATTTGTTCTAGTATCAATTTTTATTTTGTCACCAATATTAATAAATAACGGAACCCTTACAACATAACCAGTTTCAACAGTAGCAGGTTTTGTTGCTCCTGTTGAAGTATCACCCTTGAAACCAGGATCTGTTTCAGTAACCTCAAGCTCAACAAATGTAGGTGGTTCAATTCCGAAAACATTTCCTTTATGTGAAAGTATTCTAACTACTTCATTTTCCTTAACAAGAGCAAGAGTATCGCCTATTGTTTCCTTGTTTATTGGAAGCTGCTCATATGATTGAACATCCATGAAATAGTAAAGATCTTCATCTTTGTAAAGGTATTGCATATCTTTTCTATCAATGTGTGCCTTTGGCATTTTGTCAGTTGGGTTAAAGGTTCTTTCCACTGTAGCACCCGTAACGATATTTTTCATTTTGCACCTTACAAAAGCTGCTCCTTTTCCAGGCTTAACGTGTTGAAACTCCACTATCTGAAATATGTTATTATCATATTCAAATGTCACACCATTTTTAAAATCACCAGCTACTATCATACTATACCTCCGTAATAAATATACATTTTATGATTAATTAAAAACATAAATAACCACTTAGCAATATTTGCATCTTAATTTATATTAAATTAAATTTGACTTTAAGGCAAGGAAAATTTTCAATATTATACGTTTTTTCATATTTTTTTATCTTTCCTATCAAATCTAATCTATAATCACTAAACTTTTGCCATATCTATTACAATATTATTATATCCTTTGTTGACTTTGTCAATACCAAAGGATTATCATCCTTAATGATAATTGTATCTTCAATTCTAACACCACCCAAGCCTTCCACATATATTCCAGGCTCAATTGTAACAGCCATATTATTTTCTAAAATTCTTTCTCCACCCAATGACAGTCTTGGGCTTTCATGGATTTCCAAGCCTACACCATGACCTAAACCATGCCCAAACTTACCTTCATAACCATTTCCGTATATAATATCTCTTGCTAATTTGTCAATTTCTTTTCCTGTACGTCCTCTTACAGCTCCTTTTTCTGATGTTAGCTGTGCATTTAGCACTATGTTATATATTTCTATCATTTCTTTTTTAGGCTGTCCCAAAAATACAGTTCTAGTCATATCCGAACAATAATGATTGTATATAGCACCAAAATCCATTGTAATGGTATCACCCAATTCCAGTTTTTTATCTGATGCAATTCCATGGGGCATTGATGATCTAATACCAGAGGCTACAATTGTTTCAAAGGATGCACCTGAAGCACCCAGCTTTTTCATTTTATATTCTAACTCCGCTGCCACATCTAGTTCAGTAATCCCAGGCTTAATCATAGACAAAACATATTCAAAAGCTTTATCTGCTATTTGTACTGCCTTGTTAATTATTTCGATTTCCTGTTCATCCTTAATAGTTCTCAAATCATCGACAACACAGCCCATAGGAAACAGTTCAGTATTTTTCATTTTCTCAGCATATCCTTTGTATTGCGCAAAAGTTACGCTTTGGTCTTCAAAGCCAAGCTTCTTTATGCCTTCTGAATTAATTATTTCACAAATTGTGTCTATTATATCAGGCTTGTGCTGGATAATTTCAAACAATGGTGCCTGCTTTGCTGACTGTTCAACATATCTAAAGTCTGTCAGCAAATACGCTTTTTTATCAGTTATCAGCAGGTTTGCCGAAGTACCAGAAAACCCTGACAAGTACATATAATTTTCCCTTTTAGTTATAAGTGCTCCATCAATTTCTAAGTCCTTTAGCTTATTTCTAAATGTATTCAACCGTAAAGATAAATTTTCCTTGTCAAACATTTTTCCGCCTCCTACAAGTTCTAAGATTTTTTATGTGGGAAATTTGATTTACTGAACTTTCTCATTTTAATTAGTAATTTTCCTTTAGTTCTACAAATTTGCCGCCGCATGTAATGCTAAAATATAGCTCATTTTCCCAAAACCACATATCTGACCTACGCAAACAGGTGCTATAACAGATGTATGTCTAAATTCTTCTCTGCTATGTATATTTGAAAGATGTATTTCAATTGTTGGTATTTCAATTGCTTTTATAGCATCCCTAATAGCTATGCTATAATGGGTATAAGCTGCTGCATTTATAATAATGACATCATATACTCCTCTTGCAGAGTGTAGCTTTTCTATAATCTCGCCCTCAATATTTGATTGCATAAAATCAGTTTCCAACCCAAGCTCCAAAGATTCAGAGTTAACTAATTTAGCAATATCAAGAAGCGTTTCGCTTCCATAAACGCTCTTTTCTCTAACCCCAAGCAGATTCAGATTGGGGCCGTTAATCACAAGTATTTTTTTCATACTCTTCTTGTCCTTTCGTATTTTTATGCTTTTACACCTTCAAATATTTTCTTCATTTCTAACGCATCCTCAGCCATCATACCTCTGGATTCACAGATAATTACTGGCTCCATGCTTCTTTTAACTAACACAGGAGCTAAATGCTCAAAGTTGGGACCAAACTCTCTGTCTTCAAAATTCCAGTGCCTTTTTTCTCCACCCTTTGTATATTCTATTCTGCTAAAATGACAGTGTATATACTTTGTTCTGTCTGCTCCAATGAAATTTTCAATTGTATCAATAATACTTTCAAAATCCTTTTGTGAATTAAGAATTCCAAGACCTCTGGCATGAATATGTCCAAAGTCAATGGTTGGAATAATTCTTTCATCTAATTGACAGATATCTAATATTTCCTCAAGAGTTCCCAATTGGTTTTGCTTTCCTAAAACCTCAGGACATATATGAATATCGCCAAAGCCAGCTGCATCTGCCAAAGCTATAGTTTCTTTCAAAATCCGCTTTGCCGTTTCAAGTGCCCAACTTTTTTCCACCTTACTATAAGCTCCGCAGTGAACAACTATTCTTTTTGCTTCCATCCATTTTGCTACCATCAGAGTATCTAAAATGTATTTTTTTGATTTTTCCCTTTTATCCGCTTCTTCACTTGCCATACTAATATAATATGGAGCATGAATACTTAAATATATATCATGCGATTTAGCTTCTGTTCCAATTTCAACAGCTGTTTTTTCCTTTATATTTACACCCTTTGTACATGAATATTCATATGCATTTAAACCCATTGCAGCAAGCCACGCGGGCATTTGGGATGAATTTTTGTAGCCCTGCTCATAAAAGCTGTCTGAATTTCCTGATGGTCCGAACCTTATCATGTATTATCTCCTGTTATTTTAAGTTGCTTTCCAAGAAAACCTTCATTGCACGATAGCACATATAAACGTCAATTTTACTTGTTATTTCCATTGGCGAATGCATTGACAGTATAGGCACTCCACAGTCAAGCACATCAACGCCCAAGTTTGCAACATGCTGTGCTATTGTTCCGCCTCCGCCCTGATCAACCTTCCCCAGTTCGGCTGTGTGCCATATAATCTTATTATCATTGAATAGCTTTCTTATCATTCCCATATATTCAGCATTTGCATCACTTGCATCATATTTTCCTCTTGAACCAGTGTATTTCTGTGCTACAACACCATTTCCTAAATATGAAGCATTCATTTTGTCATTAACTTCAGCATAACTTGGGTCAACGCCTGAATTTACATCAGCTGAAAGCATATTTGAATTTTCCAAGCAAAGATTCATTAATACATCAGAATAGTTTTCACTTGTTAAATATATAAGCTTTGAAATAAAGCTCTTCAATAAATTAGACTGAGCGCCTGTATTTCCCATACTTCCAATCTCTTCCTTGTCAGTAAGAATACATAAGGCTGTTTTTTCTGATGCATTAACATCTAACATTGCTTTTACGCAGGTAAAGGAGCAGACTCTGTCATCTTGACCATATGCTCCTATCATGCTCCTATCAAGCCCTATATCTCTTGCTTTAAAGCTAGGTACAGCTTCAAGCTCTGCCGAGAGAAAATCCTCTTCAACAATGCCATATTTATCATTCAATAATTTCAAAATATTTAATTTTACTTTGTCCTTTACTTTTTTGTCATTATAAGGTCTAGAACCTAGCAATAGATTCATTCCCTCACCGCTAATAACCTCAGTTGCTTTCTTTTGCATCTGATTTTGTGCAAGATGAGGGAGTAAATCTGTTATTGTGAATACTGGGTCATTATCATCCTCACCAATGCACACATCAACACTTGTTCCATCTGCTTTAATAACTACCCCATGGAGAGAAAATGGAATTGTTACCCATTGGTATTTCTTAATTCCACCATAATAATGAGTTTTTAGCAGTACAAGTCCCGAATCCTCATATAATGGGTTTTGCTTTATATCAATTCTAGGTGAATCTACGTGAGCACCCACCATATTTATACCTTCTGTCAACGGCTTTTGTCCAATAACAGCAAAAACAACAGACTTTTTCTTGTTAACATAGTAAACCTTATCGCCCTTACTTAACTTTTTGCGTTGATTAAATAATTCCTGTAAATTGTGATATCCAGCCTTTATTAATTCCTTTTCAACTAAAGTCGAAAACTCCCTCTCCGTTTTACCCTTGTCCAGATACACCTTGTAATTTTCGCATAGGTCAAATGCCTTTCTTATATGACTGTCATCACTTTGCTCCCAAGCATTCTTAACCTCATAGGATAAACTTTCCTTAAGCATTTCTGCCTGTGACTTTTCTTCACTCATTTTTTATTCCTCTCTTTTGCCTGAATTTTATGTACTTTTCTAACTAAATAATTTAACAGTACTATACAGCCTATATACTTTACAAGTCCTCAGTAACCCTTGTATCACAACCTATAATCATACTGTAATTCCGCATTGAGCCACAAACCCTTGAAAATTCTCCCGCACCAATAAACTTTTATGTACGAAAGTTGATTAATTAATCAAAAATTGATACTATTACTATTACCAATACTATATTATTGATGCTTCAGCATAAAAATACTTGTTGCCTTGAAAATCAAAGCAGTACACGCCACTTATAGAAGTGGGGGGACAATTTCTTGCCTCGTTATAAAATAAATTTTACCAAATTAATATCTATTATGATAGTTAATTTTACTATAATTATACTTTTCAAAGGAGAAAGAAACAATGCATGATAACCATATTCATTCAAATTTTTCTGGCGACTCAGATATGGAAGCCAATTCTGCCTGCCAAAAAGCAGTACAAATAGGCTTATCTGGTTTAGTTTTTACTGACCATGTAGATTATGATTATCCAGATTTTGATGAGAATTTTCTAATTAATCTAGATGAATATTTTAATTATTTTAAGCAACTTCAAAGTAGTTGGAAAGAAAAGCTTGATATTCGAGTTGGAGTTGAAATGGGCTTTCAACCTCAAGTACTAAATGAAATTAATAAAACAATTAATGCTTATCCTTTTGATTTTGTTATTAACTCCGTTCATATTATAGATCACTTGGACCCATATACAGGGCATTTTTTTAGAGAAAAAACTCAGAAGCAAGCTTATGAGCGGTATTTACAGGAAATTTTGTGTTCTGTAAATTCCTATGACAATTACGATATCATTGGACATATCGGATATGTTGCAAGATATGGAAATTTTGAAGATAAGCTACTCCGATATAATGGATATACTGAACTTCTAGATCAAATTTTAAAGGCAGTAATTAAAAAAGGCAAGGGTATAGAACTAAACACCTCGGGGTTAAGATCTGATTTATACTCTTCAATACCAGGCTTGGATATCTTTAAAAGGTATTTTGAGTTAGGCGGTGAAATAGTAACCATCGGCTCAGATTCACATAGCACAGAACATATAGGTTACAGCTTCAAAGAAGCTTCTGATTGTTTGAAGGAAATAGGTTTCAAGTATGTGGCACATTTTGAAGGTAGAAAACCCATATTTGAGAAGCTGTAAAAGTATGGACTAATTATTTACTCAACTTTCCCTAAGATGCAAAGATATTTCGAATATATATAATAGGGTGCTAATTTCAGCACCCCAATAATCTACTTCTGAAACAAGTCTATGGAACCTAAAACTACGTGTGCCAATCCAAAGCCCAGTATACCCGCACCAATTGCAACTGTCGTATCACGCTTAGTCATTCCACGTTTTTTCATGTCATAACCTCGCATAGCTACGCCTGTAGCTGTAACTGCAGTACCTAAAACAGTAGGAATTAGTCCTTCACGCATTAAGACTCCTCCTTTTATTTAGAAATAAGATCTATATTATTGTTTACAACTACTAAAAAAATATGTGACTGAATAGTAACAACGATAGGTTGAATTTTAATAAGGAGAAGGTGTGAAACAATTGACTTAGTCAATTGTTCCTCCGCCCACAACAATATCACCATCATAAAAAACTACAGCTTGACCTGGCGTGATAGCCCTTTGAGGTTCATCAAATATAACCTTTACTTTATCGTTATCAAGAATCTTTAATGTAGCTGGCGATTCCTTTGCTGAGTACCTAATCTTTGCTCCAACCCTCATACCGTCAAAGGGTTTTTCTATTGAAATAAAGTTCAGGTCTGATGCAGTTAGTTCACTAGAAAACACTTCGCTGTCATCGCCTAATACAACAGTATTTTTTTCCGCATCCAGTGCCACCACAAACATAGGCTTACCAAAGGCTATTCCAAGCCCCTTTCTCTGCCCCACTGTATAGTGAACTATACCCCTATGATCCCCCAAAACATTCCCTTTGGTATCAACAAATTTACCAGGTACAATCTCCTTTTCACAATTCTCACTGAGAAATTTTCCATAGTCATTGTCAGAAATAAAACAAATCTCTTGGCTATCTGGTTTTGATGCTACAGATAGCCCAATTTCATTTGCCATATTCCTAATTTCATCCTTTGGGTAGTCTCCAATTGGCATTAAGGTTCTGCTTAGTTGCTCCTGTGTCAAATTATATAGTGCATAGGTCTGATCCTTTCTGTCAGTAACAGATTTTTTAAGGATATATCTATTAGTCTCCTTATCATATAAAACCTTTGCATAATGACCTGTGGCAATATAGTCTATTTCCATTGATACTGCTTTATCCAACATTGCCTGCCACTTAACATGTCTATTGCAGGCAATACAAGGGTTTGGTGTACGCCCCTTGAAATATTCCTCTTTAAAATAATCTATAACACTTTTATTAAAAATGTCCTTAAAATTAAGTACATAGTAGGGTATTCCCAGCTTGTTGGCAACTCTTCTAGCATCGTCTACCGCAGATAAGGAGCAGCAGCTCCCTTCAGATTTTTGCGTTTCTTCGTCCATATCCTGCCATATTTGAAGAGTTACACCTATAACCTCATAACCTTGCTGTAATAAAATGGCGGCAGCTACAGAACTATCCACGCCGCCGCTCATACCTAGCATTACTTTTTTTGAGCTCATTAAACTTCTCCCAATTTATTTTTCCCGTTAAAATTTCATTATAAATGCATAACAATTAAATTATCAGACAGCTGACTAGCCCGAAAAACGTCGTGTTTACAAAGTTGTTTTTCGAGCTAATCATTTTTTGCATATTTCTATTCCTCGTCAAATTCCTCATGTCCATGACTATGACCACAGCTATTACAACATCCAGTACATTCAATAGTCTCATTTGGAGCTTCACCGTTATTTCTTCTATAGTTCTCCAGTGCTGCTGCAATTGCTTCCTCAGCAAGATTTGAACAATGCATTTTTGCAGGTGGCAAGCCATCCAGTGCTTCCGCAACAGCCTTGTTTGTTATTTTCATAGCTTCTTCAACAGTTTTGCCTATTACAAGCTCAGTAGCCATACTGCTTGTTGCAACAGCAGCACCACAGCCAAAAGTCTTAAATTTAGCATCAACTATTATATTGTCTTCTATTTGTAAATACATTTTCATAATGTCGCCACATTTAGCATTTCCAACTTGTCCTACGCCATTTGCATTTTCAATCTCTCCAACATTTCTTGGATTTGAGAAATGATCCATAACCTTTTCACTATACATATAAAAACCTCCCTCGCCCCATTAGGGCACAAAAATTTTCTCAATACTTCCGTAGAAAACCTCTGCATCTCAGAATTTATTCTACTTCTGTTTATTTATAACTGCCTCATAAAGAGGTGACATATCTCTAAGTTTTGAAACAACCTTCGGTATTTCTTCCAACAATAACTCTACATCCTCTTCCGTATTCTCATCACCAAAACTCAATCTTAAGGAGCCATGTGCTATCTCATGGGAAAGCCCAATGGCAAGCAATACATGGGAAGGATCTAATGAACCTGATGAACAGGCTGAGCCACTTGAACCACATATTCCCTTCATATCAAGCATTAGTAATAATGACTCTCCTTCAATAAACTGGAAGGAAATATTTACATTGCCAGGAAGTCTTTGAGTTCTATGACCATTTAGCTTAATGTATGGAACCTTTGCCATAAGACCTTCAATTGTCTTTTCCCTTAAGCTAATAAGTTTATTATTGTACTCTTCCATATTTTCTGTTGCTAGCTCAATTGCCTTACCTAAACCAACAATACTTGGAATGTTTTCAGTACTTGCTCTTTTCCCTCTTTCTTGCTGACCTCCATGAATTAAAGAAGCAATCTTTACACCTTTCTTAATATATAGTGCACCAATCCCTTTAGGTCCATAGAATTTATGAGCAGATAGTGATAACAAGTCAACATTCAGCTTTTCAACATCAATTGGTATATTTCCTACAGCCTGTACTGCATCAGTATGAAATAAAACACCCTTCTCACGAGCAATAGCTCCAATTTCCTGAATTGGTTGTATAGTTCCTATCTCATTATTTGCAAACATAATGCTAATAAGAATAGTGCTGTCCTTTATAGAATTTCTAACATCCTCCAAGGCTACAAGTCCATCTTCGTCAACTGGAAGGTATGTAACCTCAAAGCCTTCTCGTTCAAGGTATTTACATGTATTAATAATAGCTGGATGCTCTATTAAAGATGTAATAATATGATTACCTTTTTTCTTATAAGCTTCAGCGATTCCCTTTAATGCCCAGTTGTCTGCTTCACTTCCCGATCCTGTAAAATATATTTCTCTCGGCTGAGCACCAATGGCTTTCGCCACCTTTTCACGAGCTCCCTCAACTGCCTTCTTGCTTTCACGACCTATGCTATATATTGAAGACGCATTACCAAAATATTCACAAAAATATGGCTTCATAGCGTCAAAAACTTCAGGTTTAACATATGTGGTTGCAGCATGATCTAGGTAAATAGTTTTGTCTACCATTACAAACACTCCTTTTTTATCATAGCAATGTTGGCTTGCAACTTGCGATATTCAACTAATTTTATTTCAGCTAGTTAATTACATTTATACTAAAATAGACTAATAATCTTTTATCCTATAATAATATAACTCTTTAGGCTCACAAGAATCAAGCTAATTAGAAACTTTTTTTAGTTTTACTTTCATAATCCTTCACAAGGTCGCTGATTGTTATAGAATCAACCACCTCATTAATCTTGTCTCGCAATTTAGCCCAAACTGGTGCAGTTACACATGTATCAGATTTATCACATTCTGTGGGATAATCAAAATCCATACATTCTACCGGAAAAAGTGCTCCTTCAAGAGCTCTTAATACATCCCCTACAGTTATCCTGTCGTCAGGTTTTGCAAGCATATAACCGCCCTGTGCACCCCTGACACTTTTAATTATTCCAGACTTTTTCAATGAAGCAAAAAGCTGCTCAAGATAGTTTTCAGAAAGACCTTGCCTTTGAGCAATACTCTTAATGGATATCATTCCATCTTCATGATTTACAGCTAAATCCACAACAGCCTTAAGCCCATATCTTCCTTTTGTTGATACCTTCAATTTATAATCACCTTAATTCCAATCAGTTTACTATGATTTGATAGTATCATACTTTTTTTATTAATGCAAGTACTAATATAAATAATTTTTGGATAGACTTGAAAGGATATAATTAAGCCATAGACAATAGAATATATCGCACATATTCTCAAAAAGTATATAACGAGGAAAGAAAATGTCCTCCACTTATAGAAGTGGGTGACATTTTCTTTCCTCGTTATATAAAAGAACTATAGCACCTTGTCCTAAGCATATAATCAATTTCTTCAATGCTTTTTCCCTTTGAGCACACTATGAATACACCATAGCTAGAACTATTATCTATGCCCATAGCAAAACTAGTATTTTCTTCAGTAATAGCTGAAAAATCAAAGCTATCTCCTTCATAAACCACTGCATCTATAGGCTTTGAATAAGTGTATAAATCAACAACTGTATATCCTCTTTGCTTAAGCTGGTCAGCAATACCTGATAGCTTTGCTTGAACTGCAACTATCATAATTTTCCACCTCTATTTAAAAAATGTCCATAATGAGATATTATTTCAAGAAGGTGCAAGAATTATTCTATGCTATCCTCTATTTTTTAAAATACAACTTAAGTTTATATGATTGCAAAAGTCAATTGCTATCGGCTAAATATCCGATGTTATCGGACGATAGTTTGGGTTTAAGAACCCGTAATTAACTTTAGTAAAATCATCAATAGCTCCTCAGTTGATTCTCAGCAAATTTAGATATCCTTAATCATCAGAATTGGATGAGTCATCTGACAAATCTTCATAACTTTCTTCAAGAGCTTCTTCAGTATTTTCATCACTAGAATATGTAGCTGCTTCTGAATTATTTTGTGTATCTTTTTGTGATTTACTATTGTTACTATTCAATGGACTATTAGTAAATAAAAATACAACAATAACTAAAATGTAAATCATAACACTTGGTCCTATGAAGAACTTAAATGTCAATATGTTCACAAGCAAAAGCAAAAAACCAACTAACAAAACCCATGCTAAAACTCTTTTCATAAAATGTTTCCTCCTGTGCCTAATGGCATAAAATAATGTAGTTTTCTATTTCTATATAATTTCATTTTGAATCTAGGCGTTATAATTAGTAACTCAACTTTCCCAGTTAAGCTTCTCTCCATTTTTCCAACCAAGTCTTAATCTTTGCCTCATATCCATTTTCAGTAGGATTATAATACAGCGTGCCTAACATTTCTTCAGGGAAATACTCCTGCTTTACAATGTTATTTTCGTAATCATGTGCATATTTATAGCCCTTTCCATATCCTAAATGCTCCATTCCCTTTGCGGCAGCATTTCGAAGATGCATTGGAACACTTCCTGTATTTTTCGTTTCAACATCTGATAAGGCTTTGTTAATAGCCATGTATGCAGAATTTGATTTAGGACTACATGCCACTGTAACTGCCGCATGTGCCAATATTATCCTACTTTCAGGCATTCCAATCATTTTTACTGCCTGCGCTGCCGCAACTGCCACCTGTAAGGCAGTGGGATTAGCCATACCCACATCCTCTGAGGCACATATTATAATTCTTCTTGCCAAGAATACCACGTCTTCACCTGCGTACAAGGCTCTTGCCAAGTAAAATACAGTAGCATCAGGGTCGCTGCCACGCATTGATTTAATAAATGCACTTATATTATCATAATGCTCTTCACCGTTTTTATCAAATCTAATAGCTTTTTTTTGAACGCATTCCTCAATTGTATGAAGATTAATATCTATAATGCCATTCTCATCAAGCTCTGAGGTAAGAACAGCAAGCTCAATAGAATTAAGTGCTGTTCTAGCATCTCCAGAGCAAACCTCGCATAAATAATCAAGAGCATCGTCAGATATCTTTATATTGTAGGTTCCTAAGCCCCTCTCTTTGTCATTAATTGCTGTAATTATGAGCTTTCTAATATCCTTTTGCTCAAGGGGCTTCAGCATGAACACAGTAGACCTTGATATTAAAGCCTTATTCACTTCAAAAAAAGGATTCTCTGTAGTAGCTCCAATTAGAACAATTGAACCATCCTCAACAAAAGGTAAAAGTGCATCCTGCTGAGACTTATTGAAACGATGAATCTCATCAATAAATAGCACTGTCCTACCTTTAGGATTTAGCATTGTATTTCTGGTATCTGCAGCTATCCTTTTAATATCTGCAACTCCTGAGGTAACTGCATTCAGCTTTTCAAAGCTGGACTCAGTAGTATTGGCAATTATTCTTGCAAGAGAGGTTTTGCCTGTACCTGGAGGTCCATAAAGAATAATTGATGTTATTCTATCTGCTTTTATCATTCTGTATAGCATCTTGTCTTTGTCTATAATATGGTTCTGTCCTACAAATTCTTCAATTGTCCTAGGTGACATTCTATATGCCAATGGTTGTATTTTTTCTCTCATCTTTTTTCCTTTTCGAAATTTTCTATTTTAAAAAGGGTACATATTGGTTCCATTATTGAAATTTATCTTATTAAATTAAGACACTCTACAATTTGCTTCATGCCATAGCTTATTAAAACAGCATAAGGAAGCAGATGCTTTGAATTTGTTTTCAAACAAGTTTTCTGCCAATTATTCAGTAAGCTTAAAGGATTTCCATATATTATCAACTTCAGCAATTGCCTTGTCTGTAGCATTCAAATCATACATTTCACTTTTAAAGCAATATGTATAGTCATCCTTTTCAAATACTTTGAATACTATAGTTCCATATAAATCGTAGTCCTTTTTCTCAATTCTATAGGTGTAGTTTTTTATTTTTAGTCCTTTTTCATTGGTTTCACTTATTACAGGCTTTATCTGATATGCCATTTCTAACATATCCATACCAAACTCTTTACTGACAGAACTTTTTTCTAAATCACTAATTTTGTCAGTTACACTTATTGTTACAGATGCCGAAGTGTTCTTATTTGTAAAATCCAATTCTGAATCATCGTAATAATTATTTTTCATCCAATAACCCGGAATAGCCGCAGTCCAATTGTAGTTTTTATTAACATAATTATATAATTCATCCTGTTTTGATAAACGTAAACCTAAATATTTTCCATTATATAAATCTAAATCTTGTTGATATTTTTGTTTATTAACAGTATAAAAGGTCATTCTATCAATTGAATTAATAACCTCTTTCAATAATGCCTCATAATCCTTTTCTGGAAGGTATATAGATACCTCATAAACAAAGCCATCCTTTTCAAAATACAATTCCTCAACACGGTAGACATTTTCTCCATAATTTAAGCTAAATATAAGCTTATAAGCTTCTAAGCCAGCAGCAATCGTTTCTTCTTTTCCAATATATGTATATATCTTGGAATTGAAATACTCATCATAGTAGCTCTTAACCTCATCAACATATTGATTTAACGTTACACCCTCGTCAAGAGTATTAGTCACTATTTGCATATAATTTTTGCTGCCAAAATTTATAGTTGTAGCAGTTGGATCTATTATTGCACCTGTGTCCTCCCATTTTATAGGCATATCCATAGACCAGATTAAATATTTTGAAGTGTAGTTTAAGCTTATATAGTTATAAAAGCTTGCTTTGCCGTCCTTGACCTTTGAAATATCCTCTACTCCTTTTTCATTTCCGTTATAGCTTAAATCAAATGAACTTACAATATTATCATAATATTTATCTGACATTAATTTTTCTGGAGTTATAAATTCAGCATCACTACTTATTGTTAAGTAATAAAAGTATTCTCCCTTATCAAACACTTTAATACGTGAGGACTCATCATATAGAGACAATGCTGTATATTGAATATACGGATTTTTTGCTTTTAAATCCAGCTTCGATTCACGCACACTGCTATCATGTAAAACATCAGCTTCGTACAATTCAGCCAATGTCATATCCTTCTTATTTTCTACACTTATGCCCAGATATAAGCTCCTGCTTTCGTTTGCAATGCTTATTTGGCTTGATTTATAATTAATACCAGCAATTCTAGAGCCTGACGGAATACTCAAACTCCAACCATAGAAGCTATTTCCAAGTTTTTTGCTACTTATACCTCCAGTTAAAAAGGATAAATCACTTAACGCCCCATCATCTTCCAAAATAATTTTAATACTGCCCTTCTTTATATCGCTATTTACGCTTACTGGGAAGTTTTTTGTGATAAATTCAAGAGGCACCATTGTCCTTCCATTTTTAATTTCAGGAGCTACTGTTAGCTTGTATACTTCAGTGTCAATAGTATAGCTTTTACTACACAAGGTAAGCTCTGCATTCATATCTCCGTATATTATTTCTATTTTTTTATTTTCTTGCTGATTCACTTCTGCACCTATAGCTGTTGTTACCCATGCTAAAGGAATCATAATTGTTTTATTTGTAATGTAAGGCTTTTCAACCTGTTGTACTTTGCCATTTACCTTGCCTGTGCTGCTACCTATAGACAGTTCTATAACCATTTTATCATTGTCTTGTGCATATGTATTTGTAAAGCAAGCTGTAAAAATAGCCAGTACCACTAAAATGCTTATTATTGATTTGCTCTTATTCATAGTCAGACTCCTTTTCACCAAATACAACTACAATACTCAGCAGCTTTTTATCTCTGATTATTTTAAAAGTTGCTTTATCACCTGGTAGGTATTTGAGCATTTCTTCATTATAATCAATAATGGAATTTACATTAATTCCATTGACAGAAATCAGTCTATCATCAACCTCTATATCATAGTCCACTGCTGGTGAACCCTCTTCAAGCTCCTTAACAGTAACTCCCTCACTAGTGCTTGGAAGTCCATATTTAGAGGTTATACTATCTGTAAAAGAAATTCCCATATAAGGTCTTTGTATTCTGCCAAAATTCTCAAAATGCTTGATGGCATATTTAACAGTATCAATAGGAATAGAGAAACTAAGACCCTCTACACCAAATCCCATCAGCTTTACAGAGTTTATACCAATAACCTCTCCCTTCATATTTACCAAGGGGCCACCGCTGTTCCCTCCATTAATAGCCGCATCTGACTGAATAAATCTGTATTCTCCGTCTGCTGATCTATTCATACCACTTATAATACCTTTTGTAGCTGAATTCCTTAAATTAAAGGATAATGGCGTACCAATCGCTACAACATCCTGCCCTACTTCCACATCTGCTATATCTCCGAAGGCTGCTGGCTGAAGCCCACCTTTGTCAATTTTAATAACCGCTAAATCCAAGCTGTCATCTATTGCCTTAAGCCTTGCTTTATATGCTTTGCTGTTTGATAGTACAACCACAATGCGATCCATGTCCTTCACAACATGTGCATTTGTAATTATATATCCATTACTCTTGTATATAACACCTGTTCCGAAAATCATGTTATCAGAGGTCACATCATAATCAGGACTGCTTTCCTTCATTTTACCTATAATACCTACTACAGAAGGACTAACTTTAGAAACTACTTTAGCTATAGAGTTTGTGTTGGAATTAATTTCTATTGAATCATTTTTTTTATTTACTTGTATTGCTTCTAAATTATTTGACAAGCTATCTAACAGTATGTATTGTTTGCCATCTATTACTTTTATCGAATCCTTTAACGGTTTGCCGTCTATTTTTAAGGTTACATCACTTGCTGCAAAGGTTGCTGATGTCATAAGTACTATAGTAGCAACTACACAAATTGCTCTAGTTATGGTTCCTTTTTTATTCATATATATTCCATGCCTTTGTTATAAATCCACTATGTATGGGCATGGACTTATTCCCCCCTTTTTGTATTTTTCTTATAACGCCTAGATTCAATAGGAAAAAACACTTACAAAAATATATTTTATCATCTATGCTGAATCAATACAATTGTAGATAATGCTCAGAAACTTATCGGAAAACTACTATCCTTTCGACAAAAAGCTTTTAGTGCTTTTGCAATTATCTCAACTTATTAACTCTTATATCCCAAAAATTCCCTAAAGATATATATTTTATATAATCATTTAGGGAATTTCTGAACTTCTATATTAAAAGGTACTGCATTTTATTTTGATGATTTAAGGGCAGCTAACTTTTCATCAACTATTTGCTGTCCTCCAGCTTCCATATATTTCTTAACAAGCGTGTCATATACTGAATCAAATTGTTCAGTTTTACAGGAAATAGAATTAACAAATATTTCTGCACCTATTTCATTCAATGCATCTGCATACTTACCTTCTGATTCAATCATAACCTCGAAATGCGGATAATAACCTGCATCTGTAAGAGAAATTTTATAAGCTTCTTCGAATATCACTTCATACCCTGGGAAAGCATAGGAAGCAGCTTCTATATTCTTTTCCATACTTCCAAATTCTTTTCCGTTAACTATTATTGATAAATCAATGAAGTTAGCTTTATTATCATTAGTAAGCTGGTCAGCTGGAACAAAATTCATTGGTATTCCATTCTTTTCATCTGTGTATTGTTGACCCTTAACACCATTTTGAAGGAACTTGAGCACTTCAGGATCTGACATCCATTCAAGATATTTAACTGCTTCAACAGCATGTTTGCTAGCTTTTGGTACAACAATAAACAAGCCGTTAGGATTATATTTCATTTTTACATGCTTTCCCTCATAGTTTGTAAATGGATCACAAGGAACTAATTCTGCACCAGGTATATTCTTCTTCAATTTATCTAAAACACCAGGATCTGCTCTTAATGGATAGTCATAGGAATGAATCATAAAGCCAACTCTTCCTGATGTTATTTGATTTTCATACTCACCAGTTTCTAAAGCAAAATTTTTATTTATAATACCTTCATTATATAGTTGGTTTAAAAATTTCATTCCATCTTTATAGCCTGGCACACTCCAATTTGGTACAGACATTCTTTCTTCTTCTGTAATTTTCTGCTTAAAGGATTCAAGCAATGTTGATGTAGTCCAATTTATATTTTTGGAATCAACTTGGAAGGCAAATGGAATGTTTTTATCTCCTAAATTACCAGGATCCTTTTCTTTAAAAGCCTTCATAACATTATACCATTCATCTGTTGTTGTAGGTATTGGAAGTCCCAATTTGTCCAGCCAATCCTTACGAATATATGCTGCAAAGGTACCTTCTATAACTCTCTTTGCTGGTATCGCCATTTGAGCACCATTAAATTTACCATAATCAAGTAAGGTCTGTCCAAGATAATTTACAAGATTAGGAGCATTTTCGTTCAGCAAAGCTCCCAAATCTGTAAGCTGACCACTTTTAACATAGTTTGCTATAATGTTTTGATCATAAGTCATACATATATCTGGTGCCTTATTTGATGCCATCAGCAAGTTAAACTTTTCAGTTTCTTCCCACCTTGGAACAGGCACAAATTTTATATTAATATTATTAGGTGTTCCAAAGTTTTCCTGAATCCATTTTGTCTGGAAATTGTTATCTGCCTGATATCCTTCTGTGGATCTGTCAAATATTTCTACTGTCAATTCTACAGGTTCACCAGTTGCTTTTGTGGTTTCAGCTGATATTGTGGACTTAGCAGTATTTGTAGTGTTTTCAGCATTCTCAGTCTGTTTACCACATCCTGCAAATAGGGTTACTGTCATTGTAGCCATAAGTACAAATGCTGAAATTCTGATACTTGGTTTTTTCATGGTATCTCCTCCATTAAGTATGTATAAGTGGTATTTTATATAAAACCTAAGCAGTGTCTAATTTGTAGTGCTTAAGGCTTAATATCATTGTTTCGTATAAGGGTGATTAATTTGATATTTATACCCTGTCAAAGTTTGAGTAATTAAGTTCTAAATTTATCTATCTCACTGTTTAAAATGTCAGCTAGCTCCTTAAGTTCTTTTGCCTGACTAGACAAGTCTTCAGCTGATGCTATTTGCTCCTGTGTACTAGCATAGATTTCTTCAGCTGTAGCTGCTGATTGTTCTGCTACGGCCGATATATTTTCCATTGATTCAATTACATTATCTTTTGCTGTCATTATGCTTTGTACTGAATCTTCAGTTTTCTTAATATCGGAAACCACCTCACCCATAGCATCAAATACTGTACCAAATAATATTTCTGTATTTTTTACAGAGCCTATTTGTTCACTAACTACCTCCATAGATTTCTTTACCTCTTCAACTGTAGCATTTGTTTTGTTACCTATAGATGAAATAATGCTGTTTATATTTCCAGAAAATTCTTTTGCTTTGTCTGCTAACTTCTTAACCTCAGAAGCAACTACAGCAAAACCTCTTCCAGCCTCGCCAGCACGAGCCGCTTCAATAGATGCATTCAATGATAATAGTGTTGTTTGTTCAGAAATACCAATCATAATTTTCACTATCTTCTGTATTTCATTCATCTCTTTACTTAAATCAGTAATGTTTTCACAAACTTTATTTGTAGTATGGCTTACTTGAGCCGATTTACCGTTTAGGTCATTTATTGTACTTGATGCATTTGCATTTAAGTTACTTATTTTATTTGCTATTTCAATAACTTTTGCAACATTATCTTCTACCAATGCAATACCCTCTGATAATCTATTCATATCAATGACGCTATTGCTTATTTCTTCTGCTTGGTTTGTTGAACCCTTAGCTATTTCACCAACTGTTTGAGCAACTTGTCCTGACGCAGTATATGTTGACTCAGAAGCTGTTGAAATTCTATTTGCTGACATAAATACACGTTGGGAGGAATCCCTCACCTTTGAAATAAGAGAGCTTATATTTAAAATCATATCATTGTAGTTATTATATACATCTGCTATTTCATCACTTCCATAGTCTTGTACCTGCTCTGTCAAGTCACCGTCTTTAGCTTTTTTCATTATTGATACTAGTTTTGCCAATGGTTTCTCAACACTTTTTGCAATTAGCAGACACAATAAAAATGCAACTAAGATACATATAAATCCTATAACAATAGTTCTAGTTCTTAAATCATTAGCATCGCTGTTTAAATAATTATACGGAATAGCTGATACAACATACCAATCCTTGTATGTATTAATTTTTGAAAATGTAACCAGGCTATTTGTTTCACTTATATTAATATCTAAATTTGCTGATGTAACCTGAGGATTTTTACTAATTGCAGCTTTTATTCCATTAGCTATAAGCTTTGAGTTATCATTAGCCGAACCAACCTCATAAGCTTCATTATCCCTAGATGCCAATATATTTCCTTCTCCATCAATAACAATAATAGGAAATACCTTATTGGTATCTGCATCTGTTCCAATATTCAAATCCATAAATCCATCTGCAAGATAATTAGTTTTAGGAACTAATATCATTTTTGCAATAACTTGTCCACCGTTTATAGCCTTTATATTCTGCTGAATTCCAAAACAGCTTAAGTTTTCATTTGATTTAATGAAATCAATATTTGACCAATTTAAGTTCTCAATATCTTTGTCTAATACTTTTTCAGTATCAAGGTCTATTTGATCAGTATTAAAGGTATGAAGCACTGAAAAATCCTCTCCATGCAATATACCACAGTAGGCTACATCTTTTATATCAATGAACTTTGTCATTAAAAATTTATCAATAATATTAACTTGCTTAAACTTTTCATATCCAGCACCATCTCTATAAGTTATAACTGCTTGCTGTATAATAGAATTTAGTCCAATATCATTAATATATGCTTCCATTCGAGTAATTTCATTATTTAATATTACACTGGTCTGATCCATTACCTGTAATGAATATACTTTAACCTTATTGTCTATTGTACCTGTGGAACTTTTGTACGAAGTAACACCTGTTATTAGTATTACTGCAAATAAAAGAATAATAAAGGATGTTATTAATCTAGTTTTAATTTTTAACTTCCTCAACAGTACATATATAAAAGAAATACCCTGTATTTTAGTTTTAGTATTAGTATTATTGCTTGAATTTCTATGTATTTTCTTATTAATTAGTATAAGCTTAATCTTATTAAAGATACTATATTTCCCTTTACTTTCATAAGATTTAATCTTTTTCAGTCTAAAGCCTTTGCCTATTGATGAAATCAATTTCGATAAAAATTTTGACACGTAGGATTTTATTATTGATACTACAGGCTCTTTTTTCATAACTCCTCCTATAAGTAGCTGCCATAATGATGCAATTCATAAACATGTCGCATTATTGCATTATTGATTATATTCTGTCTTATTATGTCGTTTTTTGTTCGTTATATTAATAATACTTTATATATTGTTTTTTTGCAACACTTTTTATAGCTAATTTTATTGTTTTCTGTCTATCAAAATATATTTAATAAGCATAAAAATTCATATAAAAAAACACTAGCTAAAATGAAATCATTTTAGCTAGTGTTTTTTTATTAGGTTAAGTTAATATAAATTTTTTATATTTTAAATTTCGAAATTTCTTTATTCAAAGCTTCAGCAAGCTCTTCCAAATATTTTGCTTGATTTGCTAATTCTTGAGCAGCAGTTATTTGCTCTTGAGTACTAGCAGAAATCTGTTCTGTTGCAGCAGCTGATTCCTGTGCAACTGCAGATATATTTCCTATTGATTCCAAAACATTATTCTTTGAGTTCATTATATTTCCAACTGACCTTTCAGTCACCTCAATATTATCTACTACATCTTTAATAGAGCCAAATACAGTCTCAAACAGTTTTTCTGTACCCTTAACAGAGTTTATTTGCTCATTAACTACATCATTAGACTTGAGTACCTCTTGAACAGTATCTTCAGTTTTCTTACCTATAGAAGCAATAATATTATTAATAACGCTATTAAACTCTTTTGATTTATCTGCTAGCTTGCTTACCTCACTGGCAACTACTGCAAACCCTCTTCCAGCATCACCCGCACGAGCTGCTTCGATAGAAGCATTCAGTGCCAAAAGATTTGTTTGTTCTGAAATAGTATTCTGCATTTTAAGTATCTTTTGTATTTCTTTCATACTATTGCTAAGCTCATTAATATTTTTATATACTTTATTAGTTGTATCACTTACTTGATTTGACTTTGTATTAAGCTCACTAATAGTACTAGCTGCATTTTGATTTAATCCGTTTATCTTGTGAGCTATTGATATTACTTGTGCCACGTTTTCTTCAACTAAAGAAATACCTTCTGATAGTTTACCTATATCTAAAACACTATCATTTATTTCTGAAGCTTGATCTGTAGCACCCATAGCCATTTCCTCTATAGACTGAGCAACCTGTTCAGAAACAGAATATGTTGAAACTGAAGCTGTTGTTATCTTGTTTGCAGAATCAAATACATATTTTGAGGCATCTCTTACTTTATTTATAAGAGAACATATATTTGAGAGCATATCGTTGTAATTATTACATACGTCTGTTATTTCATCTTTTCCGTTATCTTTGACATGTTCTGATAAATCTCCCTCTTTTGCCTTTTTCATAGCTGAAACAAGCTTACTCAGTGGCTTTGATACACTTCTAGCAATTAATATACATAGTAATAATGCAAATATGACACAAATAAATCCAATTAAAACAATTTTAGTTCTAAGGGAATTAGCAGCACTATTTAAATATTGGTACGGAATAACAGAAACAACATACCAATCCTTATCACCAATTTTTGAATATGTAACTAAGCTACTAACACCTTCAACACTAATATCCAAATTAGCTGATGTAAAGCTTTTATCTTCTGCTAATTTATCTTTTATTTTATTGGCAATAAATTTTGAATTTTCATTTGATAAATCAATAGCATAGCTTTGCGCATTTCTTGTTGCTAATATTATACCATCACCATCAACTACAAATATAGGAAACACCTCATCTGAAGCTGAATCTGTACCAATATCTAATTCCTCGAATCCACTAGCAAGATAGTTGGGTTTAGGAATTAATACCATTTTAGCAATAACTCCTCCACTAGTAACACCTTTTATGTTTTGTGTAATACCATAATAACTCACTTGCTTACTAGACTCTACAAAGTCCACATATGACCATAGTAATTGCTTGAAATCTGATTCTGCTATTTTTTGAGAGTCTAACTCTGCCTGTCCTCTATTAAAAGGCTGTACCTGTGAATAGTTCTCACCATGTAATAGGGCACAATACTCTACCTCATTGGCATCAACAAACTTAGTCATTAAGTATTCCGTAATAATTTTTACCTGCTCGTATTTTTCATAATCAGTTCCTGAATTATACTTTATTACAGCATTTTGAATATTTCTATCTAAGCCAATATCATTAATATATGCTTCCATTCTATCTACTTTGTTATCTAATATAACACTAGTTTGATCCATTACTTGCTTTGAATATCTTTTAACCTTATCATCAATAGTATCTGTTGATGAGTTATAGGATGATATGCCTGTTATCAATATTACAGCAACTAAAAGTAATACAAAGGATGCAATTAACCTAGTCTTGATTTTAAACCTTCTTAGAAACACGAATTTATTAGAAGATTCCGAAGGTTTTCCGTTATTTGTAATCTTGCTATTTTTCTTTTCTTTTTTTGGAAATTTACTCATTATAGAAAAAAACAGTGCTGGTATTTTAGTAAAAATAGATTTTATCTTTAGTCTTTTATTATATGTTTTCATAATTCTCCTTTATATGCGTTAGACAATATATAATAAACCTTATTATACTATTTTTTGAAGATTTTATGTTATATTATTACAATATGTGTATTTAGTACCTATAATAACTATATTACGTTACTATTTGTTTCTTTTCAAGTATTATTTTTACAATATTTATATATTTTTTTAAATTAATTCTTTTTATGACCTTTACTATACAATACTTCCTAATCTCTTTCTGAATACTAAATAATCTCATTAAATTCATTTTAGAAAGAAAATACTTGATTGCTTGATTGCCCAAATCCACAAAAAGCTGCTAGCAGAGGTACGCCTTCTTTTTATCAGTTACATTCCAAAAACACAAGCTCGAAAACTCACCATGTTCGTACAAAAATTAAGCTCAAAAATGCGAAGAGAACGATGAATGTTAGAAATGTAAACTTCGCATTTTTTAAACTAACCACAAATCGCACTAACCATAATATCTGATCCAACATCAGCAATTGGTATTGATGCCATACCATTGCTATCTAAGTCAAGAATTACTTTGGCACTGCTTCCTATTGTCACCGAAATACTTTTGGGCATTTTGCATTCTTTATTCGGTGTTACAGTCAAAAGCAGCTCTCCTTGATAAACGCTATTAGTCAGCTTTCCATTAGCAATAGCTGTTTTTATTTTATATGGCAATGTATTGTTTTGCAATGCAGAAGCAATTACTGTATAAATAACCTCGTGCCCTTTGGCAGTCGGATGTGGATCAAAGGTTTTTCCTGTATCAGAATTCACAAGTATCGTACCTGATTTAGCCTTTGCAAAAGCTGAATATGTATCAGCCACAAGATAGTTTTTTCCATTTTCTGAGTCATTAATTATTTTTGCGTTTATTGATTCTATTGCTGTATTACAAAAGCTAGCAAATTGTAAATCATATGGATTGTATATTGTTTGTACTACAATTTGAGCATTAGGATTTAACTCTTTTATTATTCTTATGATACTAGCAAAGTTACCTTCCTTATTGTTTGCTGCATCACCGTTAAATGTCTTTGTAGCTGCTAACACTTTATTTTTCATGGTATCTTTTGCACTTTTATTGAATAGTAGCTCCATTGTTACCTTTAGAATTTCCTGTTTACTGGCATTAAAAAGATTTTTGCCCTTTCCAAGCTTATCGTTTAACACCTCTGCTAATGCCATAAAGACGTCATTTCCACCAATAGAAACTGTTATAACGCCTGCCTTTTCTATTTGGGCTATTGCTACTTCCTGATCTGCAGTTGAAGGATTGGTAATTGCATTCAATAGCCTTGAAGAATCTATTCCATCTACACCTAAATTTACTGCTTCTTTCCCTAATTTCTTACTCAATTTTGTAACAAAACTCTTTTCACTTGTTTTATTCTGTACATCGTTGCTATTGTAGTTTTCTAGACCATATCCTGTTGTTATTGAATCTCCTAACGCAACATAAGAAGTATTTTCATTTATTATGTTAAATGGAATATATGTAGTAATAACCTCTTCTACTATATTGGTAGGTGCATAGGCAGGCAAAGATGCTCCAAATAATGCTGCAACACTAAGTACAATTGAAAATACTTCTTTCAATTTCTTCATATGATCAGCTCCAAATTTTGCAAAATATATACTGAGTATTTAGACTTATTATAATTATATATTTTTCTATGTAGTTATTCAAATTAAAAAAATGTGACAATAATCGTTTTAACAGTGATTATGTTAACCATATTAGCTTTTTCTAGCTTTTTTGCATAGTTAATTACTATCTACTAAAAAACCGATATTTTATCGTCACAAAGGTTTTGAACCGTTATAAATATGCTTACACAACTTCGCATAATTGTCTTAATATCTGTAGTTACAAGTGCTTTTCAATTTGCGGAGTTTGAGTAGTGTACAAAATTTATATAGAGAGGTATTCTTTATAGCTTATTATTTTACCATCAACAACTAATTCTTGAATTTCCTCTTCTGGGATAAATACTTTTGTATTAAGTTTAGGATTTGGTTCTATTACAATACCATTTAGATTAAATATATCACACTCACAAATATTACCTACAAAACTCACATTAGCAGTTGTTCTTACTATAATACGTTTACCTATCATTTTTTGCTTTCCTTTCTTTAACTAAGGCACAATAAATTAAAACTAATAATAAAGTAGTTTACTAAATTTATTTACAATATTACTAAAAAATTAAACATCCTTATCCTCTAAAGCATATCTCGCACTAAAATCCTCTAAAATACTAAATATATTATGTATATCATCTCCAACCACTTCAGTTGCATCAGGTAAAACAATCTTTAGTATTTCATTTACTGGAAACCATATCATTATATTTGATTTATCAGATGGTTTTAGTACAATACCCGAATCAATGATCTCACCAAAACATAATTCCCCTGCATAGCTTATTTCTAATACATTTACAATTACAGCCTTATTCTTCATTTTAAAGCCTTTCCTTTCATTTTTCTATGAGAAGTCTATGTGATTTTTACCTTTTTAAAAGCTATCTTATTCCAAAATCATTATTCATAATAATAGGTAGTATTTTTTGATAAACTTTTACTTGATCACTTATTGTAAAATTTCTGCCTGAAACACTGGGGCTATGTGCACTATATTCTGAATAATTTGTAAGTTGTAGCTTAAGCCCTATTTTCTCCATATGTGTTGCTTGCCATGTTCCTGGAAACGGAGTATTATATGTTACGAATATACCTACTCTATAAGCATCGTACATTTTCTTTATAAAATCATAGGTACTATTCATGGTCTCAACTGTATCGCAAAAATGCCCCAGCATAAAATTCAGTGAAACATAAATTTTGTGCTTATATAAAATATCAACAACATTTACCACAGTATTTAGGTCAATGTTTTTATGAATCTGATTAAGTACATCTTGAGAGCCACTTTCCACGCCAAATGCTATACCTATACATTGACTCTCTGCCAATTTATCTACCATCTCCTCAGTAACAACATCAACCCTTGACTCGCATCTCCACAAAAAATCTGCCTTTAATTTCTTTTTTAATTTGAGAAATTCAAAAACCCTTTCAGGAATTCCCGTGAATGTATCGTCAAGTATATAAATTACCTTTAAATGCTCCTTAAAAATAGCTTTGATATACATAATTTCCAATAAAGTATTTTCCACAGAACGCACTCTATACTTGGCACCTGATAGTGCTGTGGCAGCACAATAAACACATTTACCTGGACAGCCTCTACTGGTTATAAGATTTACAATATTACCGTACTGGGTTATTTCGTCACTTCTCCTTAGTGGAAACGGTAATAGATCAAGATCATTAATATCCTTGCGTTTTTTATTCTCAATTAATGTTCCACTCTCATCATAATATACTATACCAGTAATGTCCTTTAAAGAAATCATTGTCTCTTTAGACTCTAAAGCTTCCACAAGCTCTAGCATTGAAGACTCACCCTCATGTTTTAATACATAATCAATATTTTTGTTATTAATGCAATATTGTGGTTCGAGACTAGCTTGTGGTCCTCCTAAAACAATCTTTATGTAGGGAAGCTTTCTCTTTATAGAACGGGATAGTTTAAAGGCCTCCTCAATGTTCTCTGTATACACTGATATGCCTAATATTATTGGATTAAAGGCTTCAATTTCCTTTAATATTTCCATCTTAGAGTACTTTACATTTATGTAGTCTATTATTTTTACTGTGTGTCCAGAATTTGTAAGTGTACTTGCCATATACAATAATCCTAAAGGAGGATTGTAGGTTTCCTTCATAATCTCTGATTTATCATAAAATTTGATTATTGCCAAATTAATTAATAGTACATTTGCCACAATTATCCTCCTCATAACATTTGTATGCTATCTTATCGTATACCCGCCATCTACAACCAAATTATGTCCAGTAACCAAACTTGCAAGCGGACTTGATAGAAATAGTACAGACTGTGCAACATCAAGTGGTGTGCAGTATCTTCCCATTGGAATACTAGTTAGCGTTTTTTTGAAATTAATATTATCTGAAAGCATTGCTTTATTCTTTTCTGTTTTTACATAGGTTGGTGAAACACAATTAACTCTGATATTATATTTAGCCCATTCTAGTGCCAGCTCTCTTGTCAAATTAATAACCCCAGCCTTACTTGCACAATATGGTGCACGCATATCATTACCAACAATTCCGTGTTGCGACGCAATATTTACAATTGAACCCATTCTCGCTGTAACCATTAATCTTCCAATATTTTGACACATTAGGAATGTACCTTTTAGATTAGTATCTAGAATAGTGTCCCAATCCTCTTCTTTTACCTGCAATGCTGGTACCAATTGATTAACCCCTACATTATTAATAAGAATATCAATATTAGTAAACTCATTTTCAAGAGCATCTGCTAAGGTTTTAACTTCCCTCGCATTACGTATATCCACTGCCTTACAAGACGTATTGACAGAATACACCGTCTTTAATTTTTCTGATAATTCCTGTAAAATACCCATCTGTATTTCAAGATCTATTAATATAACATTACAGCCCGCAATTGCCATTACTTCTGCAATAGTTCTGCCTATCTCTCCTGCTGCTCCTGTCACAATAGCATTCTTATTATTTAAATCCAAAGATATTTTATCTTTCATATTTGTCACCAAATTTCACATGATATTTTTACTATAATCAATATTTAGCTAATGTCTTACTCAAAATACTTACTATTTTGTCCACTTCCTGTGTTGATACAACAAAGCTCGGAAACAAACTTAACCCACTTGTCTTTCCTTCAATTATAAATGGATAGATTATTAATCCTCTCTTCTTTAGACTTGCCTGTATATTTTCAAGCTGGATCATACTTATCGGAACTCTATTTTTATCTACTAAATCAATTGCAACCATTAATCCTTTCCCTCTTATACAACGAACCATACCAAGAGAAGTTAAATGTTTATCTAATTGCTCTCTCAAATAGCTTCCGACCAACGATACATGCTCCATAATTGATTTATCACATAATTGTATTGTGGCATATGCTGCTGAACAAGCTAAAGGATTACCGTTCTGAGTGGAGAAATGTTCAATAAATTGTTCATTATGAATATACATATCTTCTATTTTTTTGTTTATAAGTGTTGCTCCCATCGGTATAACACCATTATTGATACCTTTAGCGAGACATAGCACATCAGGCTTTACTGATGATGACATATAATTAAACAGGGAACCCGTCCTACCAAATCCTGTTGCAACCTCATCAAAAATAATTAAGCAGTCATTTTTATCAGTAACACTTTTGAGTTCTGATAAATACCAATCTGGAATGGGAATTATACCTCCCGACCCAATAACAGGCTCTATAATAACTGCCGCAATATCGCTGCTTTCTTCAAACAAATTGTGCAAACTTTCTAAAGGTTCTCTTTTACATGAAGCAGTCATATTCTCAGATTCACAGCAGCTACAAAATGGAGTTTTTATCCTTATAAATCCTCCAACAATTGGTGCATATTTCTGTGACTCCTCTGTATCCATACCGCTTGCAGACATAGCTGCATACGTAGTCCCATGATAAGACATATCCAAAACTGCTATTTTATTTTTATTAGGTTTATTTCTGAGTTTGAAGTATTTTCTTGCTAGCTTAATTGCACATTCTATAGACTCTGAGCCGCTACATGTATAAATTAATCTTGAAAAATCACCATTTAGTACATCAATTAGCTTATTTGCATAAAGCTTTACAATAGGTGAACTATTTGAGTATAAATTAATAAAATGTAAATCATTTAATTGAGTTATAACTGATTTATTAATAGTATCATTAGAATATCCAAATGGTACATTCCACAACCCACTAATGGTATCTATGTACTTTTTACCCTTATCATCAAAAAGAAAAATGCCTTCTCCTCTTATAAACATGGGTCCGCTGTAATTGTAATTAAAATCCCTCAAAGGATATATAATAGCATCTTTGTTGTTTTCTTCTGTCATTATAACGTCCATGCTTAATTACTAAAAACACATTACTGTAAGCCACATGGACTTGGCACCTCCCTAATGTTTCTCAATCCTTATCTACTTGCCAAGAATATAGAAAATAAACCCCTGCTCATAATCAGAATTTTGGATTTCAATAATATTCTGTAGCTTTAGTGGACTGTTATCTATATTGTTTTTTAGAATTTCCTGTGTTATTATTCTCTTCTTTGTATAACCAATATTTCTTATAGTCTCATTTCCTCTGATAATTTCGCCATACATGTTTACAAGAATTTCCTGACATTCAGGTATAAGAAACTCTTGTATTAACACTATATTATACGTATCCTCATTAGACCATCTTATTGTAAATGGCAAAGTGCAATTCCTGAAAAATCTATCAGCTTCATACTTAACCCAATCAAAAGCAAATCTTCCGTTTTCGGTTAAGTGTTCAGAAACACATTTTAATATTTTTTGTATCTGCTCATCATTAAACAAGCATATAGTAATAGCCGGTAATATAATCAAGTCAAACTTTTCTCCTACTGAAAAATTCGTTATATCTCCCTGCATAATGCGAACTCTATTCTTAACACGCCCTGCTTCTTTAGATAACCTCTCTTTATAAATGTTCAGCATATCCTCGGAGATATCTATTCCTGTGACATTATATCCAGCTTTAGCAAGAGAAATTCCTACCCTCCCTGACCCGCACGCCAACTCCAAAATATTCCTGCCAACCCAAGCTGCTTGCTTTTGATAAACTTCAATGTCATAACTAGAAGTCTTTACTGTATTTTGATATAGATCTGCATAGTGTCCTTCATAAAATTTCACTTCATTTACATTAATATTTTTGTCTTCAATAATCTCTTTAAAAATCCCTTTATAAAACATCTATTTCTGCCTTTCTTTGTAAGCAGCCTTTATCCTGCAAAAAGTTGAAAGCTGTATACAATACCTGATTTGAAGCTTCTTTAGTCAAATTATAATGTCCCTGTAGCAACTCCACCATTTCATCTTTACCTAGGCCTTTATTTAGTAATTCACATACAGCAAACATATTTCCGTTAAGTGTAAACGTCTTTCTAGTTAAAGGATTGAATGCCATATAAGCAGATTTCTTTGGGATTTTAATAAATAAAACATCCTCGTTGATATACTTATGCGTTCCATGCTTTGTGACCTCAATTTCTAAGCAATTATTTTTTGTCATAATTACAACATCATCAATACTTATACCTTGCAATGCACTAAGGTTTGTTAAAGTTAAAAGATATTTTATCTGATTCATTTTTAATATAAATCTGGAAATTGCCAAATCAGATTTCATTAATTCGCAATATTCTTCACTCGATAAGAAGTCAGGTAAACATACACACTTTGAACAATATGTGTTAACTGGGCATTCATCACATTTACGCTTTATATGCTCACGATCTATTTCAACACTTAAGTTCTTCATCATCTCAAACTGTATATTAGAAATATTTCCTACTGACTTATTGCAGTTTATACAAGGATAAATTTCTTCATCGCAAACTTTAAA
Organism: Bacillota bacterium; assembly: GCA_023398105.1. Lineage (GTDB taxonomy): Bacteria > Bacillota > Clostridia > Acetivibrionales > DSM-1351 > Ruminiclostridium. The sequence continues at coordinate 1,517 of JAEWST010000086.1, read as the reverse complement.
TCTAGGCAGTTTATTTAGTTTACATGTAGTATTAGTACTCCATCTGCACTGGTCAATCAGATTGAATCGCCACATTTTATCACTCTGTACTACTCCAGTTAGATTAAAATTCTTAACATCCTCAAGAAAATTTTCTAAATCCTTTTTAGTATTAACATTTAAATATGTAAAATCAGACTGGGATATTTCATATTCAGAATAAGGACTGATATTTATCCTATACCCTCTCTCCCTACCATTAATACATAAATCTAAGTTCATCTTATCGTCTAGCTCTTTAAATTCAAGCAAATTTGTAAACAAATACCCAGCTTCTTCTGCTATTTGCTTTGTTTGGTTATAACAGCTATCTGTATTTGTTAAATTACAATAAATTGCACTATTTGCAGAATTATAAGCAGACAGCATTTTTAATATTTCTGGATTAATATCACTTTTATCTAGTTGTATGTGCTTTGTATATCCATCTAAGTTATTTTCATGATAATATCCTGTAAAATATGTCTGCATTCCGTTTATAAGTGCAACATCTCCTTCGTCTACACCTAATTTGTTGAAGTGTTTTTCATCCGTTTTATTAGATAAAACAGCTATATTGAAACTGGCAAGTTGATTTACAAGTTCTTCAGTCACCTGAAAATTAGGTATTGCAATTGTAATCTTTTGCTTTATTGAAGCTTTACTCAACAACTCTAAAAACGCCTGTAATTCTGGATATGCATGTATATCATCTGAAATTAATTTAATATTTTCATTGTCATTTATGATTCTCGCTATGTATGTTATCTCATTTATGAGAATTTCTGGCTTGACCATTAACGTATTGTTACAAACTGGAAATTTTTTATTAAGTACTAAACCATAATCACCGCATGCCCTAGGATAAAGGTAATTATTCTTATAGGCAATTAGTTCGAGTTCCTGTAATTCAAATTTCTTGTCTGCAGGAATCTCTAGCTGCTCTTCCAGTTTTTCCTTCGCTATATTAATGTAAGTAATCTCTCCATAATCAACTTCTTCTCTGCTACCTTCTTTTTCATATAACAAAATTATATCTGTTTCTTCATCATTTTCCCATAAAGCTTTTGCTATAGCCAATGTAAACTCTTCATTACTATCATCAACATATAAGCAAACCACATCATTGTACTCTGATATTATATCATCAACAATATCTAGTATATTGGGAAGAGTTTCATTACAGTATTGACTTGTTTCTACTCCTATCTTTTCAAAATAGCTTCTTAAAATAACACAGTTCATTTCAGGTTCTGCAGAAAACAAATTATACTTATTTCTCTTAAAATATACAAATCCAACTGAATTCTTCACTGCCTCTCACAACCTTTTCTAATTATTAATTCAACTTTCGCACATGGAAAATGTGCTATGTCCCTTGAAAAATCAGTAGTTTTGGGCAATAAAAAGGTTCAAGAATACCTCTAAATATGGTATAATATAAGTGACCAAACCCAATCACACCAACCATTTGGAGGTTCTTGAACATGTCAATTATA
>JAEWST010000071.1 GCA_023398105.1 Bacillota bacterium | reverse complement strand
AAAAGCTGGGCGAAGTGCAGTTTGAAAACAAGCCTTCCGCTTTTAGTGAATTTTACAAAAATGTGCGAAAGTATGTTAAAAAGGGTCAAACAGTAGTCTTTGGACTTGAAGACTGTGGCTCATCAGGTAGACCATTGGCAGTGTTTCTCTCAACAAAAAAATGTGTTGTAAAAAGGGTTAATTCAAATTTAGCTTCGGCAGAAAGAAAAAGCCAGCCAAGCACTGATAAAACCGACTTTATAGATGCTGAGTGTGTTGCAAGGGTTCTTCTGACAAAGTATGATACAATGCCTGAATTTGAACAAAATGATATTTACTGGACACTTGGCACACTTGTACGCAAAAGGGCAAGCGTAGTTAATGACAATATCGTAGTAAAAAACCAGCTTCATGCCTACATTATAGCCCATTATCCTTCATACAAGCTCTTTTTTAATGTGTTTAGCTGTCCCACAGCTCTTGAATTTTGGGAACAATACCCTTCACCTTCAAAGCTTGCTGGAGTTACAGCGGAAGAACTTGGCGAAATGCTTTGCAAAAAAAGTAGTGGTTTTTTTGATACTGTAAAAGCAACGCAAATACTCGAACTTGTTAAAATGGATGGAGATACAACCACAGGCTTTCAAGACAGCAGGGATTTTATGGTTTCCAATTGCGTAAAGGAGATAAAGCAAAACAACGCCGAACTTCTTACCATAGAAAACGAGATAAAAAAGCTAATGAAAATGTTGCCTTACAAGCTTGAAAGCTTAAAAGGGGTTAACTTCATCACAGCAGCAGCAATGGTTGCAGAAATTGGAGACATAAACCGCTTTGCAAGTTCCGATAAACTGGCTAAATATGCGGGAATTTGTCCCATAAGCCGTTCATCAGGCGATACCCAAAAAGACATTAAAAACAGGTTCGGAAATCGTAGACTGCATTATATTATTCAAGGAATAGCGGCAAGAAATATCAATGCAGGACGTAACAAGGACAAGCCTGTTAACGGTATATTTTACGAATATTACAATAGGAAGCTGTCACAGGGCAAAACAACAAATCAAGCAATAAAGGCAGTTATGAGAAGGATTGTAAATATAGTCTACGGAATGATGAAAAGCGGCAAGGAGTATGTTCATCCAGATTTGCCGACTCAAACAACTCAAACAAAAACTGGTTAATCTGTGAATCCAAATCTATCCAACCAAACAAAGAAATGATATAATCAAGCTAAATTATATTAAGAAATAACTAAGCTTCAGTACCTTGAAAACAAAAAGACCAAATAGCCATCTGAAATATGATGGCTAATACATTTGAGTAATATATTACCTCGTTAAGGGTATTACGACAGCAAAATATCCCGTTTTCTGACAGAAGATACCTATACAGGTGAGATAAATGACCCTCTGAGTTTAAATTTGTACACGTATTGCCACAACAATCCTATAGCTTACATAGACCCAACGGGACATGTTTCGATAACAGTAAATGGTCAGAATGTAGGTAATGCAACTATCAATGGTGGCAGGTCTTATGGGAATTTAACAGATATAGCATATGGTTTGGGGGGTACTACAGCATGGGATTCTAGCACAAAGACAGCAACTGTAACTATTGGAGGTAATGCTGTTGAATATAAATTAAGTACAATTACAAATGGAGTAGGTGTAGCTAGTGATGGTTCAACTTTTACGGTTTCTAAAGATGGAAAAATTCAAGTAGCAGTTGCGGATACTTCTTCAAGGTTAGGAGGTTCAACCGCAAGCTGGGATGGAAGTACAAAGTCAGTTACTGTAAATACTAGCAATAGCCAATTGGCGGCTAATTTAGGAATAAATGCAAGTGGCTCGGCAGCAGATGCTATAGCAAATAGTTATAAGGACAGCTTAAAAAATTCGTCTGGAAATCCAGCAACGCCGACAACAAGCAAAAATACAGATACAAATATTCATAAAGACAGCCAAAGTATCAATCCCCAAAATACTACACCTTCAATAACCGATTGGAGTAAAGTTGAGTCGAAATTAGATCCTTTTGCTTATAAAGGGGTTGAGGATCCTTCAAAATACTTATATTTTGCAAATACCGCACAAACTTTAATTGACCCAGTTTTTGCTGGAAGATTAGCAAAATATGCTAAAGATTATGGGATTATTATTTCAATTACTTCAAACGGAGGTAAACGTAGCTACGAGGATCAAGTAAAGGCATATAAAGCTTCTGGAGGTTACCAGGATAAAAATGGAAGCTGGAAAGGCGGAAATGGTACTGCTGCTGTACCAGGAACAGGATGGCATGAACTTGGTTTCGCTATAGATATCGACAAAAAAAAGGAAGATATGCCCGAATTAAGAAGCTTATATGCAAATGATAAAACTGTAGATCAAAAAGGGTTGCTAGAATATGGTTTATTCAAGCCTATGACTCCTGGAAATGGTTATTTGGGTAAAGGAGTAAAAGGAAGTAAAGGTACACCAGAACCATGGCATATACAAGCAATAGAAACAGAAGGGATCCCGAAGAAAGATAGATTTAAATTGTTTGGTAAAACCTATACATGGAAGAAATAGGGGGGATTAAAATGTTTAAGAAAAAAGTAGTTATTTTGTATTGCATAATTATTATTGTGTTTTTTTCAGCGTGCTCTAATAATTTTAATGATAAGGGGAATATTTCTACATATAGCGAAGATATAAAAACTTCAGAAAACAGTAATTCATTTGAAAGTAATACAAAACCATCTGGAAGCTCTTTTCCAAATGCAGTAACTGCAGAAACAAACAGTGATTTTTCTTTAAGTACTATATCTGAGTTATCAGAAAATTCTAATATTGAGGATGGTTCTAAAGTTAGCAAAGAGACAAACGAAAGTAAGTCTGCAGATAACTTATCAGAAGGTTCATTAGATGAAAAAGATATAATTAGACTTATTAAATTAAAAAGAAATGAAATAGAAGATTTTTTGGGTAAAGATTATAAAATATTAGAAAAAGGTGCAGAAGAGAGTTTTACAGCTTATGAGTATGATAAATTTGATATATCTATCTACTATGTTATGAATGACACAGTAGATGATACTACTGATGATTATGTTGATTTTATAGAGTGTGGAAAATCTATCAATATTTTCGGAGTACACATTGGAATGACATATAAAGATATTAAAAGAGTATTTCCTAATGCAACTCTAAAAAAATGGAGTCCAGAAGAAGATGAAGAGATAGTTTATTACCAAATTGAATATTCAAAAGATGATATGCTTTTTAGACTTAGTATTAAAGATGAGAATAGTCCGACAATTAGCATGGAAATTTATAGCAAGTAATATACGTTTTGTTTATTTGCTAATTAGCAGTTTATGGGGGGCAAAATTGGCATATAAATTAGGGGACGGTTCTTGAATTGAATTATTAGCAAATCGGGTTTTAGGGTACATTTAGAAATTTGAATTTGTGAGGGTTGAATATAGCAATAAAAGAAGGTCACACAGCTTCGACTTATGCGGGTCTTTAGTTCTACGTTTTCATGTAAAATTATAAATACAGTGCATTGTCAGGTTTGCCGACCACCTTTTTTCCAAAAAATCAATATGGGAGTTCAGCACAAATTATTTGTAAGTACAAAACCTTAAGGTTTGTTCCCAACAAAATCTATATATGAGATTCTACCTCAGATTGGATAAATTTAATTGAACAATTCCAAAATAGCGGTAAGAACTAAACCACCCACCGCAATAACCCCTCCAACCCTAACATTCCCAAACCGAATCTCAGGGTTGGAGCTTGGTTTGCGGTGGGTGGGGTAGTGATTACTTATATAACAAATTACTGAAATTCCAAGTTTAGTAAATGTTTTAAAAATTTTTTTAAAAAGAGGGGCTTTAATTAACTTCCCCTCCCGTTAGAATTCAAAATCAAGCTTTAATATGAAATGTACAGATAATATTTATCTTCCTTGTCCTTGCTAATAAATGCCCAAACTTCATGCGTTTTAGGAGAAGATATAAACAACTTTTTTTCACTACCTACAAACGTATGATAACCTACTTCAATATTCTCCTTTTTTAAATCCCACCATGAACATGTGTTTTCAAAACTTAGCATATTATCTAGTTCTTGTGCTGAAGCTGTCTTACCGTGAAAAAAAACATTAAGCTGTTCTTTTAAATCATTGACACTTTGATTTTCAACTGATATTTTAGCATCAAAATATCCTCCATCATTATAATGTGTATAATTTACAATTTTAGATGTTGATGGAAGTTTGATTTTGAGGTTGCTTTCAATTACATATTGTTGTCTACTGTGCTGAACGAAATAGACAGATATAACTATACCAATTAATAAAACTAGAATACATATAGCAATAGCGAAATATTTCTTTTTGTGAAACATAATATTTTACTCCTTCATTTTAATAGCATTTGTGTTAATGTAAGATTTTTGCCTAGGCTAGCTGATGTTGTTATTTTACCACCTGTATACTGATATTTTATCCAACCCTTATTATCTCTTTTGCTACCATTTGTTATTTGCCTTTTAAAAGCTGTATTGTTAACTGACTTATATGCATAAGCACCGAAAAGCCCTATTATTCTTTGTGGCCCATTTTTAACAGTACCATCACTAGCTATAACTGGAGAACCAGATACTTTTTGTGCAAATTGAGCCGCAGGATTATCTTTCTCATGATCAAGATGCCCTGCATTACAACCATAAAGTATTAACTTATCTATTTTTTTATTTTCAAGGCTAGAAATGTCACTGGAGCTAATAAGTGTATCACCATTATCGTTATATAATCCTTCATAATTAGCATGTGTATCAATTATTACAGCAGAAATTTTGTTGTCATCCATAGAATTCCAATATTTTGTAAATTCATTGGCACTATTTACCGATGCAGTACCAATATCTTCATCATTAAAATTTTTGCCATAATAATCTACAAGTCTTTTTCTATCTTCTTCCATTTCATTCTCCCATACTGGCAAATAAAAAATATACGCAGAATAATGATTAGTAATATCAATATTCACACCTGTACTGACTATATTCGTATTCTTTGTTGATTGAGCAGTCTTAGCTTCTACTTTAATATCAGATTTTCCTATTGTAGTAGTACAATCGTAAGTTGTTATTTTAAAATCAGTCTGAGTAGAAGTAGTTCTATTAGTTGTTACTGTTGCACCAATTAGCTTTTGTGCGTTTGCATCCTCATCCTTTGTAATTTTTCCATCAGCCATTGCATCCACCATGGCTTTATCAAATGCATCTACATTCTTTATTTCAACAAGAGTGTCCTTATCTGTATCATATGCACCATTTTCTTTTCTTACTGCATCAGCCTGTGCGTGTATTGCATCCTTTTCTTCTTTTGTCTTGGCTAAATTCCATGCGTTACCCAATGCAATTATTTCTGCTTTTGCCTCATCATTAAGGTTTTCATCATTTTGCATCCAGTGTCCCGTTGGGTCAAAATATGTAATTGGGTTATTTGCACAATATGTATAAAGGTTTAGGCTTAACGGGTCATTCCTATCGCCTGTATAGGTATCTTCTGTCAGAAAACGAGATGTTTTGCTGTCGTAATACTCTTAACGAGGTAATATATTACTCAAATGTATTAGCCATCATATTTCAGATGGCTATTTGGTCTTTTTGTTTTCAAGGTACTGAAGCTTAGTTATTTTTTAATATAATTTAGCTTGATTATATCATTTCTTTGTTTGGTTGGATAGAATTGGATTCAAATTTATGTCTTTGACAGTTGTACAAAGAAAAATCCACAGAAACCTTACAACAAGTGCATTTTTATATCAAATTTACGTTTCAAAACTGCGTACTTTTAAGTAAAATTCTAAATTTAGTATTAAGTTACATTATGTTTATATTAATATTATCCTCTATTTCACTAGGCGAAGCTGGATGGACATATTCCTTGCCGCTTTTCATCATTCCGTAGACTATATTTACAATCCTTCTCATAACTGCCTTTATTGCTTGATTTGTTGTTTTGCCCTGTGACAGCTTTCTGTTGTAATATTCGTAAAATATACCGTTTACAGGCTTGTCTTTGTTACGTCCTGCATTGATATTTCTTGCCGCTATTCCTTGAATAATATAATGTAGTCTATGATTTCCGAACCTGTTTTTAATGTCTTTTTGGGTATCGCCTGATGAACGGCTTATGGGACAGATTCCTGCATATTTAGCCAGTTTATCGGCACTTGCAAAGCGGTTTATGTCTCCAATTTTGGCAACCATTGCTGCTGCTGTGATGAAGTCAACACCTTTTAAGCTTTCAAGCTTGTAAGGAAGTAATTTCATTAGCTTTTTTATCTCCTTTTCTATGGTAAGAAGCTCAGCGTTATTTTGCTTTATCTCCTTTACGCAGTTGGAAACCATAAAGTCCCTGCTGCCTTGAAAGCCTGTGGTTGTATCACCGTCCATTTTAACAAGCTCTAGTATTTGATTTGCCTTTACAGTATCAAAAAAACCACTACTTTTTTTGCAAAGCATTTCGCCAAGTTCTTCCGCTGTAACTCCATTAAGCTTTGAAGGTGAAGGGTATTGTTCCCAAAATTCAAGAGCTGTGGGACAGCTAAACACATTAAAAAAGAGCTTGTAGGAAGGATAATGAGCTATAATGTAGGCATGAAGCTGGTTTTTTACTACGATATTGTCATTAACTACGCTTGCCCTTTTGCGTACAAGTGTGCCAAGTGTCCAATAAATATCATTTTGTTCAAATTCAGGCATTGTATCATACTTTGTCAGAAGAACCCTTGCAACACACTCAGCATCTATAAAGTCGGTTTTATCAGTGCTGGGCTGGCTCTTTCTTTCTGCCGAGGCTAGATTTGAATTAACCCTTTTTACAACACATTTTTTTGTTGAGAGAAACACTGCAAGTGGTCTGCCTGATGAGCCACAGTCTTCAAGTCCAAAGACTACTGTTTGACCCTTTTTAACATACTTTCGCACATTTTTGTAAAATTCACTAAAAGCGGAAGGCTTGTTTTCAAACTGCACTTCGCCCAGCTTTT
>JAEWST010000070.1 GCA_023398105.1 Bacillota bacterium | reverse complement strand
ATGAGCAAAGCGGTGTTGCTAATACTCTCTACTCTATTGATGGCTCTGACTTCACAGAAGGTACTTCCTTTACTGTAAAGGGCGAAGGTGTTCACAAAATCAGCTTCTACTCTGTAGATACTGCTGGAAATGAGGAAGCTGCTAAGTCTATTGAAATAAAGATCGGCACTTCTAAACCTGATATATCAATGGATTTAAATTCTTTGTACAAGCTTTGTTCTATAATTAAGTTAAAATACAATGTAGATGGTACTGCTTCAAAAATTGTACGCCAAAAAATGACAGTACAAGTACCACACTGTAAAAAAGAAATAGTTGTTGCTAATAACAGCTACTTCATATTAGCTAAGCCTGGAACATATAAAGTAACTGTAACCGTAAAAAATGCTGCTGGTATTACCACAACGCTTCAGAAGGAATTTGTAGTCTATATACCAGTTGCAATTGATGTAACACCTAAAGTTATTAACAACAATAATGGTAATGGTATTGTTACTGCTCGAGTATGTCTTCCTAATACAATATATATGAGAAACTTTGATATTAATACTGCCACACTTAATGGAGTAAATGCACTTACAAACAACTACGGATACTATAATCAAGCAAAATATGGGCAATTTAACTTTAAGCGTTCTGATTTCAATTGGAATGAACCTAAAACATTAGTTGAGCTCCGTTGCTATGTTGATGGTTACTTGCTAATTGGACAAACTACAGTTGAGGTAAAGAACAAACAAAATAATCACTATAGCTGTGGTAATTTCTGGGGCTTTTGGGGTTATCACCTTCCATATTATTTCTGTGATTTCCGTGATTTCGACAAGTGTGATTTCAACGATTTATGGGATTTAGATAATTGGAAAAAGGATAATTGTAACTTCAAGGATATGCATTTAAAGAACTGGAATTTTGACAAATGGGATTGTAACGAATATGATTACAATAAGAATTGTCAAAATTCAAAAAATGATAAAAAGGATTATAAATGGTAATTTTTTGGCTAGTACACTAATAAAACTTCTTAAATAGTTTTGTGTATAGGCTCAGTAAAAAGCTCCTTTTTGGTTAAGATGAAGTATAACCAAAAAGGAGCTTTTTTCGAGCGTTTATAACGCCTAGCTTCAAAATGAAATTTTTCGATTTACAAAAATTTATACAAGCTCGAAAATGCGCCTTGTGTTCAAAATGCGAAGAGAACGATGAATGTGCGAAATGTAAACTTCGCATTTTTCGAGCTATTACATCAGCGGCGGTTAAGCGTTGTGGGAGATATTCTCACCGTATGAAAACCAAAGCATTACCCGCCACTTATAGAAGTTGAGAACATTTTTTTGCCTCGTTATACAAGTTGAGAACATTTTCTTGCCTCGTTACATATCTTTTTCGGCTAAATAATCCAATACTAAAACTTCACTTTCATCCTCCACTTTGTAATTTTCTAAACATTTACATAGCATCATAAATATCTCAGATCTTTTCAGATATTTACTATTTAAATATGCTTGAGGCTTGTAACCATTAGCTTTTGCCCATTTTTCAATTGCATTTTTCTCTTCATTACTTAGAATAATATCGCTCTCTAATACTTTAAATGCTTTGAGCAGCATTTCATTTGCCTCAGCCCTTGTAACTTTTTCGTCTAACCGAAGTATGCTATTCTTATTGACTTTTAATATCCCTTTATCAATAGCTGTTTTAATATAGCCTTTGTTTAACCACTTTGGAATAAATGTTACATTTTTTAAATCAACAGCTTCATATTTTGATGGCTCAAGATTTAGTATCTTTATAATCATCATTAGTAGCTCAGCTCTTGACATTTCCTTCTCAGGTCTGATAGTTTTATCTGGATATCCTGCAAGCAAGCCTTCTTCATATAACCTTTGTATGCTTTGCTCTGCCCAATGTCCATTAATATCTTTAAAAACATTTTTACTACTATTATATTTTATTTTAGATTTTACACTCCAAATCTTGCTGGCATTTTTGATACCCTTTGAGTCTACACTGTATGCTTCTATTCTATTATTGCCAGGGCTTAGTATGAAGCCTTCAGTGTATTGCTTGTACGAGCCATAATTAATGCGGTAGTATATGCTGCCTGCATCATATTCCATACTCCACAATTCTATTCGAGAACCTGTAATGCTTGTCTTATCATCTCTAACATTCAAGAACACTTCAGACATCATATTAAATTTTCCAATAGTATATCCTCGCCCATTAACAGTAATCACTATATCACCAGATATTGTATTTTCCTTTATTTCAAGCTCTATTTCATTTTCTGAACGAATAACAGCTGGTACAGCCCTTCCTCCAATAAGTGCTTTGCAGGAATTCATAAAGTTTCCACCATATATTACTATTTTATCTCCAGAAATACCCTTATTATCTGAAATTCCCGAAATATAAGGCTCAGGCTTACTATTTGAGTATACGTATATACTTAATGGTATTTTCTGACCATTATCAGAACTTACATTCACAGTATATTCCCCACTTGATATATCTTTTGGAATCTTTATGCTCAGCTTACATGTTTCATCACTGCTAATTGTATCCTTGTCAAAATTAGCAGTCCAGCCTTCGGGAATATCAACTGTAAGCTTTGCATTTCCTTTAAACCCATTTATACTTTGCCCCTTAAAGCTGAAAAGCTCAGTTGCTCCAAAATTAGAATATGCTTTTATTCTTGAAGGAGTTATTATTAATAGAGGTTCAAGTACCTCAAGAGTTACAAGATGTTCATCACCATTTCCTCCAACAACCCTCAATTTATGCTCCCCATAGCTCAATTTCTCTGGTATAGATACCTTCATTATAGTATCATCTGACTCTAAAGCTTCAAGAAGTGTGTTATTTAAGTATACCTTGACATTCTCATCAAAGTTGCTTCCTTCAACCTCTACTTCCGTAGCTTCATTACCTTCTATTTCAAGTTCAGTGTCCTCTACATTAATATCAGGTCTAGTTACTTTTATAATTATTTTAATCTTTTTGCATATTTCTCTATTACCTCTGTTTTCAACTATTGCATTTACAATATAGTCACCTACTTCATAGCCCTCTACATTGAAATCAATATCAGACTCAGCTTGTGCAATGTTTATGGTGTTTTCAAAGGAAACATTAATTCCTTCTGGAGAATCAAGCAGCTTAATATCTGCATAATCAAAAGCAGTATCGGTTTTTTTCGGCAGACTGTTTTTGAGCTTTATACTACCGTCAGCTGACATTCCTCTTACTACATTTACTTTTAGCTCCTCTGATGTTTGTTCAAAAACATTTTCGCTTTGCTTTTGGCTGCCTATAGCTAATACAATTACTTTCGATCTGTCACCTTCCATATTATCATTGTCATAAGGAACTACGCTTATCTTCAACGTGCTTCCCTTTTCATATCCAGAAATATATGTATCAGTAACATAACCCAGATTCAATTTTTCAATTTCCTTGCTTGCTTCATTTTCTACATAAAGGTTAAAACCTCTAGCTCTATCTCCATTTACATCCTCAAACTTTATTTCAATATTTCCTTCTTTGTTTTCTGCTGCAATAAAGGCTTTTACAGGCTTTAGCTTCTGAGCTACAAGGTTGACTGTTAATGTCTCCTTAGCTAAGCTATGCACTGCAGGCAAGCCTGATGCTGGATTTAATACTGCAAATACATAATATCTTCCATTTGCTATTTTTGTAAGATCCACAGTAGTACTATACTTTCCGTTTTCATCAATTTTTGCTTCTGCTACTGGAGCACCTGTATATGAATCAGAATTTTCAGAGAAATATATTTCAACTATATCTCCCTTTGCAGAATTAATTGCACTACCCTTTATATCAACTGTTTCGCCCTGTATTTTAGGATTTTCAACACTGATTTCAGGAGCAGCATTTACGCCGAATACCTCAAAGCTTGGCACACTGCTACCAGTTCCTCCTAACACCTCAATTTTCCATTCTCCAAACTCAGGCTTTAATAATGCAAGAAGCAGTATATCATCTTCTATGGATGCCTCCACATTTGGGCTTCCAATGCCATATCTTTTTCTAGACGGTGAAACCAGTCTAATTTCCTGACTTGGCTCTAGTCCCACAGCTGTTACTACAATTCTTTCAACAGGTGTACTATTGTTTCCAGTTACATTAAACCGTAAATCAGATACCCCCTGCATATCATCATCTTCATCATCATCTTCTGTTGACATGTTTTTTGCATAGAAGCCATCAAGCAAATAGTCACTTCGCTTAAAAGCAATGCCATTTGGTCTGTATATATTATATGAACTGATATTTCCTATATCAAAGCTAGACTTTGATACATAGATTCCTACTCTCCCCCATACTGGAACACTAATATATGCAGAAACTCCGTTCCGTCCATTTGTAAACATTCCAAAATCAGCACCAATTCCAGATACCCAATAGTCACTGGATGGAATATTTATTGTCTTCTTAATTTTTTTTCTAAATATCTTTACTTTAAAGGTTTTACTTAGTATTGTTCCTTTCCTGATACCAATGGAAAGTCTTCCGCTTCCGCTTACTTTTGGAGAACCGTTATAATTGAAAAAGTAAAACTCCACCTGTCCTCTTGCATAGGACATTTCAAGATTAACAATTCCAGACATTCCTTTTTTAGATATCGCACTAAGAGCTTCTCCACTTGCAAGACCACTTAGAACTCTAACATTTCCCTTCATAGCCATTGATGCATTTTTTATATCCAGCCACATGGTTGCATTTCCCTTTACAACATTTCCTCCAGTCCTATCCTGAAAGCCAACTCCCATCTTTATTCTCATACCACTTTGAAACATCCACCTAAGCTGTGAAGGCACATCGTTAGGAGCACCAAATGCCATACCGCCAGTTATAGTATTAATAAACAAGCCTGTATTTGCAATTGGTATTCCAGGTCGTGGTACGGAAAAGGTAAATTCAGCATACTTTAATCCTATTGGATAAGTACTGCTTCTTTTCACAAAGGAAACCTTGCCCGCAAAGCTTCCCATGTTAGCAAGTACTACGTTTGCTCCTCCTTCAAGATAAAAATCCTTGCTAAAGTTAAAATCAAGATATGCATTCTGAATTGCTAATGCCTCTGAAATCTTCATATTAGGAATTTTGAAAGCTCCACCTGTAAAACGCATTCCATCAGGCTCTATTTTTACACCGTTAAGACCTACCTTAACATTGCCTAAATCTTTAGAAAAAACAAGCGTAGCTTTTTTGAAGGCTATCTGTTTTGAGTCAATATCAAGTGATATTCCTGTCAGATTTAATGTGCCGAAGCCAAAATCATGTTCCATATCAGACACTATAAACTCACCAGAGAATCTTCCATTTTTATCAATAGTGGCATTTTGAATACCAAGCTGCTTGTTGTTCATATTACTCGGTAATATAAGTGTACACTTCCCGATGCTCACTTTTTCCTCTTCAATTGATAAATTGTCAATTCCAACCCTGAAGCCAGCAGGCTTTATTTCCATATGACCTATAACTGCTTCTATGTCTTTAATTGAACCCTTCCAACCAAGTTCAAGCTTTCTCAGTAATATCTGAGTATTTGCAAGCCCAACGGGGAAGCTTGACGGAAATTCAACACTGCCCTCAACACTAAGCCCATCCATTGATATATTGATTTTATTTGCAATAGCTTTGATATTACAATAAATATCAAAAGTTGTTGTTCCATTAATGGAGGCATTTAATTCCTTAATTTCGCCTTTTGTTGATATTGTGAATCTATTAAGTTCTATTTCTTTGCTACAAATACTTTCAGAAAACATACTTCCAAGTGAAACATCTCCTGTAATACTCCAGAGAATTCCTCTCGAATTATTATCCTTAATAGCTGAAAAGCTACTGTTTTTGACATACAAAGCATCATAAAAGTCTGTGTTTATTCCTTCAAGCCCCATTTTGAGTGCATGTATATTTCCCTGCTTATCTAGCTTGAATTGTTCTATATTTATAACCTTTTCTCTGAAATCCTTTGGAAAGGATGCTCCAAGTATTATCTGTCCACTTATACCGACAATCCAGTTTGAGGCTTCATTTTCAACATAGAATTTACCATTTTTAAGCTTCATTCCCGAATATATTGATATTTCACCTATAGTATTTTCAAACTCTTTAATTCCTCCATCTAAGTCAATAACCAAGCTGTGTAGTGAAATATTTGTGCCAGGCAGCCCCTCTGGAAGCTTTGAGCCAGCAGTTATTATTCCTTTAATATCAATCAGATTATCTCCTGTGTTATTATCTTTAATAACCTTTACTGTGCCATTACTCAAATCAAGAAGCCCGAACAGACTTGCATTGACATTTTCTGCAGACAGGTCTAGTGCCTTGATTGCCCCACTCTGGGTTACTGTAAATGCTCTTAATACCATATTAAAACCGCCGCTGTCAGATGCAGCTCCATTAAAGAGAACTTCACCGTTAATTCCAAATTCCATTTCCTTCTCATCAGTGAAGCTTGCATTTATTTGCAAATCCTTTGCTCTAACAATATCTCCAAACAGTTTTCTATCACCCTTCAGTATTACGCTTGCCTCAAAGGCTTTTATATCTCCGCTTGTGTCTATTTTGAAGATTTTTATAGGTATTTCAGCAGCTTTCAAGTTTCCTGGTGCCGTTTCAGGCAACAATAAATTACCTGATATTGTGAACTCCACTCTTCCTATTTCTGGCTTTAATACCTTAACAAGACCATCTTTTATTTTTACTGTTCCTATTAAATCTACATTTTCAAGCCCTAATTGAGCATCTAGTGCAATAAGGTTTCCATCAACGTCAAATATAAATTTATTTATTGTCAGCTCAGCTCCTGCAAGATTTCCTGGTGCTGATGAAGCCATAAGCATAGAACCACTTATGCCTATCTGATATGTTTTACCCTCTTCTCCCGAAAGCTCTATTCTGGCATTTCTAAGCTTTACTCCATCTATTAGTTCAAATTCCTCCTGAAATTGAAGTGCAGCCGACACCCTTTTGAGGTCGCCATGCATATCAAAACGCAGGCTTTGTATTTGCAATTCAAGATGTGAAAGACTTTGTATTTCCATTTCAGGCAATATGATTGTTCCTCCAAGGTCAATTTGAACAGGTGTGTCCTTATTATCCTTAATCAAGCCCGCACTGCAATCCTTAAGTTTAGTTCCTCCCAGAAAATTTTCCTCTCCAGGAATACTTCCTCTTATATCCATTGCTCTTATTGAGCCGTTTTGCTCTACTGAAAATTTATTTACTTCAAGTAATAAATCCTTTTCATTTATAAATTGAGGAACTATAACTTGTCCCTTCAAGTCAGCCACCAATGTACTATCTGTATCCTTTGTAACAACTACCCCGACATCCCTAAGAATACTTCTTCCAATAAATGGGCGTGTACCAGGAAGATTTGCACCAATACTCATATCCTCAATATTGCCGTCCTGGTTGATGAGCAGCTTATTTACGTTTAATTCCATCGCAGGAACATAAACTTCTCCTGCATCGAGCGTAAATACTACTGTTCCGTTTACCGATACTATCAGCTTCTTTTGGAAGCTATCAGTATATGCACTTATTTGTGCATCCTTTAAGCTTATATTATCTATAAAGGTTTGTATTCCGTCTATTCTTCTTCCTGCTATTACCTGCTTAATTACTCCATTCCTTGTAAAGCTAAGACGTTCTACATCAATATATAGCTCACTTAGCTCCTTTATATTTGTAGCAATTCTCAATCTTCCTTTAAATACAATATCAAAATCTGTTTTACTTTCATTAACCTCCAAGCTTACTGTTCCGTTTTCTAATACAGCTTTCCCCATAAAATCAAGCTTTGGCGGAAGAGTTCTTTGTGCATTTATTCCGTATATATTTCCATTGCAGTCAAAATACATTTTTTCTATATATATTTCATTACCAGGGAACTGTCCTGGAAAACTATCTGAAAGTGCAAAATTTCCTGACATTTCGTATATTATGTCGTCTGCTTCTGAATCATAGGTCGCTGATATAACAACACCCTTGAAGGTGTTTCCTTCGTCATCAGCTATGCTTGTAAAAAATCCTTTTGTTATTTCGTCAGAAGATTTAACTGCACTTACCTTAAATAAATCCAGCTCTCCCTCCTGATTGAATATAATCTTATTAATAGGTAAACCCTTTCCGTTTGTAATAATCTGCACAATACCTGGTATATCTATATTTCCCTCAATACCTAATTCAGGAAGCTCACTAATTTGCGAATTATATGCCATGTATAGTAAACCATTATAGAATTTGGTATTTTTTAACGCATCTATTTGGGGAATGTCATTTGTTGTGGCTTTTAGACTTAATATATTACAATCCTCATCTAATTCAGCTTGGGTAATTTGTAATATTACCTCCTCAAAATTTGTTCCATTGTCCTTTCCAAGCTCTATTTCACCCTGTAAAGTTGTTGTTATTTCGTTCTTGTCGGCTTTAAGATAAATACTGCCAGCTTTTAGTGTGTAGTATCCACCAGCTATTCCTTTAAGCTCGCCTAGCTGAAGCTTTGCCTCCAGACTTTTTCCTTCAAGGTCAGTTTTAAATTCAGAAACCTTGATTTCCTTACTTGCAAAAAGTGGATTGAAGGTATCTGATAGAATAAGCTTAATACCGCTTTCAGAATATACAATTATACCTTCCTCTATTGCTAAATTCTCCAGCAGCATTTTTATTCCAACATTGGTATTTACTATTCCCTTTGTAAGCACTAAATGCCCATTATTAAATTTCAAGCCCTCCAATTGCAACTGGCTTGAAGCAGCTCCCTCTTTGATTTCAAACTTGAAGCCCTCCTCCTCCACAGGTATCCCATCCTTGGTCACCTTGAAATATAAAAGACTTACATTGCTTTCTCCTATGCTTGCTTTATTTATTAGTAGCTGTCCGTTTTTAAACAAGCAGTTACCTTCTTCTATTATGTAGCGGTTTTTTCCATACTCTAGTATGAAATCTGTAGCTATCATTCCACTTTTTAGCTTTCCATCAGCAGAAAAAGCAACATTCTTTATGGGCAGCAGATAGTTTTTAGCTTCCTTCTCCTGTGTAAAACAGTTGAAGCTCTTTGCGTTTAGCTTTCCATCATAAATGACCCACTGATTTGATTGAAAGCCAGACTTTGCTATACTACTAAATTCAAAATCTGAAAGCTTGTATTCCTGTATTTCTGTGTCTGAAACATCGCTCTTTATTATTGCAAAAGCGGGCGGAGCTGATATTCTTACATTTTTTAATATTATGTCTGTGCTTGAATTAGCAGGTCTTACGCTTACTTCCTTAAGGGTAAGACCTGCTTGATTAAGAAGAATACCCTTTACCTGCATATTGAAGCCGTGTAGATTGAGGCTAAAAGTTTGATTGCTTTCTCCTGATACAAATTCACCGCCCTCAATTATTATCTTTTCGTCAAAAGGAATTCTGTCAATTGCTGCACCAAGTGAAGATGGAACAACAAGCACTGCCGTACTTCCGCTGCCATCAATGCTTGATGAGCCTTCTACAGTATAACCAGCAATATTAGTTGAATAATCTATTGTAATGGCTGCCGGAGTGGTTCCGTCTGCTTTTGCAGTTTTTAAATATGTACGTGTATTTCCTGCCATATCGCTTATTTTCAGCTTAATGACATATGTTTTTTCATTATCAAGCTCAGTAAAAAGATGATAAGTATCCGTTTTAGCTTTATATATCCAAGAAGCTGTTTCAAGGCTCTTTGGAGTATCTGATATACAAAGAGCAATATCGTCAATTGCAACATTGTCCCTTGCCTCTGACCATGATAAATTTATACAGTTTTTGAGATCTTCAGGAAGTACCGCCGTAAGTGTTTCACCATCTGCCTCTGATAGATATGGCTTTTCTATATCAAATAACACCTTCATAGTGTCAAACTGTATATTTCCTGAATAATCCTCCGCCCATACTGCAAAATAGCATTCCCCGTTCTTAGCTTCACTTTGATGCACCGAAAGGAGGTCAACTGCTGCATATGTATCTTCACTTACTGCCCAGCCCTTTGTGTCATTTATTCCAATCACTTTGCTGTCAAGTTTATAATAGTAGGATCTTACTCCTGTAAAATCAACTGGCTTGTTCCACTCAAACCTTGCAAGTGCTTCCTTATACCACTCTCCCTCAACAGTATGAGTTTCTGAAGTAACAGTAAGCCTATCAGGTGGTATTGAGTCTATTCTGAATATGTATTTAGCAGGCTTTTCACTTACCTTGTTATTTCCTCCCACTGTCAACACAGTCAGCTCATAAAATTCATCTATAATATTATCTTCAAGCTCTGTGAATTGTATTTGGGGCTGTGCTGTTCTCTGGCTGTCTACTATGATATGCTCGCCCTTTTTTAAAGTATATATATATTCCTTTGTGTCTAGTAGGTCAGGATTGTTTGGAGTAATAAGAAATATAGGATTTCTGTTTTTGACAGCATCAAAAACCGTGTTTGCATATGGATGTGTTTTACTGCGAATTGATGGCGTTCCTGGAATTCCATTTCCAATTTTTATTATTAGCAGTTTTACTTCACTTTCGTTCCCTGCTGCATCAACTGCCTTTATAGAAATATAGTTTGCTCCCTTCGTAAGTC
>JAEWST010000174.1 GCA_023398105.1 Bacillota bacterium | reverse complement strand
AATTTTAATGTAATATAACTTTACTTTTCACATAATAAGTCTATTGGTACATACTTATTAATGGTTTATTGTCAAAACAATTGCTATCGGAATAAAAGCTAAGCTTTAAGCTTGATTGACTTTAGATAAATATTTAGAGGGAGTATAAACCCCCTCTACTAATCTAATATCTCAAAGTTTAACTTATTTTTAAATTTTGTTAAGTACATTTTACCTTTTTGCAAGATAAAAATCAAGCACTTGCAAAATAATGTTTTAGTAAGCCAATTACTATCTGATATATATCCGATGTTATTGATAGTTTGGGTTTAGAGGCTTTGAGTCTTAATTTACTTAGTAAAATTATTATTATTTGATTATTAATATAGCATTACATATAAATAAAAAATATACTAATAATAAAATTAGTTAATCACATTTTTTGCCGTAACTAGGCTTGGAGGTTTCTATGATACAAATAGATGATGCTGGAAGCGGCAGTTTTGTAGGTGGAACATGTATAGGTTTCTACAGACCTGAGACAAACGAATACTATTTTGATATTATACCTGTAGAGCTATACAACATGGAAAATTTCAAAAAAAAGCTATATCTAGAGGATGTTCTGAATATAGCAATTAAAGCCTTTGAAGCACTACATGTGGCACAGCATGAGACAATTGAAATTTGTAGAGGGTACATGTTTGAAAAGCTTAAAAGCTGGCTAAATCAACAGGGCTTTTGCTGGTATGTAACTCAAATTACTGGAAAAGTACAGGATGTAGTTGAGAAAAACTTTGAGCTGTATACCATAAATTTAGGACTTCCAGCTGAATATATAAAATACACCAGATACCCTTTTCATTTTCACAAGCTTTTGAGATGGGTGTTTTCAGATTACGATAATAGGATATCCTTATGTAAAGTTGGCTGGAAAAGCTGGCAAAAGCTTAAAGACATAACGCCAACTGTGTCTTATGAAAAAATGCAACATGTCAATTTTTTCTGCTTAAAATGTGGTAAACACATTAAAGTTGGCTCTGACGTAGCAGTTTTGGAGTTTTTTAGCAATAAGCATAATTATGTGTATTTGCATAGGGGGTGTGAAAGTTAAAAGACTTTCAGTCATCATTGAACCGAAAGCCTTTTAAGGGATTATGTGTATCCAACACAATAAAATGTTCAGCTGCATTTTATTATGCTGGATAAATATATTTAATTGCGAAATTTTATGTCATTATTAAAATTATATTTTAGTCCTAAATCTATCAAGCATACCGTACAAGCCCCATCTGTTTTGATTGCTCAGCTGTGTTATATTTCCTACATAATAATCCTTGCCGTCTCTTTTTCCCATTTCACAAACAGCAGCAGATATTGCAGCTACAACCTCTGGGTTGATGTCTCCATTTGCTTTTGGTGCATTTTCAGCAGAAGTCTCAGCTTTCTTCCTGTCCTCTATTCTCTGCTTAAAGAACTTTTCAGCAACCTGTGGAAGCATTGCATAGGAGAGTATATCCTCCTCCTGTTCAATGTAGTCCTTTATTGCCTCTTTAATGTTCTCAAGCTCAGGCTCAATTAAGTCTGCTGGTCTACATGTTATTGGCTGTTCGTCACCTAGTATTTTCTTAAGGATTTCTTCACTAATCGGTGCTGGACTCTTACCATATTCACCTTTAACAACACCCTTTGACTCCTTAGGAACCATTTTGTATCTTTCTCCAGTTAAAACATTCATAACAGCTTGTGTTCCAACTATCTGACTTGAAGGAGTTACCAATGGAGGGAAACCGAAGTCCTCTCTAACTCTAGGCACTTCTTTTAAAACCTCTTCGTATTTATCTAAGGCATTTGACTGCTTTAGCTGGGAAACTAGGTTAGACAACATTCCACCAGGAACTTGATAAATAAGTGTATTAACATCAACGCCCATTACCTTGACATCCAGCAGTCCACTCTCAATGTACTTTTCCTTTAAAGGTCTGAAATAATCTGCAATCTCACTAAGCTTTTCCAAATCCAAGCCTGTATCATGAGCTGTATCCTTAAGAGTTGCTACCAACGGCTCTGTTGGCGGTTGTGAAGTTCCAAGTGCCATAGGTGAAATAGCACAATCCACTACATCAACACCAGCCTCTATTGCCTTTAAATATGTCATTGAAGCCACACCACTTGTATAGTGAGTATGTAGCTGGATTGGTACGCTTACATTTTCTTTTAAGGCTTTAACTAAATCGTAAGCCTGATAAGGCACTAATAGCCCTGCCATATCCTTTATACATATGGAATCTGCACCCATGCTTTCAAGTCTCTTTGCATCCTTAACAAAAAGCTCCAAGCTGTGAACGGGACTAATTGTATAGCAAATACAGCCCTGTGCATGTCCGCCTTCCTTTTTACAAGCCTTCATTGCAGTTTCTATATTTCTAGAATCATTCAAAGCATCGAATATTCTCATAATATCCATACCATTTGCAATGGCTTTTTGCACAAAATATTCTACAACGTCATCTGCATAATGCTTGTAGCCTAAAAGATTCTGCCCTCTAAGCAGCATTTGAAGTTTAGTTTTTTTTGCTACTTTCTTGATTTTTCTGAGTCTTTCCCAAGGGTCTTCATTTAAAAATCTCATTGATGCATCAAATGTAGCTCCGCCCCATGCTTCTAATGAGTGATAACCTATATTGTCAAGCTTCTCAACTATTGGAAGCATATCTTCTGTTCTCATCCTTGTTGCAATAAGTGACTGATGAGCATCTCTTAGCACCGTTTCAGTAATTCTTACTCCTGCCATAATAATATCCATACCCCCGCATTTTACATAAACTTTTGTAATCTACTGGAATGGACTCAATCCCCCTTTACTAATTATTTTAGTAGCTTTAACCTTCTATCTTCATAGAATTATTTTAGCAACAATCCATTGATAAATCTCCCTCACCGATAGAATTTCTATGTGCGAAAGTTGATTTGTTCTTAATAAATTTCATACTGCACTAGAACAGTTCAAATTATTTATCCAGTCTTTAAATTCTCTCGATTATCACACGATAAATGGACTCTAAGGTTTAAAAAACACTGAATAATTGAAGATAGTTTTAGGGTCTTTAAATTATATATACAATATTAATTTTCCAATTTCTATTGCTTGTTATTCAACAGTTGCCATTACCTCACGAGCAACTACAGCTTGCCCCTCGCTAACATTTAATGTAACTTTTCCGTCTGCTGTTGAAACTATTTCATTTTCCATTTTCATTGCTTCTAATATTAAAATTACCTGACCTTTTTTTACTGTGTCACCATTAGCAACCTTTAGTTTTAGAACAGTTCCAGGCATTGGAGCAATTACTTCTCCTGTACTACCTGAAGCAGTTTGTGCTACCTTTGCAACACGAGGAGCAACGGATTTAGCTGGCATTTTTGCAGCTGGTGCAGTAGCCCTTGCAGCTGTGCCTCCAACTTCTTGAACTTCAACTTCATATGGATTTCCATTAACTTTTATTATATATTTACTCATCTTTTACCTCCAATTTAAATTTATATTAGAGCGGGATATTTCCGTGTTTCTTAGAAGGTCTGTTTTCCCTCTTTGTGTTTAGCATTTCAAGTGCTAATATTATTCTCTTTCTTGTTTCTGCTGGCTCAATAACATCATCAACATATCCTCTTGCAGCAGCAACATATGGATTTGAAAATTTATCTCTGTATTCTGCTATTTTCTCTTTTCTAGTTTCAGCAGGATTTTCAGAAGCAGCAATATCCTTTTTAAATATAATATTTGCCGCACCATCTGGTCCCATTACTGCAATTTCTGCCGAAGGCCATGCTAACACCATATCAGCACCTATAGTTTTGCTGTTCATAGCTATATAAGCTCCACCATAGGCTTTTCTTAAAATCACATTAACCTTTGGTACAGTAGCCTCAGAGAATGCATATAACAATTTAGCACCATGTCTTATAATTCCATTATGTTCTTGTGCTACCCCTGGTAAGAATGCAGGAACGTCAGTTAAAGATACCAACGGAATATTGAAAGCATCACAGAAACGCACAAAACGAGCAGCCTTATCTGCTGCATTCATATCTAAGGAACCAGCCATAACCTTTGGTTGATTGGCAACAATACCAACTGATTTACCATTTAATCTACCAAAACCAATTATCATATTTTGAGCAAAATAGCTCTGTATTTCAAAGAAATTGCCATCATCAACAATATGGCTAATAACCTCATACATATCATATGCTTTATTTGATTCTTCAGGAATTATTTCATTTAAGCTCTCAACTAATCTGTCAGCTTCGTCAGTTACACCATAATACGTAGTATCTGAAACATTATTATCAGGTATAAAGCTAAGTAAAAGCTTTATGTCCTCAATACATTCCTGTTCACTAGCACATTTGAAATGTGCAACGCCGCTAACTGCTGTGTGTACATCTGCACCACCAAGAGTTTCAGCAGTAACTTCTTCTCCTGTAACAGATTTAATTACCTGAGGTCCTGTGATAAACATTTGACTTGTTTTATCTACCATGAATATAAAATCTGTAATTGCTGGAGAATAAACTGCACCACCTGCACAAGGTCCCATAATTACAGAAATCTGTGGAATTACACCAGAAGCAAGAGTATTTCTATAGAATATATCACCATATCCCGAAAGTGCATCAAGCCCCTCTTCAATACGTGCTCCACCAGAATCATTAATTGCAATAAATGGAGCTCCCATTTTTAAAGCCATATCCATTACCTTTGTTATTTTTTTAGCATGCATCTCACCAAGTGAACCGCCAATAACAGTAAAGTCCTGAGAAGCAACAAATACTTTTCTACCGTCTACTGTTCCATATCCTGTAACTACACCATCACCTGCAAGCTTTTTCTTTTGCATACCAAAGTCAAAACATCTTGACTCAATAAAAGCATCTACTTCTACAAAACTATTTTCATCAAATAACAAATCTATTCTTTCTCTTGCAGTGAGCTTTCCATCATTATGTCTTTTTTCTATTTTGTCCTGTCCACCGCCTAATGCGATAGAACTCTTCAAGCTTTTTAAATTCTCAATTTTATCAATTTGTGACATATGCAAATCACCTCTTTAAGAAAATTATTTTTCTTTACTTATATTTTATTATTAGTTATTATTACCAAGTAATAATTATTATATATTATGAACTAATATGGTGTCAAGGATGATTTAAATAATATATGGATTTACTAGATTCATTAATTTAATTTAAGTTCAGCCATTCATAATGTATACAAAAAACAGCTTTTATGTTCTCACAGATTTTATTGCATAGTTATTAATATTTATTAATAGTTGTCAATAAATGAAAACCAATCCATTGATAATTCTATCGCACCGATAAACTTATATATAGAAAAATTGAGCAAATAATACAATAACTGATTAAAATATTCTTTTATAACAGGGTTACTAATGCTATAATCTACTTATAATATTTAATAAATCAATTCTTAAGGAGTGCAAAAATGGACAATCAAAATGACACAAATAATCCAATGCAAAATGACCAAAATAATCCTATGCAAAATCCATCGAACTACAATGATGCTGAAAGAAGTGCAAATGAGCAGAACTTATATAATTCAAACTATCAGCAGAATAATATTAATGATAATCAACAATATTATTATAACAATGGTATACCACAAAATAATTTTATGATGAACTCAATGATTGATAGCCTCTCAGGCTGGATGAAGTTCATGGGTATATACACCATTATTGCAGGAGCAATATCATGTATAGGTATTATAACTGCTGCAATTGGTGTACCTATGATTTTTGCTGGAATAGCTCTTAACAAAGGCTCTGACAGCATAAAAACCTACAAGCACTATAATAATCCTCATCATCTAAACGAAGTATTTACATCCTTGAATAAATACTTTAAAATACAAGGAATTATTGCCATTGTTGGAATTGTTTTTTCCATAGTTTATATTATATTTATTATTTTAATGCTTGTATATGCTACAAATGGTTTATATGATTTTTACTAGAATAAACTATGTAACTCTACTGCTGTAAGCTTTCTCCATTTTCCTTCTGGCAAATCACCAAGAGCTATAGATCCTATTGAAATCCTTTTTAAGGAAAGTACATTATGACCTATAGCTTCACACATTTTTCTAACCTGTCTGTTTTTACCTTCATGGATTGTTATATGTACCAATGCTTTATTTCCAGCGACATTTCTTATTTCAATTTTTGCTGGAGAAGTCATATAACCTTCAATTTCAAGCCCCTTTTCAAACATTTCTATTTCATTTTTTTGTGGAGCACCTATAATTAATGCCTCATAGACCTTATTAACCTCATGCTTTGGATGTGTTAATTTATATGTAAAATCCCCGTCATTTGTTAATAATATAAGTCCTGAAGTATCATAATCAAGCCTTCCAACAGGATACAAACGACTATTTATATCACTAACAAGGTCTAAAACAGTCTGCCTTCCAAATTGATCTTTTGCACTTGAAACATATCCTATAGGTTTGTTT
The DNA here is from genome assembly GCA_023398105.1 of Bacillota bacterium. GTDB lineage: Bacteria > Bacillota > Clostridia > Acetivibrionales > DSM-1351 > Ruminiclostridium. The sequence goes on along the minus strand of JAEWST010000174.1, from coordinate 28,596 downwards.
AGCATAATATATATTTTTTCTTCTTCGGACTTTACTAGATTTCCGTCCACAGTAACCTTGTCAGCGTTAGTCACAATAATGCCCATATCAGTAATTATATTGTTATTTACCGCAACTCTTCCCTGCTTTATAAAATTTTCAGCCATTCTTCTTGATGCCACACCAGCGTGGGCTAAAAATTTCTGCAATCTCATTTCTTCCATTTTATGTCACCCTTTTTATAAATACTTCACATGTATTTTATTATTCATTATCGCTAGAGTCAATAACAACTTAAAATTGAGGGGTTATTGCAAAACAAAATTTCCTGTATACCTATGGCTTTATTGCAAGAAATAGTACGCAGTATCAGTATATATCAATGGTAATGCTGACTGATGATAAATAATAGATGTAGAACGAAATTTGTAGCCATCACAGCTACAGTGCGTAGCTGTGAATATAACCTAGAATACAGGATGCCTTGTTTTATATGGTTGTGTAAATTCTTGTTTTTAAGAGACAAATTTTTCAGCATAAATTTCGGGAGAAATCCATAGATATATACTGTACGGGAGCACTATTTAAGCAATTAACTCGTAGATATATAATTTTTTTGTTTTGCAACAGCCCCTTTATAGCTTTTGCTATTCACCATCATCCTCATTATCTTTATCGTCATCTTTATTCTTCTTTTTATTGTTATTATCCTTCTTATTTGAAAGCTTTGAATTAATAGCACCATTAATTTTATCAATTAATCCTGGCATCAAATCTAATACTTTGTCTACTGATGTATTTATGTCTACAGGAAGCAACTTAACATGATTTTCACCGCATACCATAAATGCTACAGGATTAATTGAAACTCCAGCACCACTGCCTCCTGCAAAGGGTAATTTACTTACGCTTTCTGAATTAGTTCCATTAGTTTGTTGTCCATAATCACCTCCACCAGCTGCAAATCCAAAGCTCACTTTAGATATTGGAATTATTACTGTTCCATCTGGTGCCTGAACAGCATCCCCTACAATAGTATTTACATCCACCATTTCCTTAATACTTTGCATTGCTGTAGTCATTAGACCTTCTATTGGATGGTCTGACATCAGCCTCACCACCTTTTCTATTTTTTAAATAATATATTAATACTTCTTTACACATAAGTATAATGTTTACAATTTTTACACTAAATATGCAACTGAAGTTTAAATTCCATATTTTCTCCCTAAAATCTGTTTCTATTTTTATTTCTTTATCTTTAACAATAAAATGACTTAAAATAACTGCTTGTAATATTCCAAACAGATTCCAAATTACGCCATATAATATTGCTGTATTGAAAGCATTGCCCATACCTTCTTTTAAATAAAATCTAAATTCTTTTAATATTATTCTTTTTTTGAAATCTTCTAAAATTTCTGCTATTCCCCAAATGCTCTTTGTAAGCTTTTTAAAGTCTTTTTTATTTTTAGGAGGTTTTTTATCTATTTTTTTAGTCTTCTTTTTATCTCTTGGATAAACAGCAATCTTTTTTTTAATCTTATCTCCTAAAAAGTATATAGTTATATAGACAGTACAAGCTAAGTTATCCATTAAAAATGACACTCCAATTGTAAGCTTGCAGCACATTATAAATATTAGTATAAAAATAATTGATAAACACACATAAAAAATAACCAAGAGTGAAATCACCTCTTGGTTATTTTTGACACATTATTAACATTTAAATCATACACATTTCAATATTATTTTATCTTATTTAGAATTCCCATCATCAAGAAGTTCTTCAAGATTTAGTTGACTTAAGTCTTCAATATCAAGCATTGGCAAGTCTCTTATAGATTTAAAACCAAAGCACTTCAAAAATTCATCAGTAGTTTCATAAAGTCTTGGTCTTCCTGGTGCATCAAGCTTTCCAGCCTCTCTTACGAGGTTTCTTTCTAGTAGTCTTGTAACAGCACTATCAGAATTAACTCCACGTATTTGTTCGATTTTTGCCTTGGTAAGGGGCTGATTATAAGCAATTATTGATAAAACCTCATAAGCAGCTTGGGATAGGGCTTGCTTTTGTCTAATCTGATAAAGCTTAGAAACATGCTCAAAATAATCAGGTTTAGAACACATTTGATATTTATCATTCAATTCTCTTATAATAATTCCTCTATTAGATTTATTATAATTGTCTATCATATTTTTGATTAAATTTCTAGCTGTCTTCCTATCTAATTCAAGTATTTCACAAATCTTGTCTAATGGCAAAGCATCACCATAAGAGAAAATTAGGCTCTCAATAATGCTTTCCATAGTACTAATTTCCATTTGACTATCCTTCCTTTCGCTTGTGTTTCACAAACTTTTCTTTCAAGTTAATATTTAAAACTCCTTAATATTGTCTTCAATATCATTATACAAAGGATATTCATCACTTTCTGCACCTGTACTACTACTAATAACATGTATATCGGAAAATTGCTTATTCTGAACTATTTTTACCTTTTTCATCTTAGCAAGTTCAAGAATTGCCATAAAACCTGTAACAACTTCTGTCTTTGATCTACTTTTTAATGAAAAAAGCTCTGTGAATATAAATGAAGTCTTATTTATTAAGTGTTTTACAACTTCTCTTATTTTACTCCTAAGAGATACCTTTTCATGTTCAATAAGCTTTGTTATATTCTTTGCACCTACATTTATTTTTTTCTTATTTCTCTCAAGTATTGCAAGGTATTGTTTTCTAAGAACTTGTGGATCTATTTCCAATATCTCTTCAATTATTGGTATGTCTAAAGGCTCTGGCAATCTATATACTGTTTTTTCCCATAGCTTTTCCAGCTCTTTTAATTCAGTGGTAAATTCTTTGTAACGCTTGTATTCTACTAATCGTCTAACAAGTTCTTCTCTAGGATCTGCTTCCTCTTCCTTTTCTTCCTTTTTGTTAGGTAACAGCATTTTTGACTTTATATGCAAAAGTGTCGAAGCCATTACAAGAAACTCACTAGCAATCTCTAAATCAGGACTTTGTAGGTCATACAAATAGTCCAAATATTGATCTGTAATTACATTAATTGGTATATCATAAATATCCATTTGATTTTTTTCAATCAAATGAAATAACAAATCAAATGGGCCTTCAAAATTATCAAGTTTTAACGTACATGCATTTGTAAGAGAACTTTCCATTATTTTATCCCTGCCTCCACATTGGCTTAATGTAGCTGATGCACTGACATGGACTCTGTCCCCCTTTTTATTAATCAACTTTCGCACATAATTCTGTCTGTGCGGGAGAATTATTAACCTAAATAAAACGAACTATTCTAGTTTATCATAATTGTATTAATGTTTACAATAATATGCGGGAATAATTATTACTTACATCAAATGCTATGTTACAATTTAAAGTACTGTAGACATTTTAAAAAACTTGACGTACAATTAATTATCAATAATAGGAGGAATTTTCATGTTTGGTAGAGATATTTTTTCACCCGAAGGTATGATGAGTATATTGATGAGCTTACCAGGAATTCTTTTAGGCTTTGTCTTGCATGAGTTTGCACATGCTTTAATGGCAGACAAACTAGGAGATCCCACTCCTCGCTCACAAGGGAGAATCACTTTAAATCCAATAGCTCATATAGACATAGTAGGCTTTATTTTGATACTTATAGCAGGTTTTGGTTGGGCTAAACCAGTAATGACAAATCCAAGAAATTATAAAAATCTTAGAAGAGACAGCATATTAATTTCAATTGCAGGTCCTTTAACTAATTTGCTTATAGCTACAGCGTTTATTCTTATTATGAAAGTTTTTGCTATTACCAATGCTTTCTCATCAAATGAACAATTGCAAATGATAATACGTCTAGTTCTATACTATTCGGCATACATTAATGTAGTCTTATTTTCATTAAATATACTGCCAATTCCAGCTTTAGATGGATATCATGTGATAACAAATCTTTTTAACACTTGGAAATATCGTATTTTTAGTATTTTAGAACAATATGGAATGTTTATATTTATACTTTTGGCAATAACTGGTGTTTTAGGTATGATACTAAATCCTATAATTGGTTTTGTATTTAATAATTTAACAGAGTTTATATTATAAGGACATACTTCGCATTTTACATTTAATTTTTGACTGTATAAATGATTGATTTGTGATTATGGAAAAATGAGTAATTTTGCTATACACCAAAGCTATAAACTTTGAAGTGTTAACAAATATACATACTATATTGTTTTACTATTAAGCAATTTGCAATACAACATATATTGCTGGACTATCAAATCTGATAATCATAGGTGTGGAAGAAATTTTAATAAAAAGTTTGAGTAATTGAATAAAATAAGCTGGTTTACTTGAAATAAACCTTTGATAAATTTGAGCATGAATAAACTTTACATTTTTAAAAGGTTAAGACATGATATACATAAAAGCCTGAACATTTATAGGACTGGAAAGGGAGAGCTATTAAGCTCTCCCCAAATTAAACCATCTAACAACTAATCTAGTAAACAACTTAGTGAAAGTTACCTTGCTTACATTTTCATTTGCAACTAAATCAAATCTGCCCACTTCATTACCATCTATTTTATAAATAATATCGCCAACCTTTTGATTTGATTCAACTGGTGCTGTCAATTCAGGTGTAAGTACTATTTCTTTTTCTATTTTGCCCTTTTCGCCCTTTGCAACTAAAACACTTGTATCACTTCTATAAGCAGCACTTACAATGAGTTTTGTACCCTTTTTAACTGATATATTCCCTACCAGTTCACCCTTTTTATCTAAACTCACAACCTCATAGTTTGCAAAACCATAGTCCATAAGTTTTCTAGCTTCAGCAAATCTTGTATTGGAATCAGGCTCACCTAAAACTACTGATATTAGTCTTAAATTATTTCTTTTTGTTGTTGCGGTTAGATTAAAGCCTGCCTTGTTTGTAAACCCTGTTTTAAGTCCATCAGTATTTGCATAAAATCTAATCAACTTATTTGTATTATCCAAATTAAAGGTACCATTTCTAAAGGTATCATGCCGTATTCCTGTATATTCCAGAATCTTAGAATGCTTTACAATCAACTCCCTTGACATAATTGCAACGTCATTTGCAGAGCTATAGCCATTATCCTCCAAACCAGTGCAGTCCAGAAAATGAGTATCCTTCATTCCAAGTTCTTCAGCTTTTCTATTCATATCAACCACAAAAGCCTCTTCGCTTCCACTTACCTTTTCTGCCAATGCTACAGTTACATCGTTAGATGAGTGTATCGCCAAGGCCTTCATCATCTCATTAACAGTGAACTCCTCTCCTGGCTCAATATATGCCTGAGAGCCACCCATTCCAGCAGCATATTCTGATACATTAACCTTGTCATCAAAAGATAGTTTTCCTGAATCTATAGCTTCCATTATCAAAAGCATTGACATAACCTTTGTAACACTAGCTATAGCTAACTTCTCGTGACTATTTTTTTCAGTTAGTATCTTTCCAGAAGCCGCATCCATAAGTACAGCAGATTTAGCTTTTAAATCCAGAACATTTGTTTTTGCTACCAGTTTATTTACAGCTACTTCATCATATTTCGCTGATGCCTCAACTGCTGCTTCATTAAAATCAGCAAACACATCAATAGGTATTACAGCTAGAATTATAGCCATAATCAAAATGTATACTGTTATTTTTCTTTTCACTATGGTCCCTCCAATATTAACTATGTAGTGCATAATATAAGATTTAGTCCTAGTTAATTTTTATGCAAAACCATAATAGTATATTCTGTTTATGTTAAATTAATTTATATGCTCATCTTGTAGCCCTTCAATTCCCAGAGGAGGATTTGTTGTCGATATACGCTAAAATCAAAGGTTTTAATTGAGGTTTTTCTTCACAGCAGCAAATAGCTGTATCTAACAATGTACAAGCAGATTTAAGCATTTCTTTTTTGTTTGTGTAAAGAGTGGCTATTACTTCGCCTTTTTCTACCATATCTCCCGTTTTCTTTTTAAACAAAATACCTGCTGCATAATCAATACTGCTTTCTTTTGTCTCTCTGCCAGCACCAAGCACTAAGGAAGCAACACCTATAGTATCAGTTTTCATTGCTTCAATATAACCTGTATTTTGAGATAAATAATCATACTTGTATTCAGCCTGCGGAAAAAGACTATAGTCATTGATAATAGACTTATTTCCGCCTTGTCTATCTACCAACTCTGCAAACTTTGAAATAGCCTTTCCACTCTCAACAGCTTCCAAAACCATATTCATACATTCATCAAATGTTCCCAGTTCACAAAGTTCAAGCATTCTTGCAGCTAATTCAAAGGATACCTCCATCAAATCTTTAGGACCTCTGTTTTTTAAAGTTTCAATAGCCTCAATTATTTCTAATGAATTTCCAACTGCAAAACCAAGAGGGATATCCATATCAGTTACTATTGCAGCTGTACGTCTGCCTGTATTTTCACCAATTTTAACCATTTCATATGCTAATTTAACTGAATCCTCTAAGGTTTTCATAAAAGCACCGCTGCCTGTTTTTACATCCAAAATAATTCTGTCAGCACCAGAAGCTATTTTTTTACTCATAATACTGCTTGCAATTAGTGAAATATTATTAACAGTGGCAGTTACATCCCTAAGAGCGTATAGCTTCTTATCTGCTGGTGCCAAATTGCCAGTCTGACCTGCAATTGATATTCCTATTTCTGTAACATTTTTTATAAAATCTTCACGGGAAATACTTGTATTAAATTCGGGTATTGCTTCTAATTTATCAATAGTTCCCCCTGTGTGCCCCAAGCCTCTGCCTGACATTTTGGCTACAGGTATACCGCAAGCCGCAACTATTGGCGCCAAAACAAGGGTTGTTTTATCACCAACTCCACCTGTACTATGCTTGTCAACTTTAATTCCCGAAATATCTGACAAATCAATAGTTTCGCCAGAATGAGCCATTACATTAGTCAAGTCTGCAGTTTCCCTTTCATTCATTCCTCTTAGAAAAATTGCCATAAGCAATGCTGATGCTTGATAATCAGGAATTTTATTATTACAGTATTCAGTTATAAAATATTCAATCTCTTCTAGACTTAGCTCAAAGCCATCTCTCTTTTTTTCAATAATATCATACATTCTCATTTTGCTTCCTCCATTACTAATTTCTTGCAATTATTTCGGCACCAAACCATTGATAATGCTACCGCACCAATAGATTTTATGTGCGAAAGTTGAACCGCTAAATAAAAAGGGACTACCCTTAATGAGTGTCCCCAAATAAATATAAAATTAAGCTCTGGGATGAGTTTTCTTGTAAACCTCTTTAATTTTGTTCTTTGCCATTTGAGCATATATTTGAGTTGAGGATATGTCTGAATGGCCCAACATCTCTTGTATAGATCTTAAATCTGCTCCATTTTCAAGTAAATGTGCCGCAAAAGAATGTCTCAAAGTATGAGGTGTAATATCTTTATTTATATTAGCCTGATTCTTATAATGTTTTATTATCTTCCAAAATCCTTGTCTTGTAAGCCTTTTCCCATTTATGTTAACAAAAAGAGCATTATCATTATCATCTTGTAATAACAATTTTCTAGACTTGGTTAAATACTCTCGTAATGCAGTAATTGATATAGTCCCTATTGGAATAGTGCGCTCACGGCTGCCCTTGTTACACCTAATAAAGCTGTTATCTAAATTGATATCCTCTATATTCAATGAAATAAGTTCTGATACTCTAATACCTGTAGCATAAAGCAATTCCAACATAGCCTTATCTCTGATACCCTTTAAATCTAAGCATTTGGGCTGTTCAAGGAGCAATTCAACCTCCTGAGTTGATAGTATCTGCGGAAGTTTTTTTTCTACTTTAGGCGATTCTAAATCATTTGTAGGGTCATTGTCTATAGCCTTATTTTTATGAAGAAATTGATAAAAAGACCGAATAGAAGCTAGATTTCTCGAAATTGTAGAGGTTGCTCTACCCTTCTTTTGTAAATGCAAAAGATATGCAATTACAGTAGTCTTATTTGTAATAGCAATACTTGTAATATTAATATCATTAAGATATAAAACATATTGTTCAATATCCCTTTTATATGATTGAAGAGTATTGAGGGATAGTCTTTTATCTCTTTCTAGGAAATTAATAAATGGTTCTATGTGAACTTCCATTAAACAACGACTCCTTTATTTTCTATTTATATTATCTTCTTAAGTTATAACCTATACTAGTTTTCATAATATTTGTGCTACATTTATTATTCTAATACAAATATTTCTATTTTTAAAGGATTATTTTGTATTTATATCAATATTTATCAATTTAAAGCTAATTAGCTATCCCACTAAGTATATTTAATGTACCAGAAGAAATATATGCATCAAATAATGTTGCTAAAAATAGCAATACAGAGAAAAATATCGTTAATAAACTATAAGGACCTATCTTTTGTGCAATTACATTTTCGTCTTTGTTTGTCTTTTTTATCCAGGATCTAAAAATAGCTCTTGAGAATTTTATACCATTTACAGCAAGTGCAATTATACAGGGAATAACTATAATTTCTTTAGGCAAAAAGCAAATAGTGGAAATCAAAATTCCTTTAACACCTAATACTCCCATAATAACTCCTGAACTGAAACCAGTGGTGAACCCCCTCATACCTATTATTATGAAATACACAGGAATACCAATAACGGTAAAACCTAGAATCCAAAACACTAATATAATTTTAAAACTATCTATGAAAGACATTTTGAATAGTGACATGCTGTTAACTTCATTACTATTGAGAAGCTTTAAAAAGCCATTTAGGTATTTTGTCATGTCATCTTTTTGCTGTAAATCCAAATCATTGACAGCAAAAGAACCCAATATGATACCAATTATGTAAAATAAAAATAGACCTAAAAATGTATATAAATTATCTTTTATGCTAACACTAATAAACTTGTATATTTTTTGAACCACCCTGTAATCCTCCAATATTTATTACATACTAGTACTTGTTTAAGTACAAATGTCTATTAACTATTAGTATAATTGCAATATGCGATTTTACTAATAACTGTTAACATTGTTCAATACTATGGCTTAAGGCACTGCTACAAGTGATGCCAAAAAATAACTAGTAATTTTTAGCGAATTAGTATTGAATTATATATTAGTATGCTAATAAAATATATGCGAAATACATTGGCTATATTACATAATATCGTACATAAATGACCTTTCATACTCAGCTTTCACAATCAATAAAATTTAGTATTTGTGAAATAACAAAGGATTATTTGCCCTCTATTAATCTTTCTGCCATTAAAATCCCTATTATTGTTTTTGCATCTGTTATTTTGTGGTTCATTATCATATCAACCAGCTCGCTGACATGTACCTTTTCAACATCTAAAAATTCATCTTCATCTGCACAGGCTTCGCCTTGAGTCAAATCAGTTGCTGTATACATATGAATAACTTCATTGCAAAAACCAGGAGTTGTATGAATACTAATTAAATGCTCAATTTTTCCTGCTCTTAGTCCTGTCTCTTCCATTAATTCTCTTTGAGCACAAACCTTTGGGTCTTCTTTTGCAGAGTCCAGCTTTCCAGCAGGCAACTCTAAAGTAGTAATATCAAGTGGCTTTCTAAACTGCTTTACCATGTATAACTCGCCTTTTTCATTAATAGGAATAACAACCGAAGCACCTGGATGCAAAACAATATCTCTCGTCGCTTCTTTTCCATTTGGAAGACTAACAGTTAGGTTTTGTACCTTAATTATGTTACCTTTATATATATCTTCAGTTTTTAACGTCTTTTCGCTGTAATCCATCAAATTCTCCTCCATTTTTTGTTCTTCTAAATTACTTGATAACAAACCATTGATAAACTTGAGCGTGGCTGACTTTTCCTTCGAAAGTTGCTTTAATAATTTTAACTTCTGCCATTTAACTTAATCTCAGTTGTGGCAAGCTTGTCACATAGATTGTTATATTCATTGTCTGCATGTCCTTTTACTTTTATCCAATTAATTCTATGATAATTAGAAAGCTTGACCAGCTCTTTCCAAAGGTCTACATTCTTAACCTCTTCATTTTTATTTCTCTTCCACCCATTTTTAATCCATTTATCAAGCCAGCCCTGTTGAAAAGCATTTATTAAGTACGCACTGTCACTATATAAATTAACGCTACAAGGTTCTTTGAGTTTTTTTAAGGCCTCAAGAGCTGCTGTCAGTTCCATTTTATTATTTGTAGTTTCTTTGTCAAAACCAGACATTTCAATTTTATGTTCTCCATACATTAGTACAGCTCCCCATCCGCCAGGACCTGGGTTTCCAGAACAAGCTCCATCTGTATATATTTCTATCTGCTTCATACGCCTCCATGTTATGTATAACAACTGCTTTGTCAGTCTTATTGTTGTTTTGCAACAGCTACATTTATCATCTTACACAACCCTCATTTTTACCCCAATAAATTAACCGTAAATCTTTCCAAGCTCTTGAGCTTTCTTTGTACATTCATTCATAGCTTGTATAATAGAATTTCTAAAACCATTCTTTTCCAATGCGGCAACTGCCTCAATAGTCGTTCCTGCTGGTGAACATACCTGATCTTTTAATTCTCCAGGATGTTTTCCTGTTTCTGCCACCATTTTTGCACTGCCTGCAACTGCTTGTGAGGCAAGTCTATATGCTGTTTGCCTTGGTATACCAGAAAGTACTGCTGCATCAGCCATTGCTTCAATCAACATAAAAATATATGCAGGACTACTTGAAGTAAGAGCAACCACTTCGCTCATAAGCCTCTCCTCCATACATTCAACCTTACCAAGTGCTCCTAGTATATTAATAGCATCATTAATATTATCATTGTTGACAGCTTCATCAAAACTTATAAGCGTCATTCCCTCACCTATAATAGCAGGAGTATTTGGCAACGCTCTAATAACTTTTTTATTATCACCTAGTGCTGCCTTATATGTCTTTAGTGGAATTCCTGCGGCAATACTGATAAGAACCTTATCTTCGGAAAATACTTCCGCTATATCAGATAAAACAGTCTTTACCACATTAGGTTTAACTGCCAACACCACAAAATCACTTTTTTTTGTTAGCTCAACTGAATCAGCCTCAGCAATTACACCAGTTTCTTTACAAAAAATCTGTAGTTTTTGTTTATCTGAATCAAATACATAAATATCTGAAGGCTCAAGAATTTTTGCTTTAATAATTCCTTTAATCATAGCCGAACCCATAGCGCCAGTTCCTATAAAACCAATTTTGTTCATTAAAGTGTCTCCTTACATGTCTTTTGTAATAATACTATTATAATACTAATTATGGGGCAATTGCTATAGCTTGCATAAAAATAAGCTCTAGAGAGAATTCCATTGTTTACTTTTAAGACATTGACAATACAAAAATTGCTGGTAAATGTGTAAGGATCTTAATGCGCTTAGAATAAAAGCAAATGACACAAGTTTGTTAACCTGTGTCATTTTATACTCTAAAAAGCTAAAAATACAATTTTATTTACTCAACAAACCATTAATAAGTTTGACCACTGCTAGACTTTTTATGTGGGAAATTTGAGTTGTTTATGCATAAAATTAAATACTTACGCCAATTTTTAATAACATCAATGCATACAATGAAGTTATGGTTATTAAAATAAGAGCAAATATAAATGCCATCTTGATTACTTTGTTTTCTTCACCTAGTTTATCAATTGAAGCAGCCGCATTTTGAAGCTTTGCTGGGGATATTACACTTGCCAAACCACCACCAAAAGCTAAAGCCGCTGTAACAATAATCAATCCATTTGTTCCTAAATTTAATTTGTTTGCAGTTTCCATTGTATAGTTAGCAAACATAGCAATAGTAGATGCTTCACTACCAGAAATAAATCCACCAAACATTCCAATAAATCCTGTAATAAATCCATACGCATTATTGAACGCACTAGCAGAGGATTCTGCTAAAACCTTTATCATACTGGCTGTTTCATATTTCATTGCTTCTATACTCCAGCCTGAGTAATTCATTATTTCTCCAATTGCAAAGAATATAGCAGCAGAGAAAACAGGTCTCGGAGCTCTCTTCCACCAAACTTTAACAGATGCTTTAATTTCTGTTAACTTTGGTTTCATAACAAGCATTGATAAAAGTACAGCTACAGCTATCCAAGTATATGCATTCCACAAAGCTCTAGTTGCAATTGGTTTTCCATCAACTGCAATTCCGCTGATAGGTAACTTGAGATTATATAGAAAATCATAAACTGGCTTAGGAAGGTTCAATGCAAGTATTAAACCTACTAATATAATCCATGGACTTAATGCCTTCCAAAGAGAGTACTTCTTCTCATAAGTCTTTTCCTCTTCTGTCAGCTTACTTCTGTCAAAAAGCTTTTTGCCAGTTATTCTTAGGTACATTGCCATAGCAATTATTACCGCTATACCACAGAAAACACCTGTTAATGTCACTAAATTGTCAACCTTATTTGTAAAATATGCAACAACCGCAATAGTACCGCCAGTAACTATACATGGTAAAAAGCCTTCTTTAATACCTTTCCACTTACCAACCATATATAACATGCAAAAACCTATCAATGTTGAAACTAATGGTAAAAAGTAGTAAAAAATACCACCTGCTTGAGAAGGTGTAATTTCGTTACCTGGTCCTAAAAATCTATTTGCAAAATCCAGAAAAGCAACCAATGGAGCACCTAATAAAGAGTAGGTACAAAGTGAATCATATCCTATAGCCGGCAATCCTATTGCCACAGTTGTTGAATACCCCATAGCTAAAAGGATGGGAGGTAATAATGAAACAGGTGTAGCTCCTACCGATACCATCAATGTTCCAAAACCTATGTTTATCAACATTATCTGAACAGCTTTGTTGTCACTAGAAATTGTTTTAATAAAAATAATAATTCTCTTTAATGCTCCAGACTTCTCCATATATGCCATCATAAATAATGAAGTTAAAACAATTAATGAAACGGGAAATGATCTGAGAATACCTGATGCTGTCGATTTAATAACTACCTCAAAAGAAGTGTTGAAAAATAAAATTGCAACTGCAGATACACATAGCCACCCAACAATGCCGCTAACATCTGCTGATTTCTTGAAAATTACAAGCATACAGACTATTACCACAATGGGTAATAGTGTCAATAATAACTGACCTGCCATACTAACCGTCCTCCACAAATAATATTTTATTGTCCATTTTACAATCTTAAAACATATCTTTTTTAAGACTTCAAAATAATTAGATTACTAACTTCAGTCACTATTTTAATACAAATTTTTATAAAAATAAAGTGTAATTTTTAAATTACACTTTATTTTGACATTGAATTATATAAATAAATAAGTTCTATTTTTAAACCACTATTTTTCAGCTTCACATTTATATAGTTTTGAAATAATTTTATAATACTGGTAGGTTTCTTGTGCATACCTTTCTTTTGTTTTAACAGGACCTATTGTTTTAGGAATTCCTGATTGATTGTACTCTTCTAATATTTTATGGATCTGCTTAACATCTAAGTTATGCAAATTAATTTCTTTGTTTCCAGTCAAGGTTATTGCCCTTGCCCTTAGCTGAACTGCACAAAAATAAACAGCCTGGTTCGGATCCAGTAGCATTTCCATAATTTCATCATCAGATTTATTGGCTATTATTGAATCTTTTCCATGAACAGTATTTTCATTGTAGCGAACATTTTTAATACCAATCTGGCAAATGCCCATTGACTTCCCACCAATAAAACTAACTCCGTCAAGAATATCCTCTTGACCTAAAAACATCATTTCTCTGAATAACACTGAAGCCAGTAAAGCTTTTGGCATTTTCTGTGCTTTAGCAGTTTTTTCAATTACATTATCCAGCTTTTTCATTGCATTCATTGTATATTCAAAGTTAAAAATATAGTACAAATCAAAATTTTTATGTCTGTAAGAATCCTCTTCAATTTGTTTCTTTAGGTCATTTGAGATATTTTGGTACTTATTATACTGTTCTATATAATCACTCATTGATTTAATTGAGCCTGTATTTTTACTCTTTTGTGGCAAATAGTTCTGGTATCCTGCATTGTTAAGAGAAGCATCTTCTTCAGATATTTTAATAGCATCCTGCTGATATCTGATAGCTTTATCAGCAATATATCCCGCCGTATTTTCAAAAGAATATTTATCACTTAATATACCTATTTCACCAAACATATATTTCATTTCTTTTTCTTTTAGTGCTTCAACTTCATAACTAATAATTCCAGTCACATCAAAAATACAGTTTCCACAGTACAATAGCACACAGCATAGCATTATTGCAATTAAAGAAAAAGTATGCTTCTTCTTTAATTTATATATTTTCATATTAGTTATTTCCCCCATGGATTTTCCAATTATAACGAGGCAAGAAAATGTCCCCAACTTCTATAAGTGGCTGGTACAGTTTTGATTTTCAAGCGGTGCTATAATATATCCTAAATTCTATATATAGTATTATCCCTTAATTGTTATACCTACAAATCAAATAATTGTCAATTCTTCAAAACTATTAAATTTCTCGAAAAATTGGATTCTAGCACTAATTTTGCAGAAATTTAACGCTCAATGTGCTTATTACTTACAACTAGTCAACATTGCTCAACCCCTTGAATTTTCTATGCTTTAAGACAAAAAAATAAACAAAAAGCCATGAGAAAGACCATCGCTTTTTGTTTATTTTTAACAAATTACTTTTATAGCTGAACATAATCGGTACAAAACTTATCAATGGAAAGTTGGGTTGTTACCTTAACTTTCTACAATTTTACTTCAAGCTATTTTAAGGCTTCAATAAATGCTTTTTCAATTAGTTTAAGCTTTGCAGCTACTTCGTCAATCTCAACATCTGATTTTTCTTGTTTTAAGTCATTCTTAAGAATAAGAGCCAACTCGTTGAATTCTTCTTTTAAATTTTCAAGCATATTAACAACAGTGAGTCTTCTGAATTTGTGCTGCATTTCAGCAGTAGGAATATTTTCATATACATTTTCGCTACTTACAACAAAGCTGTCACCTCTAGAAGGAATAATGCATTTAATCCCATATTTGTCGGTTATAGTTTGTGCAAAAACTGGCATAGTCTCTTTTTCACCATGTACAATAAAGACTTTTTTAGGCTTATAGGCAAAACTTCCAATCCATTCAAGTAGACCTTTTTTATCAGCATGTCCAGAGAAACCATCTATAACTTCAATCCTAGCATTTACAGATATTTCTTCTCCAAATATTTTAACCTTTGGTGTACCATCTATAATCCTTCTTCCCAAAGAACCTTCTGCTTGATAACCAACAAATAAAATTGTAGAATTCTTTCTCCAAAGATTATGTTTTAAATGATGTTTTATTCTACCTGCGTCACACATTCCACTGGCTGAAATAATAATGATACTGTCATTTTTTTCATTCAGTTTCCTTGATTCCTCAGGAGATTGTGTAAATTTAAGTGTTGGAAAATCCAACGGATTATCACCATTAGCTATGTATTCTTTTGCTTCTTCATCAAAACAATCAAGATTTTCTCTAAATACGTCTGTTGCAGAAGTTGCTAGAGGACTATCCACAAAAACTGGCAAGTCTAATATTTTGTTTACCTTGTCACTATAAACATCCATATACTTGTTTAACTCATATATAATTTCCTGAGTTCTGCCTACAGCAAAAGATGGTATTACCACATTCCCTCCAGCTGCAACTGTTTCTGTTATTATGTTTATAAACTCTTCTATTCTTTCAGGCCCGTTGCTGTGAGTATGCAGTCTGTCACCATAGGTTGACTCAACCACTAGGTAATCTGCATCTCTTATTGCAGTGGGATCTTTAAGAATAGGCATATCTTTATTTCCTAAATCACCGCTAAATACAATCTTAGTATCCTTGCTATTCTCACTTATCCAAATTTCTATAATTGCCGAACCAAGTATATGACCTGCATCGCAAAACCTCACTCGAATATCATCGCTAATTTTTAAAACTTCACCGTATTGTAAACTCTTAAATAATTCTAGACAGTCTGTAGCTTCTTTTACAGTATAAATGGGCTTAACAGAAGATTTTCCTGCTCTTTGCCTTTTCCTGTTAGTCCACTCATTTTCTGTCTCTTGAATATGTCCACTGTCAGGCAACATTATTCTACAGAGTTCAACAGTTGCCTTTGTGGCATAAATACTACCCTTGAATCCATCTTTGTAAAGTTTTGGAATCCTGCCGCTATGATCGATATGAGCATGTGACAATAGCATAAAATCCAATTCTCCAGGATTAAAGGAAAATGGCTCTGCGTTAAGTATTGCTTCATTTTTACTTCCCTGAAACATTCCGCAATCAACTAAGAATTTTGTTTCCTTTGTTTCTACTAAATAGCAGGAACCTGTTACCGTTTCTGCTGCTCCTAGAAAAGTAATATTCATAACAGCACCTCGCTTCGGATATTATATAATAATCAAAATTCAATAGACAAATGTCTATATATAAATCTTATTAAATACATAATTCTACTATTCAGTAACAAATTCCTTCTAAATTATTTAAAATCCAACTTTAGCACTATAACGAGGCAGGAAAATGTCCCACACTTCTATAAGTGGCGGGTACCACTTTGGTTATCAGGCGGTGAGAATATCTCCCGCCTCTATGAAACGCCGCTGAAGTTACGAAATATGTGTAGGAGAAGTTAATAAAAAATCGTAGTGCCGCTTATACTAACACTAATTTAGTGTAATATAGCGGCACTTCGATCTTTATAAATTAATTTGAGAAAACATTGAGAAAAAATCTCTATATACAAATTATAAGCACTATTGTTTATTCCTTCAAGTTATTTTGAAAATTTCTTTGCACTGACCAATTGAATACATATTGCAAAAATCTCAATTGCCTTTTTTAATTCTTCAACTGGAGGCATTGTGGGTGCAATTCTTATATTTCTATCAAGTGGATCTTTTCCATATGGATAAGTTGCTCCTGCTTTAGTAAGTGCAACACCTGCTTCTTGAGCTAGTTTTGCAACTTCCTGTGCACAGTTATCCAATGTATTAAGACTAATAAAATATCCACCGTTTGGCTTGTTCCAAGAGGCTATTCCTTTTCCGCCCAATTCTTTATCAAGTATCTCTAAAACCATATCAAATTTTGGTTTTAATATACCAGCATGTTTTTTCATATGAAGGTTTATTCCTTCAATATCCTTGAAGTACTTAACATGTCTTAGCTGATTTACTTTGTCATGTCCAATTGTTTGTATAGTCAAGCTCTTCTTTATGCTGTTTATATTGTCAACACTTGAAGCCATGACAGCAACACCCGCACCTGGAAAGCTTATCTTTGAAGTAGAAGCAAACATATATACCATGTTTACATTTCCTACTTCCTTACATGCAGTCAAAATATTTTTGAGTGTATCAGGCTTATCTGAGAGGTGATGAACACAATAGGCATTATCCCAAAATATTCTGAAATCGTTTGCTTTTGGTTTTAGAGCTGCGAACCTGTTAACAACCTCATCAGAATATGTAATTCCATCAGGATTGCTATATTTAGGAACACACCAAATACCCTTTATTGTCTCGTCCTCTGAAACAAGCTTTTCAACAGCCTCCATATCAGGTCCATCTTGCTTCATGTCTATAACAATCATTTCAATTCCAAACAATTCACAAATAGCAAAATGTCTGTCATATCCTGGACTAGGGCACAAAAATTTCACCTTTTCCTGCTTTGACCATGGTGTACATCCCATAATACCAAGAGACATAGCCCTTGCAATAGTATCATACATAAGATTTAAGCTTGAATTACCGCCTATTATTATCTCATTTGAGTTAACTTCTAACATTTCTGCAAAAAGTGCTTTTGCTTCTGGTAAGCCGTCAAGAACTCCATAATTTAAACAGTCTGTGCCATCAGCAGCTTTGCGAAGTTCTTTTGCTGGGATATCCAGCATATCCATGCATATATCAAGTTGATCTGAACAAGGCTTACCTCTTGTCATATCTAACTTTAACTTTTGATCTTTAAACGCATTATATCGGTTTTTTAAAACTTCTATTTCATTTTTTAGGTCATCACTTGATAAAGCTTCATAATATATCATAAATATCTCCTCCAAATATCATTTCAATAATGTTATTTTAATACATAATATTAATATATGCAAGTTTTAAGTTCCATTTATTCATAAAATATTTTTCCAATGGAATAAGTTTTTGTTTTCATTTGCTTTTATGCAAGAATCAAGCAAATAAACTGCAGTTATTTTGAGAATACTAATACAATACATTATATTTCTAGAAGTATTATTGTTATGGAGATAAGTATGAAAAATACTAAATATACAACAGATGCAGAAATTGAGCTATTAAGAAATGAAATAGAAGAAGCAAAGAGTGCAAATATTAAAACAAAAAGTAGTAAATTAATTATATTTACTATATATGCAATTATATACTTATTGCTTTTTTGCACTCTAATATCTGTACTATTATCAAAATATTATGGCGAGACTCCTCAGATTCTTGGTTATCAACTATATATTATTAATTCTGAAAGTATGTCGCCTACTTTTAAAATAGGCTCAGTAATATTATCTAGAAAACCTGCTGACGTATCCGCTCTTAAGGTTGGCGACATTGTAACCTTCTCTCAAGCAGAAGCAATAATTACTCATAGAATTATAGAAGTTGTAAATGATGGCGGTATTAAATATAGAACAAAAGGCGATAATCCAAACAACACGCCAGATATTGCTCTTTTAGCACCTGAGAATGTAAAGGCAGTATTTGTTATGAAATTATACTAATTGTTTAATTTAGAGGTTACTTAAATGCAAAAATCTACAGTAATTATGAAAAACCTTTATTCAAATGAATTTTATGCAAATATACAACAGCCAAGTCTGCCAATTGAACAGGTTTTAAAAGATATTAATTTTTCAGCAAATACAGGTGAACTATGGAGCGTACTTGGAAGCTCTGTATATGAAATCAAGCTTTTACTTGAGATTATGGCAAATGCAAAAGCTTATGAAAAGGGTAAATTGATGCTTGTCGGTTTAGATACTACTAAGAAGAAAGGCACAATCCTCCCCCATGTATTTTATATTGGCAGTACAAACATGGCATATGGGAATATGAATGTCCTTGAATATTTGATGTTTATTACAAGCAACTCTAACAGAGAGACTATTGAAAGGCAGGAATATCTTCTTAATTATCTTGTAGCTTCAGACATGGGTTATATAGGCCTTACTCCTATTTCTATGCTGACTATTCAAGAAAAATCTATAGTCATCTTAGCTGCTGCAATGTTAAGTGATAGTGTTCTTATTATTTTTAATCTCCCAAAGCTTCACTTTTCACCAAAAGAAATAAGTACAATAAGCAAATTGACTTCTCGCCTTCCGTACATAGGAAAGTCGTTAATTATTAGTACACAGTGCAATGAACTTGCTCAATCCATCAGCAGCCACGTGTGCTATATAGATAAAGGCAGAATACTTTTTAAGGATACTCTTAATAAATTTCTTGAATATGACAGAGTAACCTACCTGATTGGAGCAGAAAATTTGAATTATACATTACAATCACTTAGATATGCTCTGCCACAGTTTGAGTATCAAATCGAAGATAATGCTTTGCAGGTATTCACAAATAAAGACAGCAAGCAAGCAGGCACATTTCTGTTTAATACATTAGGTTCATATAAAATAAATCCAACTTTTGTTCTAAAAAACAATAAAAACATTAAGAATTCTATACAGGGGTTGATGAGGCAACATGATATACAATAAAAGCATATTAAAAAAAGAATTAACAGAATCTTATTTTGAACATTCTATAAGTGCAAAAAAGCGACTTGAATACTCTCTATTTCTTGCATTGATTTCTTTTGCAGTTCATTATATTCTTAGAACTCTTGATAAAAGTGTATTATCTGATGCTGTACCTAAATATATGAGTCCAACCTGTTTCAGTACTCTTTTAGTTTATGTAGATATATTTTACTTTTTTATTGTTATATATTTGGCCGCAAACTATCACTTTCTCACTTTTGATGAAATACGGAACAACAAATGGTATATTCCTATTAAGTTTGGCTTTAGTCCAATTAAAATGATTCTTACAAAGCTATATGCAAGACTGATAACAATAATTCTTATTTATGGGTTTGGATATTTTTCAATGCTTTTTTTAACCGCTTTATTAAAGTATCCATTAGTTTTTGAATATATTATACCAATTTTCGTTCTAGGGTTAATTGATTTTATTTTTATAGTTATTGTTACGATGACCTCTTCACTATATTTTAAGAAAGGCATACTATCAAACTATGTAATGTTTATTTCTATTTTAATAATTGCTGTGCTCAAACATTTTCTAGGATACTACGATATTATAAATGATAAAAGCCATTTTCACAGTATCAATATCTTATCTCAATTTTCTAAATATATCTCCATTCTTATTTTAGCCTCTATTATTTGTATTTTGACAATAATAGCCAAAGGTATAATAAACGCAGAATATTATACCTTTGCCTTCTATACCATGGATTATGATATATCTGATGATGTAATAATTACAATGCAGCCTGATTCTATACTCAAAAAGGTGACACCTCACAAACTTGATACTAATACAAGGCTGAGAATTTTGACCAATATATTAAACTCATTACTGTTTATGGTGATTTTATCATTTATTATTGTTAACATATTAGTGCTTCTAATCTCTATATCTACAGCTAGAAAAGAGATATCTGTTTTCAGGATTATTCCATATGTTTTTCAATCAGATACAATGGAGCCTTCAATTATGTACAACGACTTAGTGCTTTTTAAAAAATCTGATGATATAGAAGCTTCAAGCGGAGATATAGTGATCTATGAAGCTAATAGAGAAGTAAACATTGCAAGAGTTCAATTAGCACAAGCAGAAAAAGTAATTGTATCTATTGATAATCATCCTTCTGAAAATGAAGACAAAGTCTATAGAGAAACTATAAACAAAAACCAAATCTATGGTAAGTATATTGGTAAAAGCCGATGGCTTGGACTATTGATACTATTTGCCAACAGCACAATAGGTCGTCTGATTTTGTTGTTCATACCAATAATTCTGCTATTTTATTACAAGCCTATAGTTGCAATGCTTCGGTATATAATAAAGAGTAGTATGAATGAGAAATGACTTCTAGTAGGCTTTAGCCAAAAGTATCTTTTAATTTAGCACATATTAGTAATCAATTTACATCCATTCTGGCTTTATAGCAATGGTTTACACGTCTTTTCAAAACATGTGTGCTTCATGTTTGAATGTCCTAGGTTTTCAATTATCTTCCTGTTGACCTAAATCAGCCCTAATACTATAATCATAGATGTTGGTTGTGTTATGTAAACCATTTGCAATTTACAAAAACGCCACAAGTTGTCTTTTACTCTCAAAATCAATAAATAATGTTCCCAAAGTGGGCGTAGGAGGATTATATGAAAAAACAGCTTATTATGAGTGTATTAATACTAACAATAGTTACTTCTATGGTAGCAGGAACTTTTGCAACCTATACCAAAACACTTTCCCCAATTACTGGTAGTGTAGCTGCTAAATCTTTTTATATCGGAACTAATGAAACCTTTTTTCCTGACATTGAATTAGCACCATCAGAAAAAACCGAGTGGAACTTTGAAGTGGTTAACTTTAATGAAGCTGGTACAGTAAATGCGGTTGACACTGATATGACAGTATTGTTAAATGTAGCTCCAAAAGCTGACAAACAGGCTATTGATGGACTTAATGTAAGTATATATGATGAAAATAATAATCAAGTTGGCACAACAGTTATTAAGGATGGTCAAATGTCCTTTGATGTAGAAAAAGCCTTTGTAGCTAATACAAAAGCAACAAAGAAATTCAAACTTGTAGCACAGTGGAATACTTCTATTGATCAAGATAATGTTGATACTTTAAATGCAGAAAGCAACAACGCAACATCAATCAGTATTACTATTACTGGAAACCAGTGCTTACACGATTAAGCTAAGCTATATTTTTAATCTATCTAGAGCTTGCAGAAGTAACTGGTAAACAAGCTTTTGTTGAAACTTCTCCACCTCTCCATTTTTATAATATCAGGAGCAGTTATATCTATACTGATAGGAGGTCCAATACATGAAAAGAATACTTATTCCAATGGCTATTATTGTTTGTATTGTGACCTCCATGCTATCAGACACAATGGCTGTATATACAAAAACACTTCCAGCTATATCAGGGACTATAACTGCTAAAAATAATGATATTAGTGCTTATCCTCTTTGGAGTTATGAAAAAGAGTTGAGACACCAATATCGAATAAATGATATTGTACAATATAACGGAAATATATATAAGCGTAAGGATTCAGGCTTCTTTAATTATAAGACACCAGATGAAAATAAGAGTTGGGTATTAATTAGTTAATACCTTCTTTATAACTCTTAGAAAGTTTTGCCCCGCAATCTTATTAACTAAAGTTTCACTATAATTGAGCTTTAATAATTCATTTAACAAGTTATTAATGCATTGTACCCCTTCTAAGCCTTCAGGTGTAGTATCAATTCCATCATAATCTGCACCTAATCCTATTGTGTCTTCCCCTGTCAATGCAACAATATATTCTATGTGGTCTATTACATGCTTCATGGAAGCCTTGCCGTCACTACAAATAAAATCAGGGCATAAATTTATTCCTGTAACACCTCCATTTTCCATTAGAGCCATAAGCTGTTCATTTGTAAGATTTCTTCTATGATTACATATTTTCTTAGCGTTAGAATGGGATGCAATTATTGGGGCTGAACTAATACCTATTACATCCCAAAAACCAGTTTCAGATAGATGAGATACATCTACCATCATACCAAGTCTGTTCATTTCTGCTACAACATTTCTGCCAAAGGGTGTAAGCCCGCCACCTGTGATTGCATCAGCTACTCCATCTGCTATCTGATTTCTGTAGTTCCAAGTCAAGGTTATCGCTCTTACTCCCAATTCATATAACATACGAAGTGCAGATAGGCTTCCCTCTAACGCATCTCCACCTTCAATAGTAAGTATAGCGGCAATTTTATGAGCTTCCGTTGTAGATATAATATCATTGTAATTACGACATAATGAGATATCGTCCTTATTAATTTCGATTTCCTTGTACAATCTGTCAATTATATCAATTGCACGGCACAAAGCACCCATTTTAGCATGTGTTGGCGAAATAAAGGCTGCAAAAAACTGAACAAAACTATCATATTGCTTGAGTCTCTTTAAATCAATATGTCCTTTATTATCACGAAGCAGTTCACCTGTTTCCATAATGGTTGTAATTGTATCACAATGTGCATCTACTATTATCATTTAACAAACCTCCACGCCTATACGGCACAAAAATAATTATTAAAACGCATTTTTAATTAAATTTATTTCATTTGTACCGTTATTATCTTTCATTAGGATTTCTACAATATCAAACCGTATGCGTTCCTCAATATTGCCTGTGTTAGTTAAGTATATAGCTGCAAGTAGCTTAATCTTCTCTTGTTTTTTGATTGTGACAGCTTCACTTGGAATTCCAAAACTATAGGATTTTCTTGTCTTAACCTCTATAAAACATATATATTCAGCTTCTCTTGCTATTATATCTATTTCACCAATTCGCCCCACCCTATAGTTTACTTTTAAGATTGTAAAACCATTTGCTGTCAAAAAGCGAGCTGCTCTTTGTTCACCTTCAGTACCTATAGCACGAGTATTCTTATTTGCCATATCTATCTCCATAGCTTTTATCAACACTGCCAATAAATATTAATATCTCAGCAACAACTTCATATATCTCAGGCGGGATTTCATTTCCAATGCCTAGTGCTGATAGAGTTTTAGCCAAATTGCTGTCTTTATATATAGGAATGTCCTTCTCTTGAGCTTTTTCTATTATCTTCTCAGCCACAATCCCTTTTCCAGTAGCAATTATCCTTGGTGCAGCATCTGTCTCAGGAGAATATTGCAAGGCTGTCGCTTGTTTAATTTCCCTTCTGACTTTCTTTTTCCCCTGTGACATATTTCCCACTCCTTTTCATAATCAAATCAGTAAATCAATATTATTTGGATTTTTAATAAATTCCTTTTTTGCTTCTTCTTCAAAATTTACAATACTTAACGGTTCTTCCAATAATCTATAGGTGAAGTCTACAAGTCTAAATCCCTTTTCTAACAGACTGGTGTAAAGCATTTTATGGTTTTCTTTTAAAACATCAAAAACTTCACTATTCTCAAGTCTAAAGTTTGTACTTATATTTTTCTTGTCTACACTCAACAGAGTGTCAATTCTCCCAATATTAGTGCTGTCTAGTGATATTAGCACTGTCATATTAGAAGCGTCAAGTTTTTTTGACTTTGAACCTCTTTTTAACATATAAAGCTCACCTGTTGTATTCTGATTAAATATGCTTAGTGGAATTTGTACATATGAGCTGTAGTTATTGAGTTGATTAATAAAACTCATATTGCTTTCAAGATTGCCTACTATATTCATTGCTGTTTGCTGCATAGACATAGGCAGCTGCTGTATACTGGTTTTTAATGCCTGAAGTGCATCCTCCATATTTTTATATAGTTTAACAGGATTTATTTCATCACTGTTCTGGTCTATTTTAATAAATAGATTTTTCAGGTTATTTACAGTAGCTTCAAAATTCTTTATGCCCTTTGCAGCTGTGTTTAATTGGTCAAAAGCTGTGTCACCGCTCTGAATTTTAAAAATACTAGCCTCTATTTCCTTGGCAATTAGTTTAGACGCAGACAACTCCTCAGCAGACAATTCACCACCGTTTATTAAAGACTCAAGCCGAGAGTTAAGTTTGTTCAAAAGTGTCAAATCTTCCTTAACAAATGGCTCTCCACCTTTTAGCAAATTGCTGATTTGCTGCTCTATATGGCTTTGATTGCCTTTAACATTAACATTATTAGAATTCTCCGTTTGCTGTGTAGCTGCTTTGCCTTGTGCTACTGTGTTTACGTTGCTGTCTAAATCTTTTGCACTGCTTAATGCTTCTGATGCATTTGAAGAGTTATTATTTATAACAGTATTGTTTTCATTTTTTGTATTATTTACATTAAGGCTAGCATTGCTGTTAACAGTATTATTTGCTATGCTGTCAACTGCAGCATTTACATTGCTGTTAACTACTGTACTTGCTGTGGCAGAATTACTTCCATTTGCTGTTGCAACTTTACTATTAGCAGGTATTGCAGACATATTAGAATTCATTACTTTAGCACCATTAACAGTTTCATTAAGTGCTACTGTTGCACTATTAGCTGGTGTATTACTAATTTGACCCTTAGCTGACATTTCAGCTGAGAGTTTTCCAAGGATATTGTTAACCATGGTAAGTTTTGCAGATTCATCAGAATTTTTACCATCATTTCCTATTAACTTAAGCAAATCACCAATATCATTACTTATTTTAAGTCTTCCAGCCAAAAGATTCTGTAGCTTTTCAATATTATTTTGATTATCAGACATATTTGCTGCAGTTAAAAAAGCAGCAGAATCGGCTTTTAATTGGGTATTATTACTCATCAAGTTCATGGCTTTTGACATATTTTCAGCATTTACAGGAATATTTTGTTTCTGCAAAGCCTGTACAAGCTCAATATTTTTATCTGTAACAGGCAAGTTCAATCCCGTTAAGGTATTTTTAATATTTTCCATAGTTGAATCAATCTGAGGTTGTACATTCCGATTGGCAACCTCTAATGCTGGCTTTCCATCAACAATACCCCTAAATACAAAATTAACATATTCACCCTCTGAAGCATCAACAGGCGTCGAGCTGCTTGCTAACACCGTTGAACCATCTGAAAGCTTCAAACTAAGCTCACTGCCAGAATTCTCAAGAACTTGTGCTCTAACTGTATCACCAAGTTTTAATTTGCTTAATATATCCCCACCAGTATTTTGTATAGTCCCTGCTGCAGGAACAAATCCATCAACTCTCACCTTAACACCTCCAAATTAGTTTATTATCATTGTTTAAATAAGTTTTGTAAACATACATGAATACTACTTACGTTATTTCATTAAACCAATAACCTACTATTTGTAATTCACAGTGTTTCAAGCTCTAATACTCATATAACGAGGCAAGAAAATGTCCCCCACTTCTATAAGTAGCGGGTACTACTTTGGTTATAATACTATAAATAGGTCTATTTAAGACTATAGCTACTATTTAAGTTAACCAGCCTTTATTTATAAAGCTTATTCTATGTATCGGACAAAGTCCCAATTTTTTTATAGCAGAAATATGTTGTGGCGTACCATAACCCTTATGAACAGCAAAACCATACTCTGGATACTTTGAATCATACTCTTTGATTATTCTATCCCTTGTGACCTTTGCAAGTATTGAAGCCGCAGCAATATTCAGGCTCAGACTATCTCCCTTTATTATTGGTACCTGTTTGGCTTCAATATTTTCAAGCTTAACTGCATCTAAAAGAATATAGTCAGATTTGGGCTTTAGCTTACTTATCGCCTCAGTCATTGCTTTTTTTGTAGCATTTAATATATTTATTTCATCAATACACTTTTCATCTACAGCAGCAATCCCATATGTAATAGCCTTTTCTGTAATTATGTCAAATAAGGCTTCTCTTTTAGCTTCGCTGAGTTTTTTTGAGTCATTAACACCTTCAATCAGCAAGCCTTCAGGAAGAATAACCGCAGCAGCAACCACTGGCCCTGCTAGAGGACCTCTCCCAGCTTCATCCACCCCTGCTATATAGCTATAACCTTCTTGCCTTGCTCTATTTTCATAAGAAAGCATGTTTTGTAAACGCTCTATTTCTTTATTATGCTTTTCCTGAAGCTTGTAATATCTCTCTAACAGTTTGCCTACTGTTGAGCCGCATGACTGTAGCGTCTTTAGATATTCTATTGCTTCTTGAATTGATTTATTGTGAATTTCCTCTTGAATTTGTTTTAATGTTAGTTTAGCCATTATATACCTCAAATTTAACTAAATTTTATTTAATTCGGAAAATACTATACAAGCAGTGACTAAATTTTTTATTCTTGACTATTTTGTCAAGCTCTGTCATTTGGTTTTTCTAGAGTTATTCTTCCTATTTTTCCGCCTCTGAATTCATCTAAAACTATTGCAGATATTCTAGAATAGTCTATCTGTCCTTTAGATATGATGCAGCCTCTCTTTCGCCCAACAGTTTCTAAAAGCTCCAAAGGCTCGATGTTTTTAATTAAGTCAGGCTCAAGCTTGAATCTGGTGCACAGCTCCTTGGGGTATAGCTTAGAAAGCCTGTAAAGCAATTCCATTGCCACCTCTGCTGTGTCCATGATGTCATCCTTGATAGCTCCTGTAAAAGCAAGGTTCATTCCTACCTCTTGATCTTCAAACTTCGGCCAAAGAATACCAGGGGTATCTAATAGCTCTATTTCAGAGTTTATCCTAATCCACTGCTTTCCTCTTGTTACTCCAGGTCTATCACCTGTCTGAGCAGATGCTTTTCCAACAATCTTATTTATAAATGATGACTTTCCTACATTAGGGATACCTACTACCATTGTTCTTACTGGAGTAAAAATCTTTCCTTTAGCCTTGTCACGTTCAATTTTCTCAGACATTAGATCTCTTGCTCTAGTCTTTACGTCATTTAGCCCTTTACCAGTTATAGAATTAATTAAAATGCATTTAATTCCTTGATTAGCATACCATTGTATCCATTGACTTGAAATCTGCTCATCAGCCAAGTCTGATTTATTGAAGGCCACAAGTCTTGGTTTATTGTTAATTAAAGAATTAATTTCTGGATTTCTACTGCTAAATGGTATTCTTGCATCAAGGAGTTCAATAATAACATCAACAAGTTTTAAATTCTCAGCAATAAGCCTCCTTGTTTTTGCCATATGCCCCGGAAACCATTGAATATTCATAATTTCTCCTTTGTTAGCTCTGATTTATTTTGATTTAATTCCATCACTTTAATTTCTCTCGACTTTTTGATATTAAAGATTTATGCTAAAAAGCATTATATTGACAAATAACAGGAGCCTCTTATTGTGTCCAATAGTATTATATATTTCTATGAATTTATCAAGATTATACTGACTTTTCTAGAGATAAATTTCAAGCTGTTAATATATATTGCTTGCTGAACGATAGTAAGTATTCATGAATACTGTTTTTGATACATTTTTATGATATAAACATATTGTTATTGAATATATACAAAATATGTTTGCATATCTCCAAAACATATTTCTGATGTTTTACACGCACCTGTATTTTTCATATAACGAGGCAATAAAATGTACCCCACTTCTATAAGTGGCGGGTACCACTTTGGTTATCAGGAGGTGAGAATATCTCCCGCCTCGATGAAACGCCGCTGAATGTAATAGCTCGAAAATAAAGTATGTACAAACAAGGTGTATTTTCGAGCTACAAAAACCACAAGTGGTTTTTGACGGTGTATTTGTACA
>JAEWST010000154.1 GCA_023398105.1 Bacillota bacterium | reverse complement strand
AGGGTACATAATTTACATTGTTGTGGAGGTGATTAAGGAAGCCAAGAAAAAGTAGCAAAAGAAAAAACATGTAGAAAGGAGTGCACGATGTTGGCGCCGGGAGAAAATCGCCATTTTGAGCCGGGAGAAAACAGCCAATTTCAGCCGGGCAGAAATCGCCAATCCGCGCCGAGAGGGTGTAGCCAGCCCCGGTTTGGATGTCGGTTTTAAATGCCGCTCTTTTGGCTGAGGGCGGCGGTCGGAGACGCTGCGGACGACCGCAGGGAAACCGTCTCAAGACGGCGGCCGCGGAAGCTCTCGCCCTTAATCGAAAACACAATCGCATCATCAAAGATGCGGTCGAGCGCACATAGGAGGGAGTCATTCTCACAGAAATTCTCCTGCCACTGTGCAGGGTCACGGTTACTGGTAAAAACCATGTTGTAGTAGCCGTCCTTCTGGTAGCGGCGGTCCACCATATCAAAAAACAGCCGTGTGCTTTCCTTGTCAAACTCGCAATGCCCCACTTCATCAATAATCAGGCAGGAAGGCCGAACGAGAGCTGCGAGGAGCGTACTTTCACGGCCAGCACGTCGGGCATCCGTCATTCGGTCACGCAGCTCGGTCATCTTAATGAAGTATGCTTTCATGCCGTGCTCGCAACAGGCGCGGCCAAAAGCCTGCGCCAAATGAGTTTTTCCGGTTCCCGGTTTCCCAATGAAGGCGAGGTTTTTGTGGGCGTAGAGGGCGGACAGCGTAGAGAGGTTACGCAACTTGTCAATGTTCTTCCCAGTGATGCGGCTGAAATCGAAGTTGTCAAAGGTTTTAGGAACCTTCAGCGGCAGTCGGCTCGTCCGCAGCAAGAAGTCAACGGTGGAGCTGTCTTTCTTTGCTTTTAGATGTTCAAAGACCTTAGCCACTGCAAGGACTTCTGCGTCAGTCATGTTGTTCTCCTGTACCAGAGTAGCAAACTCTTCCACCGAGAACCCAAACTTCATCAGGTCCTTGCTGCACGCGGCCACAGTGTCTAACAGCGTATTATTCATCCCAACCATCCTCCTTGCTGAAGTTGAACTTCTCAAAGGAGAGGTCACGGACCGGCTCTGGGAGCTGTTTAATCACCGTCTTTACAGGCATGGTGGGGAACTCTTCCGGCTGTTCAGGCAGAGCATACTGGTTCTCACAAAAGCTGTCCCGGCGCGCCCATGTCACATTGTGCGTGGTCAGGAGAAAGGCCATATCGGATGAATAGATGTACAGCGTATCACCGTCGCGCAGCACACGGGCAGTCTTGCCATGGTAGCTATAGGGGACCCCAAAACGACGTCCCTCATAGCTTACAAACCCGTCAAAAGAAATCCGGCGCTCCGGGCAGAGATAAAACAGCAGTTCGTAGCTGTCATCCAGAATGGATACCACTTTGAGACAGCGCTCTGAATGGATATCCTGGGGAATGCCAATCCCCCTGTGGTAAGCTGCGTTCTGTTCATTGCACCAATCCAAAGCTGCATAATTCAAATCGGTCACATTCCAGAACACGCGCCCAACGAGGAAGTTTTCCTTTACGAACCGCACGAGACGTTCCACCTTGCCCTTCGTAAAGGGATGCCGGGGCTTGCAGAGCTTCGTCTGGAATCCAACGGTCTTCATGAACTGCTCATAGTCCTTCTGCCAGATTGGATTGCCATCCAGGTCACGCCGAATGACCACGCTCTTCATGTTATCCGTCAGAACGTATTGAGGAACACCCATGTAGCGGAAAGCGTGGATCATCCCAATGAACAGATTTTCCTGCTTTGCATTGGGGAAGAACTCTACATACCGCTGCCCGCAGTGGTGGCAAATCATAGCGAAGCAGGCGGCGTTGTATTCACTTCCATCGTATGCCTGTACCTTCGTAAAGCCCCAGTCCATCTGAAACGCCTCTCCGGGACCGGTAGAGTACCGTCGCCCACGGTTTCCCTGCGGTTCAACTGCATGACGAGGGGCGGGAACAAGATGATGGTGGGCAGAGATGTAGTCCTTGACGATGGTTTTACCACCAGTGAATCCACCCTTGCGAAGTTTATCAAGGCACACGACAGAGTTTACAACGCCTGCTTTGAGTAGGCCGTCCAAAATGCCGGTGTAGCCACTCAGGAGAGTGGTTGTGGCCTTGCGGCCCTTCAATGCGTGTTGGACATCCTCAAAGTCATGTTCTTTCATGCGGCGCAGTTTGGCGCGGGAAATGCCTGTACGACGTCCAAGGTCTGCGAGGTTGATTTCTTCCAGAGAGAACTTGTCTCCCTGTTCAGCCATTATCTGCTGTATAGCTTCTGCTACTACTGGATTCATGGCTGCAAAGTTAGGTTTCTTCATGATTCCTCCTTTCACCGAGGGCTGGCTACCCTCTAAGTGTAAAGGATTTCATGAAATCATGATTGGCTATTTTCATCCGGCCATAATTGGCGATTTCCGCCCGGCCCGGAATGGCTAATTCCGCCCGGCGCTAACATTGACGATTTGCCCCTCACTGCGAACATGATAGTGGATGGCATCCAGGAAAACCACTGCGTATACGCTTTCCAAAGGCCGCTGCTGCCATTCTTTTGCGATGGGAAGGATCTTATCCGTAATGCGGC
>JAEWST010000126.1 GCA_023398105.1 Bacillota bacterium | reverse complement strand
CCATTGCTTTCAATGAAGACAGCTTTGTATTTTGGAAGTGCATATCCCCATAATGCGATACCAAATAATTTAATAGCTTCTTTTTTTCTCATATAAAAGCATGTTCTCTCCATTGAAAGGCATTCCAACAGTTCCTGCTCGTTCATTGCCACTGCATTTACATAGCACTTGGACAATATCTCATGATAGAGTTTTCCATTTGTATGATACTCATAAATCTTGAGCATGGCTGTATCTATCAGTTCTATAATCCATGCTGTTTCAAAAATGCAGGAAATCTTGTTTTTAAATTCTTCCCTCTGTTCAGTAGGTGCAAAATCATTTAAATATGTCAGTGCCGTATTTAAATTTTGGCTGCAGTAAGATTCACATACCTCTCTAACTAAATCAACTTCCTGTATTGTTTTCCATACCACATCTCTATAAATGTCAAGTAACAGTTTTGCTTTGTGGTAAACCTTTTCTTCATTAAGATGCATTCCATCATACATAAGCGATATACTTTTCATCGTTTTAGTTGTTCTCATATTATTCCTCCATTTATTGTATTTTGGGTTATATTAAGGCTTGCACACCGCAGTTTATATTGACAAAACATGAAGATTAATTTAGAATTTATATGCAGGTATTCTTCATATTTGTAATTATATGTGAAGAACATATGTTTGTCAACAAAATTCAAAATGCTAAGTTTACAGGAGGCTACTATGAAATTCGGTGAAAAGCTCAAAGACTTGAGAAAAGAAAAAGGAATAAATCAGACAGCACTTGCAAAAGAAATAGGAGTGTCGCTACGCACTGTTATCAGCTATGAGACCGGAAAAAGCTATCCCAAAAAAAGAGAAATTTACGCTAAAATAGCAGAATACTTTAATATAGATATCAACTATCTCCTTACAGAAGACGAAGAATTCATTACAAATGCAGAAGAAAAATATGGCAACCGTGGTGCAAGGCAGGCAGCTGAATTGGTCGCTGAAATCGGTGGTTTATTTGCCGGCGGCGAATTATCAGAAGCCGATAAAGATGCAGTTATGCGCTCACTTCAGCAGGCCTATTGGGATGCTAAAGAAGATAATATAAAATATACCCCTAAGAAGTACAGAAAATGACTGTACCATATATAGGACTCTAGATTTGGTAGAATTATTTTTAGGAAATAGAGAAAATCTCTATGGGGGGGTGTTGATTTGATTGACTCTTTTGGAATATATAAAAAGGCGGAACACCTTGTACGAAAATCCGGTACAAACAATGTTCTTCAGATTGCTGGGAATCTTGGAATAAAACTTTATTATGAAAACTATGAGAATTTGCTTGGCATGTATACATGCAGGTGGAAACACCGCTTTATATTTCTTAATAATAGCTTGGAAGACAGTATGCTACAGATGGTTCTTGCACATGAAATCGGTCATGATATTTTTCACCGAGATTTGGCAAGCAACGGCTTAAAAGAATTTGCCCTTTTTGATATTAGGAGCATCACTGAATATGAGGCTAACGCCTTTGCTGCACATGTTCTTCTTAAAAATGAAGAAGTACTTTCTTTGGCGAGAGCCGGCTATGATGTTGCGCAGATTGCAGGTATTCTAAATTCTCATATTAATCTTCTCCTAATCAAAATGCAGGAAATGAACAAACTTGGTTATAATTTTAATGTTCATGATTGTCCTAACAGCAGATTTTTGAAAAACATAAGAGGTAATAAAGCCAAAGTTTCTATCTAAGCCTTGGCTTTATATTTTATATACAGCTATTCTAATTTCTCTTTTAGAATATACAAATTATTTTTTACTTGTCCACTCGTTAAGTTATTTGTTTCTTCAATCCAGATGTTCTTATACTAAAATTCATTAATTACTTCGCAAATTATTAAATTAGAAGAGTTCCAAGTATTCACCAAACCGATCATTAACATATATCGGCAAAGGGTATTTTGCAGATGAGTCAAAAGTCAAGTTTAGCTTTCTCAAAGCATGTGACCTAGCAGCTAAAATCATATTCTCTTCAATATCGTCATTTAAGACAATAAATTCTACAATTCGTTGCTTAACAATCATTTTTGTTGTATGCGTAATCTTGGTTGCATCAGTCTTGATTTGGATTGTATCAGGTCTAGATCCTACACTATAAAAAACTTTATAATCATTTGAAAACAATCCTTGGTTTCTATTTATGCCTTCAGTATCACTTTCATCTTTAAAAATATTATATTCTGGCACCTCATTAGTTGTATTTACACGAATAAACTTAAAATGTTCAGGCATAACTAATCTTAGTGAATCTATATTTAAATCATTATTCTTTGCAAACGGCCAATAAGTTCGTCTTAAAGAAGCATCAAAATAAAACATATACTCTTTTGAAGCATCATTCAATGAATTAAGTTGATCCACAATCCATTGTTGGAACAATCCTTTATCAATTCTTAGCTTCTCAATGTTATCCAAAGTATACCGGTGAAGTTTTGACAGTAGTTCGCTTAATGGCAACCATTTATCATCTGAAAGTCCACACACTTTATAAGTAACTTGTCCTTTTTCAATTTTTGACAATACAATAAATTTACTCCTTGAATTCTTACAAGTCGATAACCCTAGAAGAACTTGACTATCAAATCCTTGTTTGAAATACTCATAGTCCATAAAACCAGCAGCAGAAAAGAGATCATAAATTGAATTTACCAAACGATACTTATCATCCTTATCTTCATTCTCAAATCCATTAATAAATTGTGTTATTCTACCAAAATCTTTAAAAGCACTTCTTATATACTTTTTGGGATCTTGATTTTTAACTGTTGCCTCATTTGATAGATGAAAAGCTTCAATATCAATAAGAGAGATCACATATTTTGAATCATAATTATCTGCTTTTAACAACTTCTTAATCTCATTTTTTCGTAAATTTGGATTCGCTTGCTCCATTTTTGAAAGTCCTCTAGAAACAAACGCATTTCTTGGTACAAACTCAACTTCATATCCGTAATAGCTTCGATAAACGTATTCATCTATGGATATATTCAGCGAAAGAATTTTCACTGCAAATTCAATGAACGCCTTGACTAATCTGTCATTGTTCGTAAAAATCTCAATAATCATCTTGGATAGGTTATAATTAATTATACAATAAACATTCGGTCGTGATATAATAAATAAAAATAGAAAGGAATGAAGCGTATCATGGCAGGAAAAACACAAAACTATACAGATGATTTTAAGAAGCAAATA
>JAEWST010000075.1 GCA_023398105.1 Bacillota bacterium | reverse complement strand
GAAATACTAGAGTCTGGAGATAATAGCCTAAAATTAGATACTAAGCCAGCAGTTATTATAGTAATTGGTGTAAATGGAGTTGGAAAGACTACTTCAATAGGTAAAATTGCAAACTATTACAAGAGTCAAGGGAAAAAAGTATTGCTTGCTGCAGGCGATACCTTCAGAGCGGCTGCAATAGATCAATTGGAAATATGGGCAGATAGAGTTGGTGTTGAAATAATAGAGCAGAAGGAAGGCTCAGACCCTGCTGCAGTAGTATTTGATGCGGCTCAGGCTGCTAAGTCAAGAAAAGCTGACTTGCTTATCTGTGATACAGCAGGCAGATTGCATACAAAGAAAAATCTTATGGAAGAGTTAAAAAAAGTTTCAAGAGTTTTGGATAGAGAGTTACCAGGAGCAGATAGGGAAACACTGCTGGTACTTGATGCCACTACTGGGCAAAATGCTATTTCACAAGCAAAAACCTTTAGAGAAACAGCTGATATCACAGGTATAGTTCTTACTAAGCTCGATGGTACAGCAAAAGGTGGGATTGTCATTGCAATAAAATCAGAACTTGATATACCTGTAAAGCTAATTGGTGTGGGAGAGCAAATAGACGATTTACAGAAATTCAATGCATCAGAGTTTGTAGAAGCGTTATTTTCATAATAAGTTTATCAGCATTCAGCAAGAGAGCAGACAAACAGGCAATGGATAAAAATGCTTGTTTATGAATAAAATCAAACATATAAATCAACTTTTGTACATGAAAATTTTATCATTGCGGGAGAATTTTCAACTGCGAAAGTTGTTATATAATATTTAAATACTCTAAAGTGTGAAGGGAGATAAGAAATGATATATGATTATTATAAAGAAAAAGAAAAAAAACGATCTAAAGGCAAAATCGTATTATTAGTAATAGCAGTAATTGCCATTATTGGTATTATAGCTGGAGGCTCAATATATATGGAGCTTATACAGCTAAAGGAATTGAATCAGCAGGCGGATTACACCTCGGTTTTTACTAAAAACTTACTATACAAGGTGATATTCTTTTTTGCAAGTTTTGTAGTTATTTCACTATTTATTTTCATTACAAATGTTGCAGTAATTAAAAACTTAAAAAAGTATTTTGCTAATAACAATTTAGAACCCAGAAAATTAATCAATGTTCCAATAGCTCTAATTATTGGAGTTATAGGCTCATTTTTAGTTAAAAATTTCTTTTACAACAAAGCATTACTGTTTTTGAATTCTATAGATTTTGGAAGGGTAGACCCACAGTTTGGACAGGATATTGGTTACTATATGTTTCAAAGACCGTTTTACATGTCCTTGTTTAGTTTCATATCAAATTTGTGGTTGTTTATAGTTATTTATGCTGTCGTATATTATGCAATGGTAATATTAGCAGCTTTAGGTGAATCGTTCAGTTTAAAAGAGTTTAAGGATAAAAAAATACTAAGACATAATCTCATAAATGTTGCTGTATTTTTTGTACTTAAAACAATCTCTTACAAGTTTCAGAGAGAAGATCTTTTGTTTTCGGCGTTCACAGAAACAGGTATTAGCGGTGCAGGCTATTCTAATACAAATATATGGATTAAGTTTTATACAGTAGCTCCAATAATAGTTTTAGCTATTGTAATACTTGCAGGCTTTTTTATGTGGAGGGGCAAGCTCAAAAAAGCTGCTATCTCAATAGCCATATATCCAGTTGTTTTTATACTAGTATCAATAGCTTCTACCTTAGTTCAGACAGTTATAGTTAAGCCTAATGAATTTGAGTATGAGAAGGATTATGTGCAGCATAATATGCTTGAAACAAGAGCAGCATATGGTCTTGACAAGATAAAAACCTTTGATTTCAAAACAATTGAAAATTTGACACCTGAAATAATTGAGAGAAACAGAAATACAATTAATAATATCAGAGTAGTTGATTACGCTCCAACACTTGAAAGTAACAAACAGCTTCAAAGCAATACAAATTTTTACACCTTTAGTACAGGAGATATTTTAAACTATACAATTAATGGAAAGGAAATTCCAGTACTTATATCAGCAAGAGAAATAAACACATCTAAACTGCAGAACCAAAATTTTGTAAATAAGACCTTCAAATATACTCATGGCTATGGTGTAGTTGTAAATCCTATTAACACAACAACAGACCAAGGTCAAGTTGAGTTTTTGGTAAGCGGTCTTAAAATGGATACAGTAGATAAGACAACTCTTAATATTGAAGAACCAAGAATATACTATGGTGAGCTTACAAACAATTTTGTCATAGTCAGTTCAAAAGAGGCTGGAAAAGAAGCTGAAATTGATTATGATGGAACTGCAGCAACATATTTTAATTCCAGTAACACTGAAGATGGTAAGGATGCAAAGAAAATAAAATTAAATTTATTTAATAGGATATTGTTTTCAGCTAAATATATGGATGCAAACTTACTGGTATCAAGTAATATTTCATCTGATTCACAAATTTTGTTAAATAGAAATGTAGTTGAAAGAGCACAAAAGGGAGTTCCTTTCTTAAAGGTAGACTCAGACCCTGCTTTGACAATTACTTCAGATGGAAGGCTTAAATGGGTTTTAGATGCGTATACTGTTTCTAGTAATTATCCATATGCTCAGAACTTCTATACTGATAGTGGAGAGGCTGATTTAAGAGCACTTAACGGTATGAACTATATTAGAAATTCTGTCAAGGTAACTGTTGATGCCTATAATGGCAATGTTAAATATTACATTATTGATGAGACAGACCCTATCATTCAAGCCTACAAAAAAGTTTATCCAGGAGTATTTTCAGAGGAAGCTCTCCCAGAAGATATAGCAACACATATGAGATATCCTGAAACTTTATTTAAAGTACAAACAGAAGTTCTAAAAAAATATCATTTGGATCCTGATAAGCATGAAAATATATCAACATTCTATACAAACCAGGATGCTTGGTCAATTGCAAAATATCCTGATAAAAACAGTCCTTCTGGAGTTAAGGAAATAGATTCTTATTATAATATGATAAAGCTTCCTGGTGATTTAGGCACTGAAGAAGAGCTTATATTAATGAGACCTTTTACACCTTCTGCTGATAAACATAATATGACATCTTGGCTTTCTGTCAGAAACTCAAAAGATGATTATGGAGAAATGATTTTATTTAACTTCCCTAAAGACACAAATATACTAGGTCCCGATCAGGTTGAAAACAATATAAATGCAATTAGTGAAATTTCACAAAATCTTGCACTATGGGGTCAAGGAAGCTCTAAGACTTTTAAGGGTAGTCTGCTGGTTATACCTATTGAAAATAGTGTTCTGTATGTAGAGCCTATATATATACAATCAAATAGTACTTCCTCTATTCCACAGGTGAAAAAGGTTATTGTTGGATATCAGCAGGGAAATGATTTTAAGCATGGTATAGGTGATAATCTTAATACTGCGTTAGCGGATTTGTTTAATGGTTCTGTAAAAGCTGATGGTAATAAGCTACCTACTGTAGATCAAGCGACGGGTGAGATTAAAACTCCTGATGAGAAGGATAAAGACAAAGTAACTACCCCAGATGAAGATACTGAAGGAAATGTAACTGCTCCTTCAACAGATAATGATTCACAAACTGGTATAGATGAAACAAAACTAGATGAGCTTCAGAAGAAGCTAGATGCTTTAATGCAGCAGTCACAAGAAATAAATGATTTGATTGAGAGCTTAAGAAATAGTAATTAGCTTATATAAGATAAATGTTATTTGTTAATTAAACAAAGTGGAGGGACTATAAAAAAGTAGAGCCTTCCACTTTTTTATACCTATATGAAACTAATTTGCAAGTAAAAAACCTGCATATATATATATATATATAATATTTGATATAGTTGAAATACAAAATGTAATTTAACTTATTTTTCAAATATGCAAATCCATCTAGTATATTAACATATCTAATGATTAACTCATATAAACAAGTTATATTGGCATAATGGGACATTTTTTTTTACGATAAGTTAGGACGTTATAGCGTACCGTTCATAGTAGAGTAAATATTTGCTATAAAGCAATTGCAATTTTATTAATATTGTATATAATAGTATAAATACATAAAAACATTGAATACCTTAGTTATATTGACATATATATTACCAATTAGTATTCATGTCAAAATAATAAAAAAATCATTTTAGAATAATTTTGATTGTAGGTGATTTACTTCTATGGGAATTTGAGTTATATACAAATAAAGAATATAACTTATATCTTAAAAATTATATGAGAAAATAGATTATATAACAAAAAAGAGGAGTCAAAATGAAATACTATATTGGAGTGGAACTTGGTGTAAGAAATATTGTAGCTGGTATATTAGACAAAAATGGAAAATTAATTGGAAGAAGCATAGTTCCTACAAATAAAGACAGAGCTTTTGAACATATTATAAAAGATATGTGTTCTTTGATTAGTAAGCTATTAGAGGATGAGGACATAGAAATAAAAAACATAAAATATATTGGAGTAGGATGTCCTGGTATAATAGACAATTTAAATGGTGTTGTTCTCAAAAATTACACTTTGAATTTTGATAATGCACAGATTAGAACTGAGATTCAAAAGTACTTTAAGCTACCTGTGTTTGTTGAAAACGATGCTAATTGTTGTGCTATTGCTGAGTACTTGCTTGGGGCTTCTTATGGTACAAGCAACTCTCTTACAATAAAAGTAGGTGTTGGAATTGGTGGAGGCATTATTATAGAGGATAGCATATACAATGGCTTTAATTTTGGAGGAACAGAATTTGGACACATGGTTGTAGAGCATAATGGGAGAAAATGTACATGTGGAAGAAAGGGCTGCTGGGAACAATATATTTCAGCATCTGCACTTATTAATCATACTAAACATTTAATTGCTACATATCCTAATTCCATTCTTGCAAATATGGTTAAGGATAATACAACTCAAATTACTGAATTAACAATATTTGAGGCTGCAAAAGCAGGGGATGAGAAAGCAAAGGAGTTATGCAGAGAGTATATAGACTACTTTTCCGAAGGCTTAGCAAATATAGTAAATATTCTTATGCCAGAAGTTGTTATAATTGCAGGTCCAATAAGTAAGCTTGGAAATAGCCTTGTAAACCCTCTTGTTGAAATATTACGTGAAAGAATTTACGGAAGAGAGATTCATTTACCTGAGTTCAAAATGGCTGAAATGGGTACTGCAGGTATAATAGTTGGGGCAGCTATGTTAGGGGCATTTAAAAATGCAAAATTAGACGATTTGGTATAAGTTTTAAAATTATATAAAATTTGCCTTAAGTAGGCGTGGGAGGTTAGTATGCCAGACATTAAATATGAGATAACTAAAGGTATTGGTGTTTTATCAGAAAATGCTAAAGGTTGGGTAAAGGAGCTAAATCTAGTTAGCTGGAATGATAGAACTCCTAAGTATGACATAAGAGAATGGTCTCCAGAACATGATAAAATGGGCAAGGGCGTAACTTTATCACAAGAAGAATTAATAGAATTAAGGAATTTATTAAATAACCTTGATATCTAATATAAATAACAAAATATGCTCCTACTTATGCAGTGTTCTGCATAAGAGGAGCTATTAAAATATGTCGTTTCTGTATTAAAATGCGAAAAAAGTATTACTTTCTTTGAAAGGACTGGCAATCTGTACATTCAACCTTTTTTGGATCTGATTCGTGAGTGCCTACTTGAATTTTTTGCAATGCACAATAATTCTCAGCTTCACTATGATATTTACAGTTAGTAACAGTACATCCTATACTAGGATTTATATCGTTCATGTTCATATCACTCCAATTCTATTTTATATTTTTGTAACAGTTATATTATTATTTTTAACAGTAAAAAATATTCAGTTAAAATTTAATATTTTTAGATTCAAAATGAAATTTTTCTACAATCAAAAATTTCATTTTGAATCTAGGCATTATAAAAATAGATATCTACAGAAAATCAATATTATCAATACAAAATTAGCCATAATCAAATTATAATCAAATTATACGTTGTTGACACTATATGTTTGATAGTGATAGTATAATTACACAATATATGGAGTTGAGAATTATGTGATTATTTTTAGAGGGGTGGCAAAGCCGCAATGATTACCAAGATAAAAAAGCGTGATGGAAGAGAAGTAACTTTTAATATTGAAAAGATCGCAAGTGCTATTTTTAAGGCTGCAAGTGCAACTGGAGGAAAAGATTATAATACAGCTATGGGTTTGGCTGAAAAAGTAGTTGATTATATAGAATCTGTTTATAGAGAAAGGTTTCCTGACGTTGAAGAAATACAAGATGCGGTTGAAAAAGTTTTAATAGAAACTGGTCATGCAAGAACAGCTAAAGAGTTTATTTTGTATAGGGCGGAACGAACTAGAACTCGTGAAATGAACACAAGGCTTATGAAAGTCTATGAGGAGTTAACCTTTAAAGACGCTAAAGATAATGATTTAAAACGCGAAAATGCCAATATTGATACTGACACAGCAATGGGAACTATGCTAAAGTATGGTTCTGAAGGTGCTAAGCAGTTTTATGAAATGTATGTACTTAAGCCTGAGCATGCAAAGGCACATAATGAAGCAGATATACATATACATGATTTAGATTTTTTAACTTTGACTACTACTTGTTGTCAAATTGATATAGTAGAGCTGTTTAAGAACGGTTTTAGTACAGGTCATGGACATCTTAGAGAACCTAATGACATAAATAGCTATGCCGCTTTGGCATGTATTGCAATCCAGTCAAATCAAAATGATCAGCATGGAGGACAAAGCATCCCCAATTTTGATTATGGAATGTCCATGGGAGTAGCAAAAACCTACGTAAAGGGCTATAAACAGAATTTATCAAAAGCATTACAACTGCTTATTGATAAAGATTTATCAAAAGAGATTGGCTTGGTTTGTGAGACTATTGAAAGAGAGAACCGTCTAAAGCCATCATTAAATAGAATGGAACAGTATATAAGAGTTGAAAAACAATATCTTCTTGAGTATGTACCTGAAGATATATTAGATAGAGCACAAGCTTTTTCAGTCAATAAAACAGATGCTGAAACTGACAAGATAACATATCAGGCAATGGAGGCTTTTGTACATAATTTGAATACAATGCATAGCCGAGCTGGTGCACAGACTCCATTTAGTTCTATTAACTATGGAACAGATACCTCCCCTGAGGGAAGATTAGTAATTAAAAATTTATTGCTTGCTACAGAAAGTGGTCTTGGAAATGGTGAAACACCTATCTTTCCAATACATATTTTCAAAGTTAAGGATGGAATAAACTATAAGGATACAGACCCAAACTATGACTTGTTCAAGCTGGCATGTCGTGTAAGTGCTAAGAGGTTATTTCCTAATTTCTCATTTTTAGATGCACCATACAATTTAAAGTATTACAAGGAAGGCAATCCTGACACGGAAATTGCATATATGGGATGTAGAACTAGAGTAATTGGAAATGTATATGATAGCTCAAGAGAAACTATATTTGGCAGAGGGAATTTGAGTTTTACTACTGTAAATTTACCTAGAATTGCTTTAAAAAGCAATAAAAATTTAAATATATTTTTTGAAGAGTTGGACAAAAAAATTGATTTGGTCATTGATCAACTTTATGAAAGATATTTGATTCAAGCAAAGAAAAAAGTAAAAAATTACCCGTTTCTTATGGGACAAGGTATTTGGATAGATTCCGACAAGTTAGACTGGGAAGATGAAGTTGGTGAAATTATTAAACATGGAACTCTATCGGTTGGTTTCATAGGTTTGGCAGAATGTCTCAAAGCCCTTATAGGTAAGCATCATGGGGAGTCAGAACAGGCACAAAATCTTGGGCTGGAGATAATTGGCTACATGAGAAAGAGAATGGATGAAGCAGGTAAAAAATACAAGATGAATTTTTCATTATTAGCAACACCAGCAGAAGGTACATCAGGACGTTTTATTAAGTATGACAAAAAGCTCTTCGGAATAATAGAGGGTGTTACAGAT
Source organism: Bacillota bacterium (assembly GCA_023398105.1). Classification (GTDB taxonomy): domain Bacteria; phylum Bacillota; class Clostridia; order Acetivibrionales; family DSM-1351; genus Ruminiclostridium. The sequence goes on along the minus strand of JAEWST010000075.1, from coordinate 11,274 downwards.
AAAGAATACTATACAAATAGCTTTCATATACCTGTTTATCAAAAGATAAATGCAATTGATAAAATAAAAACAGAAGCTCCTTACCATGAATTGACTAATGCTGGTCATATAACCTACGTAGAGGTTGATGGCGATCCTCTCAATAATCTTGAAGCCTTTGAAAAAATAGTTAAAGCCATGAAGGAAGCAGGTATTGGGTATGGATCTGTAAACCATCCAGTAGACAGAGATCCAGTGTGTGGGTATACAGGAATAATTGGAGATACTTGTCCTAAGTGCGGCAGAGAGGAAGGGGAAGGTGCTCGTTTTGAAAGGATTAGGCGTATAACAGGTTACTTAGTTGGAACGCTGGACCGCTTCAACAATGCAAAGCTGGCTGAAGTTCGTGACAGAGTGAAACATATGTAGAAGAATATAGGTTGACATTATTAGTTAATTAAATAACTTTCGCAGTTGTAAATTGTATGGCACAAATAAGTAATCTTAAGAAATATTGTAATTGTGAGGCAAAAATGAAAAAGAAGATTAAAATTTCAGGAATTATAAATGAGTCAATAGTTGATGGGCCAGGTATTAGAATGGTTGTTTTTGCCCAAGGCTGCAAGCATAATTGCAAAGGTTGCCACAATAAGCACACCCATTCATTTGAAGGCGGGGAATATGTTGATATAGACAAAATTTTAAATGACCTCAAGAACAATTTCCTCTTAGATGGAGTTACGCTTAGTGGCGGTGATCCTTTCGAGCAGGCTGAAACCTTTGCTGAGTTAGCCAAAGAGGTTAAGAAAACGGGTAAAAATGTAGTTACCTATACAGGGTATACCTTCGAGCAACTAATAAAATATTCCTCTGAAAGAAAAGGCTACAAGGAGCTTTTAGAGAACACTGATATGCTGATAGATGGTCCGTTTATTATAGAAGAGAAAAGCCTACAGTTAAAATTTAGAGGTTCAAAAAATCAACGTATCATTGATGTGCCAAAAAGCATTAAAAACAAAAAAGTTGTAATTGCTATTGAATAGATTCATAAACATTACTAACTCAACTTTCCATAGATATGTACCTACAATTTTCATGGAAAGTTGAGTATTAATTTCGAAATATCTCTCTAAATAATAACGGTTTAGCTAATGAATTTATGTCTACAAATACTAGATACTTGCTGATGGGTGAAAGTATCATTTGCTTAAGCTGTTATTTCTCTATAGGTCACATTTTCAGTATAACACCTTGCAGCACCTACGGCTGTAGCATATTCGGCGTTTTTGGGTGTCTGAAAATTAACATCATAAAGCTTGCTCAATTGACTAAAAATATGTTCTGACTGAGGAACATTTGTCAAATTACCAGTTAACACCACATCTTTAATATTATCAATTCTTGTATTGAAAACAGCAACCATACCAATAGTCTGAAAAACGAGATTAATAATACCCATTGCCAAATCTGCATGACTAACTAAATCGCTTATTTTTCCAAAATTTGAGGCAGTTGTTTCGCTAGGAAGTGTCTCTAGTATCTCCTTTGATATATCGCTGATTGTAAGGTCTACATGGGATAAATCTCCGCCCTTTGCAGTTTCAATCAATTCATTAAAATTGCGTACATTTAACATTCTATTTGAAAGACCTAGTAAAGTACCACCGCCAACACCTGTTCCGCCCAAATGTGCTGCAGTATTGTTTTCTGCTCTAACTAGAGCTGTACCTGTACCCATACTAACGATAATTGCTTTTTTTAAACCGCTTAAGAAAAGACCGCCTAAGCCTATTGCCATAAACTCATCAACTCTTGCGGTAGGTATACCAAACAGTCTATTGCTTATAAATGAAGAACCAACTCCAGTAATCATTATTCTTTCAATGTCGTCAATTTTTAATGAGTTTACATTTAAAAATTTTCCAAAAGCACCATAAACTGATGCGATAGGGTCAGTTGCACGTACAAGTAAAGGATGAATTATTGCTTCCTTATCAAATCCAACTATCTTGGTAGTGCTTCCACCTATATCTATGCCTATAACTTTACCCACACAAAATCACTCCCTAAAAAATATGCTTGTTATGCTCCAGTGAACATTTTTACAATTGCTATTCCAACACCTGTAATACCTTCTCCGCCAAGCAAACCTGATGCTGCAACAGTACCAGTGTCCTTATTGGTCTTGCCTCTTATAAGGTCAGCTACAAATCGAATGACTCCACCTAGAAATACAGCTGATGAAATATAGAATGGGATATAAATACCAATGCCTAAAGTAGCGGTAGGAAGACCTAAAAGATATAGAACTGCACCTATTAGAGCTGCGATACCAAAAACCACAGGATCTCCAATTCCATTTATCATTGCAGTTACGCCAACTGCTTGACCTGCTGGTAAGGCAGTATCTTTTCCAATTTCGCCAAATTGATTAATAATTGCAAATAAGGCTAATGAGGCAACTACTGTTCCAAAAACTCCGCCAACAAGCTGAGAAATAAGCTGTGCTTTTGGATTGGTGCCTAGTACCTGACCTGCTTTATAATCATTAAATAAATCTCCCGAAAAACCACTTGCTACAGCAACGCAGCCTGCCACCATAAAAGCTTCTGTTGCATCAATATCTACAAATATTCTTATGGCTAAAAGAACAATGATTCCAAATATTTCCATAGGGTTAATACCAGTCTGACCTGTAATAGTAGCTGCCATAATGGATACAATAAATATTCCTAGGATTAATAATATTGACGGAAAAACTGGTAATCCACTTATAACAGTAAAAACAAAGGCTAATCCTGTTGTAATTATAATCAATATTCTACTAGAGCTAAACAATTTCTTTTTACCAGATAATATAGAGTTATTGTTGTTTTCTTTTTTAGCAAGTTTTTTAATAGCCGATATTATGATGCCAATGAGTACACCAATGCCAGTTCCAACCATAAGTCCAATACCTGCACTTGTTTTAAAGGCAGAGGCTGCGGCAGCATCTGCAAACAATCCTAGCTTAGGACCAAAAGGTATTATAAATGCATTTGAGAATAGTGCTCCCAAAAACCAAATACCAGTATATACAGCTCCCAAAATATAACCCATGCCCACAGCCATTGGCGAATTCCATGCAAGAATAGTACTTTTGTACATAAAAACCTGAGGAACCAGAGCAAATTGATCTCTTAGAAAGGTGTATATTGTTGATGCAAGCATGCTTCCAAAAAGAATAATTGATTTTTTCCCTCCTTCATCTCCAGCTTTTATAGTCTCAGCAGCTGCAAGACCAATTGGATAAGTTAAGCCACCATTCTTTACAATAAATCTATACCTTAAAATATATGAGGTAACTGTACCAAAAAGCATACCTGCAATTGCAATAGCTAATACCTTTATAAAATTATCTGAAAAACCTGATGAACTCTTCCAGATGCCCATAATCCATAAGCCTGGAAGAGTAAAAGCCAAACCGCCTGCAACCATTGAGCCAGCTGACATAGCAGTTTGAGTGATATTAATTTCATTATTGGTGGTTTTCCCAAACAGCTTTAATAACGCCATAGAAAATACTGCCACAAAAATTGTAGGCCAGGGGAGAGCACTCATTCTAAGTGCAACGTACATGGAACTTGCTGTAATGACACAAGACCCTAAAGCACCCAAAATTAAGCTTCTCAGCGATAATTGCTCTATACCTAAAAAATTTCTTTCATTATTAATCATAAAAACCTCCACGCCCACTTTGGGCACAAATATTGTTGAAACACTTTATTTACAATTTACACAAGTAAAAGAATATTTATTCATGCTTACAATCTCATATATGCAATATACAAATAAGATGATATGTATTAATATAAATTATTTTATTGATAGTTATATATGATTATAAATAATAGTTTCAACTTTCGCACATAAAAATCTTTTGGTGCGGTATAATCAACTGCGAAAGTTGATTAATAGTTGTAAAAATGAATAAATAGTCAGAAGGGCTAATTTGAAATAATTATGAATTTTATCATTAACTCAACCTCCGTTCTTATTCCCAAAGGATATAAGTCGTATTAATAGAAAAATAAACAACCAAGTCTAGTTTCAAAAGAATACCAGCTAGTAAAATATATTATCATAATAATTTCTGTGGTGCAATAATTTATAATAATCTAATAAAAACATGACTTGATTTTCAGTTAGTTAAGTTTTTTTGTTTATATGAAAACAAATTATGTAAGTATGTATTATAAATGTAAATTACAGGATGGAAAAATTAAGTTCTTAATGCTATAATAATTAAAAAACAATACATATTAGATGATTGTTTTGAACTTAATATTTTTAGATATAATTTACTGTGGTTTACTAAATAATCTAACAGTAGTTAATGAAAGGAGCAAATACAATATGGAATCTGGCGAAATGAGGTTTGCAGTACTTATTGATGCTGAAAATGTACCTTATTGCAACATAAAAGGTATTATGGAAGAAATCGCAAAGTATGGAACACCTACAATCAAGAGAATTTATGCTGACTGGACAAAACCTACTGTTTCAGGCTGGAAAAATGTTTTACTAGAAAATGCCATTACTCCTATACAGCAATATAGTTATACAAGTGGGAAAAATTCATCGGATTCAGCAATGATTATTGATGCAATGGACATACTATATTCAGAAAAGGTAGAAGGTTTTTGTATAATATCAAGTGATAGTGACTTTACGAGATTAGTTATCAGATTGCGTGAAGCGGGCATGAAGGTATTTGGTATTGGTGAGAGGAAAACTCCAAGCCCTTTTATTGCAGCTTGTGATAAATTCACATATATTGAAATAATAAGTGGTGCTTCTTCACATAACAATAGCAACTATGAAAATGAGCATAAAAAAGAAGGTGTGGCAGAAAAAGAGCAGAAGTGTGGTGCAGTAGCTATTGGCAAGGATATAATAAGTCTTATTGCTGTTTCAATTAACGATGTTGAGGATGAAAATGGATGGGCTTTTCTTGGAGATGTGGGTAATTTAATTAATAAAAAGCAGCCAGACTTTGACCCTAGAAATTTTGGTTTCTACAAATTAACTCATCTCATAAGAAAATTAAAAGAATTTGAGATTGAGGAAAGGGACACAAACAATTCAAAAATAAAGCACATATATGTTAGAAATAAAAATAATATTGTAAAGTAAAAACACTTGACAACATATATGAATTGTTTTACAATAAGTCGTAAAGTAAAAATGCTTTACAATATTTTATTAATCAGAGAATTTGTCTTAACTTGTTATATTGCTTATGGCAATTGGCTTATAAGACTTGAATAAATAAGTTTTACACAAGAATAACACGTTTAATGGATGATAAAATCAAAAAGTATAGCTAGAAAAAATGATTTATTGAAAAAAGTATTTAAAGATGGAAACCCCTTAATGGTTTTTCCATTGTAGCATATATGTGTATGTATTTAGATTGTGTGCTTCTGCAAAGCCAGAGGTTCTCCACATATGGTTTATCTATTGTTTTGTACTAAAGCAAGCGTGGAGGTTACTATGGATAAAGTGTTTGAAATATCTTTGCTGCTTGATTTTTATGGGCAACTGCTAACTGACAGACAATATGAAATTATGGATTTACATTACAACAATGATTTTACTTTTTCAGAGATTGCAGAGCAGCTAGGAATTAGCCGTCAAGGAGTATATGATAATGAAAAGCGCGGCAGAGCGTTATTAAATGAATATGAAGGTAAGCTGGGCTTACTAAGCAAATTTTGTCATCAGAAGGAAAAAGCTGAAATAGTACAAAAATATTTGGAAAATATTAATTCAACTGAGCTCAGTCAGCATAACAAAGCTATTATTGCGCAAGTTATGCAAGAAATAATTGAGCTTGCTAATAACATATAGTGGAAGATTGAATTGGAGGTTTTAGGATGTCGGTTTTTGAGGGTTTGTCAGGAAAGCTCCAAGAAACAATGAAAAAATTTCGTGGTCAGGGCAGAGTATCCGAAAAAGATGTTAAGGATATGATGAGAGAGATAAAGCTTGCTTTGCTTGAAGCTGACGTAAACTTTAAAGTAGTTAAGGATTTTATTAACAAGGTATCTGAGAGGTCAGTGGGACAGGATGTTTTAGAAAGTTTAACCCCGGGACAGCAGGTAGTTAAAATAGTCCACGAAGAGCTTATTGAGTTGTTGGGTAGGGAACAGAGCAAGGTTACATTTGCCTCAAAGCCTCCAACAGTGTTCTTAATGGTGGGACTTCAAGGTTCTGGTAAAACAACTACTACAGGTAAGCTGGCAAGCTTATTGAGAAAGCAAGGCAAGTCACCGTTGCTAGTAGCTTGCGATGTTTACAGACCTGCTGCTATAAAACAGCTTCAGGTTGTTGGCGGACAATTAAATATTCCTGTTTTTACAATAGAAAACAATACAAACCCTGTTGAAATTGCAACGGAAGCAGTCAAATTTGCTAATTTTAAGCAGCATGATTTGGTTATAATAGATACTGCTGGAAGACTTCATATTGATGAGAAACTGATGGATGAGTTGCTAAATATAAAGAAAGCAGTTAATCCTCATGAAATACTATTAGTTGTTGACTCTATGACATGACAAGATGCCGTTAATGTTTCACAAAGCTTCAATGAAAAGCTAGGCATTGATGGAGTAGTTCTGACAAAGCTTGATGGTGATACAAGAGGCGGTGCAGCCCTTTCTGTTAAGTCTGTTACAGGTAAGCCTATTAAATTTATAGGTATGGGTGAAAAACTCAGTGAGATTGAGCCGTTTTTCCCTGATAGAATGGCATCACGTATACTTGGTATGGGTGATGTGTTAAGCCTTATAGAAAAAGCACAGGATGCCTTTGATGAAAAACAAGCTCTTGAACTGGAAAAGAAAATGCGTACTATGCAGTTTACGCTAGAAGATTTTTTGGATCAGATGCAGCAAATCAAGAAAATGGGTTCTATAGGTGATATACTTGGCATGATGCCTGGCATTGATGCAAAGGCTCTTAAGGATTTAAATCAAGAAGAGGGCGAAAAAAATATGGCTCGTACTGAGGCTATTATCAGATCTATGACCAAAAAAGAACGAAATGACCCTTCTATACTTAATGGAAGTCGCAGAAAGAGAATTTCTGCTGGAAGTGGTACAACTGTTCAAGAGGTCAATGCTCTTCTAAAGCAGTTCGAAGAGATGAGAAAGATGATGAAAATGATGACCGATATGGGCAAAAAAGGTAAAAAAGGCGGATTAGGAAGGTTTAAATTACCTTTTTAAATAATTAAGTATGTATGGATAAGTCTCTGCCAATATATAATGGCACTGTAGCTTTATACCCTACTTAGAAATATAAGTGTAACTAGCTTCTGTTTTTGCAGGTGATTGACCAAAGCTAGTTATCTCTACAATTATAATCCTTTAAAGGAGGTGAAAATAAAATGGCAGTTAAAATACGTTTGAAGAGAATAGGTGCTACTAAAAAACCTTTTTATAGAGTAGTAGTTGCTGATTCAAGATATCCTAGAGATGGTAGATTTATTGATGAAATAGGTACTTACAATCCTCTGGTTAATCCAGTTGATTTCAAAGTTGATGCAGAAAAAGCACAAAAATGGATTAAGAATGGTGCACAACCTACTGATACAGTTAAGTCACTTCTTAAGAAGTCAGGTGTTATACAATAGTATCAATGAATTTTTGCTCGATTTTGTGAAGTACAGATGATTGAGGTTTACAGAAAAAACCTCCTACGGCTTCAAAAACGCGTACCATTAAAAGTAGAGGTTCTCCACCTATAGAAATATTATATTATGCTACAGATGGATGTGGAATTTCCCACAATAGTATCATAATTTTAGTGCCGAGAGTCGGCGTGGAGGTTAGTATGAAAGAATTGCTTGAAAACATTGCAAAAGCTCTTGTAGATTATCCTGATGAGGTTTTTGTAAATGAAATTCAAAACGAAAAGTCAATTATCCTTGAGCTTAAAGTTTCGAAGGATGATATGGGAAAAGTAATTGGTAAGCAGGGCAGAATTGCCAAAGCTATCAGAACTGTTGTCAAGGCTGCAGCAGTTAAGGACAACAGAAGAGTAGTTGTAGATATCGTACAATAAGAAAAGGGGGCTAATGCCCCTTTACTTATTGGAGGAACTCTATTTTATTGTAAAGATAGGTGATTTTAATGCTAGAATATTTAATAGTAGGACAATTAGTAAACACTCATGGTGTAAAAGGAGAGCTTAAGGCTGTTTCTATGACTGATGATCCGCATAGATTCCTTGAACTTGAGTGGGTTTATATTGATAAAAACGGTAAACTTGAAAAGTATAATATATCTGGTGTGAAATTTTTTAAGCAATTTGTAATACTCAAGCTTGAAGGTGTTGATACCATGGAAGCAGCAGAAAAACTTAAGGGCTTTTATATGAAAGTTGACAGAGCTAATGCAGTTAAGCTTCCGAAGGGTTCCTTCTTTATAGCTGATATTCTTGGCTCACAGGTTTATGATGAGAATGCCGTGCTTTTGGGGCAGCTATCAGATGTAATTCAGACTGGCAGCAATGATGTGTATGTTGTAAAGAATGATCAAGGTAAGGAAATACTTATTCCTGCTCTAAAAAGTGTTGTAAAGGAAATTTCTTTAGATGATAAAAGAATTTCAGTAATTCTACCGAAAGGACTGCTGGATTAATGAAATTTGATGTGCTGACACTGTTTCCTGATTTGTTTAATATTGTAATGAGAGAAAGTATCATTGGTCGTGCTCAGGAAAATGGATTTATAGAAATAAATGCTATTAACATAAGAGATTATTCAAAAGACAAGCATAAGAAAGTAGATGACTATCCTTTTGGCGGCGGTACTGGAATGGTTATGGCATGTCAGCCCGTTATTGATGCCTACAATGACATTACAAAGGATATAACAGATAAACCTAAGGTAATTTATATGAGCCCTCAAGGCAGGGTTTTAACTCAAAAAATTGCAAAAGAATTGTCAACAGAAGAACATTTGATATTGTTATGTGGTCATTATGAAGGTATCGACGATAGAATTATTGAAGAAATTGCTGATGAAGAGATTTCCATAGGTGATTATGTTTTAACAGGCGGAGAGTTGCCGGCAATGGTTCTCATTGATTGCGTAAGCAGGCTGATTAATGGAGTTTTAGCCAGTGAAAACTCATATAGTGACGAATCGCATTTTAATGGTTTACTAGAATATCCTCAGTATACAAGGCCTGCCGATTATAATGGAAAAAAAGTTCCTGACATATTGTTATCAGGACATCATGCTAATATAGAAAAATGGAGAACACAGCAATCGTTAGAAAGAACAAAGCAAAAAAGACCTGATATGTACGATGTATATCAGAGTACTCATAAAAAACTATAAAAAATAATTTTCATGAGATACTTTACATTATTAATTGCGTTGTGCTATAATACACTTTGTGTGTAATACGGATGGTCCTCTGCACTGTTGATGCACGAACATCTAGGAGAGGGAGGAGGAATAAAAATGGATATATTAAAGTCTATTGAAAGTGAACAAATAAGAGCTGATATTCCAAATTTGGAGATTGGTGATTATATTAAGGTTCATGCAAAGATCATAGAAGGAACTAGGGAAAGAATTCAGGTATTTGAAGGAACTGTTATTGGTAAAAAAGGTTCAGGTCTAAAAGAAACTTTTACAGTAAGACGAGTATCTTATGGTGTTGGTGTTGAAAGAATTTTCCCAGTTCATTCACCAAGAATTGATCATATTGAACTAGTTAGAAAAGGTGTTGTTAGAAGAGCTAAACTATACTATCTACGTGATAGAGTTGGTAAAGCTGCTAAGATTAAAGAAAGATTATAATCTTAAAAATCGAAAAACCTGGAGGCATTACCGTCTCTGGGTTTTTTTAGTAAAATAGTATTCTATTAAATAAATTTATAAAACTAACTGTAAAAATTGATTAGTTATATAAAAAATAGTATAATTCTTATTATGACGCCTAGATTCAAAATGAAATTTTTCGATTAATATAAAAATTTCATTACATCAGCGGCGTGTAAGCGAGGCGGAATATATTCTCACAGCCTGAAAAGCAAAGCATTACCCGCCACTTATAGACGTGGGGGACATTTTCTTGACTCGTTATATTAAACATAATCAAGTATAATATTGTTAATTACTAAAAAAAATAAAATGAGGTGATTTTTTATGGAAAATAGAAACACTGAGGGTGGAAATGATAAAGAAATAGATTTTGAAAATAATTCAGGTAATGAATTTGAGAATGCTACTAATATCAATGATATTGATAATAGTATTCAAAATGCTTCTGAAACAAATGCTGTTGATACCCCAGATACTATTGACGATCTAGATAAAGGTACTATAGTTAAAAAGAAAAACTCAATAGGCAGAGAGATTTTTGAATGGGTTATGGTTATTGTAGCAGCACTATTGATTTCAATGGTTATAAAAGCATTAGTATTTTCTACCTACAAGGTAAATATGGTTTCAATGGAGAGCACCCTATACGAAGGTCATAATGTTATAGTCTATAAGACAGGTTATTTCTTCAATGAGCCTGATCGTGGAGATATAATAGTATTTATGCACGAAGAGGGCAAGATTAAGAACTTCATTAAATATTTACCTATCAGAAATCCTGGTGAGGTTGATTATATAAAGAGGGTAATAGGTTTGCCTGGTGATCAGATTGACATAAGAGAAGATGGTTATGTGTATCGTAAATCAGAAGGAGACAATGATTTTGTAAAGTTAGAAGAACCATATGCCAAGAATCTTACTGAATCAAAAGGTATGCAACTGCCATTTACAGTACCAGAGGGACAGTTATTCGTAATGGGTGATAATAGACAACAAAGTCTTGATTCAAGGCAAATTGGAACAATAGATATAGATACAGTTATTGGTAAAGCAGTATTTCGTATTTGGCCATTTTCTGAATTTGGCGGATTGTACGATTAAGAGCTTTTAGTATATAATTATGAAAATTGTATTATAAATAAACTTTCCCACATCTACAATTTTCAACTGCGAAAGTTTATTTATTGACTTATAAAGAGTTCTATGGAAGGCAGGCAGCAGAATTCCTACCAACCTAAGAACTCTGTTAATTTATAACGCCTAGATTCAAAATGAAATTTTTCGATGTACAAATACACCGTCAAAAACCACTTGTGGTTTTTGTAGCTCGAAAATACACCTTGTTTGTACATACTTTATTTTCGAGCTATTACATTCAGCGGCGTTTCATCGAGGCGGGAGATATTCTCACC
>JAEWST010000058.1 GCA_023398105.1 Bacillota bacterium | reverse complement strand
GAATAGTAATGGTAGCAGGTAATTCATAGTTTAACGCCTTTTTTATTGCCTCCAGAAGATTTTGATGAAGATGAAATCTATCAGCTACCTGTATTACATCCGGTAATTCATCTGCAATTACTTTTGCATAAGCACTTGCTCTGTCACGTGTAACAATTTTTATCTTTTTATTATTCTTAAGCCATTCCCGTAATGTTTCTCCATCTCTTCCATCCAGCAAAGTAATTGGTTCATGAGTTTTCTCATTTACAATAATGGTTCCATAAGTATGACGTTTTTTATATCACAAATTGCAATAACAAGTTGGACACCCTCCACTAGGCAGTCGTCTTGTAGATTTGGTCAAGTTCATCTTCAAAGACTTCATCCGGGGTTCGGTATCCCAGAATTTTTCTCGGAAGACAATTACACCAGGTCTCGATATCTGAGATTTGTTGGCTTGTAAAGTTATCAATCCTCTTCCCATTAGGGATGAACCTTCGAATGAGACCGTTATGTCGCTCTACTGTAGCTTTATCACAGGATGTGTAGGGATGAGCGAAGTACACAAGGGTATCAGATATCTTCTCAAGATCCGCAAGATCAGCAAACTCGGATCCGTTGTCAGTGGTGATGGTTTTGAATACTTTACTGAAGTGCTCGCTGTAGGTTTCCCTGAGCAACTCTATTGCATTCATGACACACGCTGATGTTTTGTCAGCAATTGGAATCATCAGGAATTCCCGGCTCTTTCGTTCTGCAAGTGTAAGCAGGACCTGATCATCACGGGTCTTGGAACCAAGAACAAGGTCACATTCCCAATGCCCAAATTCTTCGCGGGATTCTATCTCCCCAGGGCGCTCTTCAATACTGCGCCCCAGCTTTTTCTTGTTGGCGCGAACACGGTGTTTTTTGGTTTTACGCTTAAGTTTTTCAGGAAGGCTATGGTTTTTGATCCCGAACAGTCCAAGATCTACGTATCGATACAGTGTTTTGGTACATACAATCTGATCCCTGGTGAAATCGCCATCCACAACTGCCCGTCCTGCACATGAATCAAGAGACCAGCAGTCTTTTGTGAAATGCCTGATAACGTAGTCCAGAAAAGCAGACTTGCTTAAAAAGTCATAATGCCTGCAACAGTTCTTTCTGTTATTCTGATAGGCCTCCTGACCGGCAGATGCTTTGTAACGGATCACATTACCGTGATACATTTTTACAGAACCACGTGCTATTTCATTCGATATAGTGCTCGGGGAGCAGTCAATCTCACGAGCGATGGCACGGACGGAATAATGGTCTTTGTACCGTATCTGAATAATAACTCGCTCCTCATAGGAAAGATGTTTACCTTTCTTGCGGGAAGTTATGGTAGAATTGGGGTAGTCCATGGTGGCGGTTCTCCTTGTAGATGTAGGTTTTGGTGATTTACATTCTACCAAAGACCCTGCCATGGATCTTTATATTATTCAGATGTCCAAGTTGATTTTACAATCGGCGATAGATATTTACTTAATAGCATACAACATTCCAAGTGCGTTTTGCGGTCCATGAATCAAAACTTTAAATGAATGCTCTTTAAATATCTTAATCAATTTATCTGCTCCTCCATGATATTCCATTAGCACAGCATCAATCTTATCAATACATCCATTTTCAACAATTGAATTAACAATGTTATATTCTGAACCTTCAGTATCGCATTTCAGAATCACTTTCTTACCCTGATTTTCATTGATTATTTCTTCAATTACTACTCCTGCATTTTTCAAAACAATACTTATACTATTTTCAGATGATGCCGGTGTGAAAACATTTCTATATCCACTTTCATCCGCATTGAGGGCAATATCTACTTCTTCATCTTTATCAGACAAACCATAATTAAAAGTATGTATTTTGCATGAGATATCATCTTTATTTAATTTAAAATTATCGATAGCCTGATTATACGTATCTACAAAAGGTTCAAAACCATATACTGCACGCACTTCCTTTTTTGCTGCAAAGTATAAACTTGCAATTCCAATATTCATACCTATATCAATAACTATACTGTCTTCTTCACCCATTTCTAAGAAATACGCATTATAATAAAAAACCTCAGGGACAAAATCAAAATCTGTATGATATTTCTGTTTAATCTTTATTCCATTAATATCTGAAATAAAACATTTTTCCTCCGGAACCGGAATATCCTCCCACTTACCATTAATTGCAGTTCTTTTCCACAAGAACTCTATTTTGTCAGAACTAATTCCATTTGTTATAAGAGTTTCATATATTGAATTTGCATTATATGCTTCCGTACAAATATATACTACATCAAATTCATAAGCGTTGATTTCAGCTGGTGATAAAACCATTTTATCCTCAAATTTTTTTCCCGATACTGCAGTCGATGCCCCAGCCACACTGTTTGCAAAAGCAATAATCTCTGCATCATTCAAAATATTGTTCTTTACTTTATGATAAAATCCACCCATTCCATATACAATTACTTTTTTCACGATAATCTCCTTCATTAGTCATATTATTTACAACATATGTGATTTATATTTTTATAAATGTTGTTTTCAAATCATTACTGACAATCAAATATTTGTAACATCATTTCACATTTGCTAGATAATCTAGCATTTCGCAAAGTGTAATATCCTGTCCCTCAATACACAGTCTTTCCTTCGAAGCATCAAAATAATAAATCTGCTTTTCTCTTTTTGCTTCCTCAAGCATCTTATCGTTATAATAAAGCACGTCTTTTTCATATACTTTATCATTATCAAGAATTAACAATGAATTAATAGAAGACGGGAAAATATATATCAAATGATCTACAACTTGATATCCGCACATATATGCCCACCTAGAATCTAACCACATAAAATCTTTATGTAATATATCTACCCATTCGTCAGAACTGACATTATATTTTAATAGTTTACTTTCTGTACATCCACACAAATACAGGCTATCGTTATAAATCATCCAATACTCATATGGTCTACTCGTTACTGAGTCAAACTCATATTTTTTAATAAAATCAAACTGTCTGGAATAAACGCATACTGCTCTTCCATCCGCTGAGACCATCCAAAATTTATCATCATAAAACGTAGCTGAACATATGTTGATTTCCATTAAATTTATATAAGAGATTAACTTATTTCTTAGGCCAATCTTTAAAATCGTTTTACTCGCATATATCGCAACATACAAATCATCTCCTACGATAACGCCACTATTAATATCGCAATATAGATTATAAAGTTTCTCCGAACTTAGTTCAATAAATTTATACTTTATTTCCCCCTCTTCATTCGAGAATACTGTTATAGGATCACTTAATCTTCTGGGTACAGCAATAACATTCCCCTCATATTCCAATACATTTGAAA
>JAEWST010000102.1 GCA_023398105.1 Bacillota bacterium | reverse complement strand
AGACACAGTAATATGTATGACGTGCTAAAGTTCTCATCTTTTTTTCCAATTCCGTATTGGGACCAAACAATCGATTCATGTTCATATGCAGCAGACTATCCAGTATGCTTAATTTTACAGCTTTGTTATCCGGGTAATATTCTTCAATTCTATTTAAATATTCTTTCATAGAATCATGCTTTACTGATAATATTTTTAAAATAAATTCGATCTCTGGATCTAACGCTTCATGATACAAATACTTTATTACGAAATCAACATAGGTATCCTTGTGTTCTCTAAATTCTTTTTGATAGTTCTTAGTAGGATTTTCACAATTGAGAAATACAAACTTATCCTCAAAATTCAAATTAAATGTTTGCATGTGAAAGAAAATAATCACTGATGCTAAAAGTTCATCTGTCAATTTTATATTATGATTACTTTTTTCATAGATTATGGTTTGTATTGCTATGCTGTCTTTATAAAACACCTTATGTGCATAGTCCATCAAATCATATCCGCCATACCTCTCCAATTCAAGCTCATAACAATTAATACTATAGTTTGAGATAAGAGAATTTTTCATAAGCTGACTTAATATATCTAACATTTTGGGCAGTACCATCATTAGTTTAGTATTATCAGCTTTTAATCTCAATCGCAGATGTAAATCTGGATCTTTATACTGAATGAAGAAATAGCTGTCTATTTCTTTATTTTCAAGTAACTTCTGCAATGGAGCATACAAAGCTTCCCCTAACAGATAATCTGAATATTCCTCGATACCGTATATTTTGAAATAAAGCCACTCATCTAAAGGCTCTCTATATCTGACATTACCATAATTCCTGGTAATGTCAGAATCATTGGCCTTAAGTGGTTCCGCTTCCTCAGCTAAAATTAATGGTATTACCAATTCACAGCAATAAGAACTATCATTCAGTTTCACTGGATGTTCTGATTCTATATGATATCTTTCCACAACAGTTTCTGATTTTTCCAGTAATTTCTGCAACACAGATAAACATCTGTCCTCTTTTAGATTTAACAGAAGTTTTTTATCTGCATCTACTGCATCCACCCAAATGGGCATACTTCTTGAATTTATGTATTCGGTAAACTTATTCTTAAATTCAGCAAAATTATAATGTTTTGTTAAACCCAGATCGCCTATTTTAATAATCCATTTTTCCTGTTCCAATACGAAGTTTTTATATCGTATTGTTGGAAGATAGGCAAATTTCTCCAGTAAGTATTGCCATGGTTTATTATAAAACCTGATTCCATCAGAAAAAATTTCGTCAATTAATCGTAGTATTCTGGGTTTTAACTGCGGATTAAACATATTGGTAGATGTTGGGATGATTCTTTTATTGTTAACCGCAGACTTTAAATATAATTTGTTGTTTTTAAATTCTACTAAAATTTCACTTAGCTTAAGTTTAAATGCCTGATCTTTGGAATTTGTAGTCCCAAAACTTGTTTCATAAGTGGAACCATGCATATTTCGGATCACGTTTGCCGAATATAAACTATCGGGTAAATAGGTAAATTCACAGACCTGACATTCATTACCATAATTTTTGTTTATTTCTTCAAAAAATTTTTCTGGATTATTCATTAAGTGAGAAAATCTTCCAAATGATTTACCTGCATAAGTAGACCCAAAAATATTACTTAAATAGTAGACATCCTTTCCATTATCTTTTACACAATTAAAGTAGATTTCCATTGATTTAGGCAACTGATCCATATCAATCTCTTCTGTTAAAAGCATTCCCATATCTGCATCGGTGATCTCTATTTCCTGACCAAGTCTTATGGAATCTACATATTTTCTTTCAAAAAACCGTATCCAGGGATTGATATATTCTCCCAAATTATTCATGCCGGTTTTTCCATCATAATGGGCCGGAAAACCGATTCCTATATCAGGATCAATGAGTTCAGTCAAAGGAACACACCTGGAGAGGCCATATTTTTCCAGAAATTTATTTTTGTAATCATTCAAACTATTGAAAGGCTCTTTGATATTAAATTGTATAAATAAATTGAGAAGCTTATTTATTTTTTTAATTTCATTTCGATTTAAATTACATTGGCTGTAGGAGAAGGAAGAATCTATGGTCAGGTAGTTTTTGGAGTTGTAGATTCTCTTCATATTTTTGAAAATCTGCGTCAGGCATTCGATGGTATTATTTACATAGCCATTGGAGTATTCCTGTATTTCATTTTTTATGTCAACTAAGGTGTTTGTATTTATATCGTATTCCTGAAGTTTACAGATAAAGTATTCAAATTGGTCGACGATTGTTAATGGTGGACGAAGATCGGATATTAAATAACCTTCTTTTATGAGTGATTGGATATATGTATGAAATGTGTTTTCTTCCACATTCGGATATTCTTTTTTAAGGTTTTCTATAATATCAGAATAACTTACGTAATCACCTGATATTCTTAAAACTACTTCAAATGCATTGGAGTACTTTATAGATTTTTTATTTACTTTTCCCCCATCGCTGTCTTTTGTGCAGTTAAACAAGATTGCTTTGTTTCTCTGATTAGCAACACTTTCATTGATTGTGTATCGGAGGGATTCTAAGTACTTAGATTCGTACATAAAAACCACTTGGTATAACCACTCTGAATCAATCAGAGGTTTTCTTTTTAATTCTGCACTGCTTAATTCAAATGATGTTCTGTCAGATGTAATATTGCCAAACGCAACTGTGGAAAATAATCCAAATGGAGTACACCTTGAACAGCTTCTGCTAAAATATTTATAGATTGAATTTAACAAATAATTTGTATCCCTTGCTGTGCCATCCTCAATATAGTGCTGCATGGATTCATATAAATCTTGGCTGGCCACAAATATAGCTTCATTAAACTGATCTTTATATTCAGGAGAATCAAATAAAAACATAGTATGATCTATGTTATTTGCATTTTCTATATTATCTGTCAATAAATTGATTGGCAGACCCGGTGTTCTTATCATAAAGGAACCTATATCTTTAAATAAATCTTTCATATTTTAACCGTATCCCCCTTGCTTAACTCTTGTATGCCTAACCAAAATAGAAACGTAATATCACCAATAAATTACTTCCACAAAATGTAAACGTACATGCATTTTGTGAATCTTCTAAATGCATGTACGTTTGCATCGGGTTTAGGTTTGCATGGAAATTAGTAGCATAACCATGTGTT
>JAEWST010000162.1 GCA_023398105.1 Bacillota bacterium | reverse complement strand
TTTCAAAGGTATTACTGGTTTAACGCAGGGCACTGACTACATAGTGACAGGAAATACAGTAATCATTTTAAAGAGCTATCTGAATAGTCTAGTAGTAGGAACAAAAGCCCTAACCTTTGATTTTGGTGTAGAAAAGAATCCAGTATTAACAATAACAGTTACTGAATCATCTGGTGCCCTTAATGCCACAATAGGTACAGCAACTTGCAAAGCAGGTGATACAGTTAAATTACCTATCAGCTTATCAAATGTTGTAAAAGTAGGTAAGGTGGGTGTTGGTAATATACTTGTTACCTACGATACAAATATATTAGAAGCAATGGGAGTGTCATCAGGTTCAATAGTACAAAATGAGAATGATAACTTTTTCTACAATAATAATGCTAACGGTACAATCAGCATTATTTTCGTTAGTGCCACAGAAAATGGATTGATTGAGACTGATGGTGAATTTGCAAATATTGAATTTAAGGTAAAGAGTGATGCTGTACAGGCTACAACACCTGTATCATTTAAGTCTGGAACTTTTGGCGGTGCAGATTGGGCTAAGATTAAAACAGTTAACAATACAAACGGATGTATTAATATAATTGACTCTACTCTTAATATTCCATTGATAAGCCCTGTTTCGGCAACATTTGACAAGAAAGAACCACAAGATATTATGGCAAGTATAACACCTAATGGAAACACATTTACTGGTATCACAGGTTTAAGAAGTGGCATAGATTTCACTGTAGCAGATAATACTGTTGCAATTAAGAGTAGCTATCTGTCAACTCTTTCGGTAGGAACAACTTTATTTACCTTTGATTTTGGTTTGGCAAATAATCCTGTATTTACTTTGACAATGGTAGATTCAACACCACCTGTTACTTTAAAAGGTTTAGGTGTTACAATAGAAAAAGCTACAGGCAGTGCTGGAGATATAATAACAGTACCAGTTACCTTAACAAATGTTAGTAAGGTTGGTAATATTGGAACATGCAATTTCTATATAGACTATGATACCAGTAAGCTAGAAGTTCAGAAAGTAGCAGCTGGTTCAATAGTAAAAAATGCTAGTGTGAACTTCTCAAGTAGAATTAATAGCGGAACAATTAGCTTGCTATTTTTAGACAATTCTATAGGAGATGAGTTGATTACAGAAGATGGCACACTTGCTATGATTACCTTCAAAGTAATTCAAAGCTCTAATTCAGCTTTAAAATTTAAAGAGGGTGGAGCTTTTGGTGATGGCAACTTTAGTAAGTTAACTGATGTAACATATATTAATGGTAGTGTGAATTAAAATGATGGTTAATATCAACAAAATGTGAAATAAATAAAAAAACACAAATTTGTCAAGGTCGGATTTAACAGATATGTATAACCTTGATGGATTTGTGTTTTTGTATTATTAAAAAGTGGATTGAATTAAATTTTACCAGTTAGTGTATTTGATTTGTTTGCTGAAAATACTAACTCTCATTACCATAACATTAATACAAATACTATTTTGAAGAGTAGTATTTGCAGGAAAATATGACTGAAAATTGGAAATGAATCCGCATTAATATATATAAAGCAACTTTCGCATAAAAAATCCTATCGGTGCGGGAGATTTATCAATGGTTTGTTGCCAAAATAATTGCAAGAAATTAGTAATTACTAGAACTAGCATTGTTCAACTCAGTATTTTAGCCGTCTTTCTTGCTATGTAAAGCAAAAACTAAAAGGTATAAGACGAGGAGGTAAAAGTATGTTAAAAAACAGTAAGACTTTGTGTCTAAAGCTATTAAGTACAGTAATGCTGGTATTTGTTTTTTCTTTAGTTATGCTATTACCAAAAGAAGTATTGGCATCTTCACCCGATTGGGACAGTGTCTTTAAAAATTCTGATGCTTGGTTTGGTAGTGTTGAGGGAATTAAGCTTGCAGACAGTATTGTCCAGTATCAGCTTTCTGATGGAGGTTGGAGAAAGGATATGACTGTGAGCGATACTGGATCATGGGGGAAGTCTACAACAGATAATGATACAACAACTTCTCAAATTATTGTTTTAGCTAAAACCTACAAGCAAACAAACAATTCTAAATATTTGACTTCATGCCAAAAAGGTATTGATCTTCTTTTAAATGGTCAATATTCAAATGGGGGATGGCCACAGGTTTTCGGTGATGCAGGAACTTATCATGCACATATTACCTATAATGACAACGCTATGGTTCATGTTATGAATGTACTGACAAGTGTTGCAAACAAAACAGGAGATTTTACCTTTATTGATACGACTAGAGCTTCAAAGGCAGTTGTTGCAGTTCAAAAAGGTATACAATGCTTTCTGAATACACAAATAACTGTTAATGGTGTCAAGACAGCTTGGTGTCAGCAGCATGATGAAAATACCTTAAAGCCTACAACTGGCAGGGCTTATGAATTGCCATCTATATGTACAAGCGAAAGCGTTGGTATAGTAAATTACCTAAAAACAATAAAAAATCCAAGCACTGATATAACAAATGCAATTAACTCAGCTGTTTCATGGATGGTGAAAGTTCAGATAAACGGAATCAAAGTGGTTGAAACCAATGGTGACAGAGTGGTTGTAAGTGATTCAACTGCCAGTCCTATTTGGGCACGTTTTTATGAAATTAACACCAATAGACCAATTTTTGTTGATAGAGATAGCTCTCTCCATTATCAAATGTCAGAAATAAGTCAAGAAAGAAGAACAGGCTATGCTTGGTATGGCAATTGGCCTGCTAAGCTTATCAAAGACACTCCAATTATAGAGAATCCTATAAAATATGATGTAGTGGTTTCAAAGGATGGAAGCGGCAATTATACAACCGTTCAGGCAGCTATAAATAGTGTGCCTGCAAATAGCTCTGCCAGAACCACTATATACATTAAGAATGGCACCTATAAGGAGAAAATGAATATAGGTTCATCTAAAAAGAATATCTCGTTAATTGGTCAAAGCAGAGGAGGAACAATTTTAACCTTTAATGATGCTGCAAGCACTCCCAAGTCTACAGGCGGTACATTAGGAACATCTGGAAGTCCAAGTATCACCATAGCAGGTGATGGATTTCAAGCAGAAAATATAACTTTTGAAAATTCCTACGATGAGGCGGCAAATGGCAGCAGTCAGGCAGTAGCAGTGCTTGCTAAAGCCGATAAAATGATATTCAAGAATTGTTCTTTTAAGGGTAATCAGGACACCTTATATGCGAATAGTGGAAGACAATATTATTACAATTGTTATATTGAGGGAGATGTGGATTTTATTTTTGGAGCAGCAACTGCAGTATTTCACAATTGTGAAGTTTATTCGCTAAATAGGAGTGGCGGATGTGTTACAGCTCCGAGCACAAAAGCTGATCAAAAAGGCTATCTATTCTATAAATGTAAGCTGACAAGTAGTAGTAGCACTTCAAAAAGCATTTCTTTAGGAAGACCGTGGATACCAAGCTCAGAAACTGGTAGTATTACTCCGAAAGTATTATTTAGAGAATGTGAATTGGGAAACCATATAGCTTCTGCTGGATGGACTAGCATGTCAGGCAACAATCCGGAAAATTATGAAATGTGGGAGCATCTAAATACTGGTGCTGGCTCAAATGCATCTAGAAAACAATTGCCTTACTCAAAAGCCTCTGAATATACAATGGAAAAATTCCTTTCGGGTACAGATGGCTGGAATCCAACGGGAATTGAAGAGCCAGAGTCGCCTGTGCTTGAAGGAAAACATATAAAGTCATTAGTAGTAAATGATACGGCAAACGCAGCTGACTGGTCAATACAAGAGAATTTACAGGTTGGAGATTTGATGTTTGGAGACAGAACAGTTAAATTTAGCACAATTCCAGAGATTATTAAAGGTTCAGAATATATAAGAACTGCTTGTGATTCAAAAAGCTTTACATCAGTGTTGGCGTCTTTTACTACAAAAACGGATGTTTTTTGTTATATTGCATTAGATACTAGAGTTTCAACTATACCAAGTTGGTTGAATATCTGGACTAAAACAGGTGATACATTAACCAATGATGCAGGAATTACTTTTAACATTTACGAGAAAAAATTTGATTTCAATTCAACTGTTGAACTTGGATCAAATGAGGCTTCAAGCGGTGTGGTTAATTATATCGTATTTGTAAAGGAAAACTATCCTGATATTGAATTAATTATACCTGGTGATCCATTTCATGATGGAGTAGTAGATGCATTAGATTTTGCTGTAGTAAAGAAGCATCTTCTCGGAATTGAGCTTTTGACGGGAGATTCATTCAAAGCGGCTGATATGGATAGTAGCGGTACAGTAGATGCAATTGATTTAGCTTTGCTTAAGAAATGTTTATTAAATTGAAATTAATTAAATTCAAATTAATTAAATTCAAATTAACTATAGTTTTTATTTCGACTAAAGAAACCTCTCTTTGTGAACATTGTTGTGAACAGGGGGAGGTTTTTTGTCAGATTGTAAGAATATAAATAATATGGTAACATTATTTATAACGCCTAGATTCAAAATGAAATTTTCAATTATAGAAAATTTCATTACAACAGCGGTTTAGAAAGGTGCAAACCATATGCTGGACAGTATTACATTCAAAAACGAATTAACAAATCAGGAATTAGAAGGGTATATCCTTAATTTACTTGAAATTCTTGATATAAAAATACTCAGGTTGCTAATAAAGATTCAAAACCTTTGTATTGAAGCTTCAAACAGTGGCTTTTCAATGAATTTTATTCAAATCTTTAAGCTTTTCACAAATGAAAATGAGTCCTACGACACCGAAGAACTGCAGCAATTAAAAAGTGAATATACTTCAAGAGAAATGGAATTGGAGAATAACAGACAAATAAATAATCTGGATTTATTATGCGAGAAATTCTCCCTCTCATGGCTGGAAAGGCAAATTGTGATTATGAGCCTAGCAGCTGAACTGCATCCAAAATACCAAAAAGTATATGGACTTATTGCTGATGATACTTCAATCAAATATCCTACACTGGAAATTGTTTTAAGAATACTATACGATGATCCAGCGGAATTTATAAAACATAAAACAGAGTGGATTTATGGCGGTTCTTTACAAAAATTTCTCTTATCTGATTCACCCTGGAACACATATGAGCAAAACAGGGAGATGTGCCTAAACACAAGAATTGTAAATTATCTCTTGTGTAATGGTAAATATTTCCAAGAGTTTGAAAGGCATATAGAAATATTCCACCCAGATAGCGTTCTTGCTCCTATGCTTATCCAAACGGAACTCCAAGATAAGCTTTGGAATTATCATACAACTGATTTGCAGGAAAGGGAAACCTTTCTGCTCCATCTAGAAGGAGCAAACGGCACAGGAAAAACATTTCAGATTAGGCATATATGTCACAAACTAGGCAGGACTCTGCTGCTGGTGGATATTAAGGTGTTTTTATCGGATACAAGCCCTGAAAAGCTCATAAAATCTATCCTGTGTGAAACAGTTCTTCAAAATGCTGTTCTTGCAGTAAAAATGCCAAATACAATTGAAGATAAAATAATAGATGGACTAATTGAGCTTAAAACAGAGTATATAAAAGAATTTCCAAAGGGCGAAATATTCTACATTCTTTCCACAGATTCCTTAAAAAAATACATGCCTTCACAAAAGGAAATGCTCCTTCACTTTTCATTAGAGTTGCCCGATGAACAAGAGAGGAAGATACTTTGGCAGGCGATGGGGGAGTATTATAAATTCAGTACCGTAGTGAATTGGGGAGAGTTTGCGTCAAAATTTCGATTTACACCAGGTCAGATAATGGACACTCTTAAATTGGCAAGTATTAATGCTACAGGAAATAGGAGCAGGTCTGAGGGTATAGACATAAACAGCCTTAATTTGGCCTGTTATCAAAATGGAAAATCTCACTTAATTACCAAGGCACGAAAAATTGAAGCAAAATTTCATTGGGACGATATCATTCTTTCGGAGGACGCAAGGAATTTATTAAAAGATGCCTGCAATCAAATGAAATTTAGACAGACAGTTTTTGGGGACTGGGGATTTAATAAAAGACTTTCCTACGGCAAAGGGCTCAGTATGCTTTTTTCAGGACCTCCAGGCACAGGAAAAACCATGGCGGCACAGGTTGTGGCAAACGAACTCCAGTTGGAGCTTTACAAAGTTGATATAGCAAAAATGGTAAGCAAATACATCGGAGAAACAGAAAAAAATCTTGAAGGAATTTTTGATGAAGCACAGCTTAGTAATGCAATCCTCTTTTTTGATGAAGCAGATGCTATTTTCGGCAAGCGAACAGAGGTCAAGGACTCCCATGACCGACATGCCAATGTGGAAACGGCATATTTATTGCAAAGAATCGAGGATTATGAAGGTGTCACAATTTTGGCTACAAATTTTATGAAGAATATTGATGATGCGTTTTTACGGCGTTTCAATTTTGTTATTGAGTTTCCGTTTCCAAATGCAACTTACAGAGAAATGATTTGGCGTTCTCTATTCCCTAAAGAAACTCCTTTACAGGAAGATATCAGTTTTCCTTGGATTGCAGAGAAATTTGAGGTTAGTGGAGGAAATATAAAAAATATTGTACTAGCTGCGGCTTTTATTGCAGCAGAAAAAAACGAAGAGGTAGGGAATAGCCACATAATAAAAGCTGCACTGACAGAGCTTAAAAAGATAGGGAAAATGGTTATCCTAGATGATATAGAAGAATATTTATAATCAAGGAAGGGGGATAAAATGTTTGCAGATAAAAGTAAAAAGAGTGATAAAAAAGCCAAGAAGGTAAGTGCAGTGAGTAAAGCTCAAAAGAGGAAGCCTACTTCCGCAAAGCCTGTTCAACGTGTTATAGCAGCAAACAATACCTTACTTGCGGAGGCAGATTCAGTGCAGTTTAAGAAAAATGTGGGAACGCACTCATTGATTAGTTTATTGAATACTAAACCTGTGCAGATGAAAAAGGAAAACAATACTGGAATGCCAGATCAAATAAAGACAGGGGTGGAAAGTCTTTCTGGTATGGATATGAGTGATGTAAGAGTACATTACAATTCGGATAAACCCGCACATGTGGGAGCATTGGCATATACACAGGGTAGGGATATCCATGTGGCATCAGGGCAGGAGAAGCACCTGGCTCATGAAGCTTGGCATGTAGTACAGCAGGCACAGGGGAGAGTTCAACCAACCATGCAGCTGCAAGGTATTAAGGTGAATGATAATCCAGGGCTAGAGCATGAGGCAGATGTGATGGGAGCGAAGGCTCATAAATTTGGGGACGGTTCTTGAATTGAATTTCATGATTTAAGTGAATTTAAGGTTGAAATAGAATCACATCGGAATATGAAATGTCTAGAACAGCGGAGATGAGTAACTGTTAATAACTTCAATTAGGGAGGAGCATGGGATGTACGCACAAATAGAGAAAAAGAAAGAGAATAAAATAGAGAATAAAAGTAGCGTGATAGCTAATCCAGTTGCCCAGAAGAAAAGCACAGTAAAGAAAGGCTTTGAAATTACTAATAATAGTGGATTATTAAATAATGTAGTTCAGATGGGAGGAAAGGGTGGTAAAAAGAAGGGTAAAATTATCGGCGTGGCTGGTAAGCACCATATTCACGTTGTGGGTGATAATACACACTACAAATTTGGAAATGATAATGGAAGCCGTATAAATATTCGTGATGTTAGTCGACAAGCTGATTTGCAGACGGTGATTAATTATCTCCAACCTTTGGCAGCTCAGAAAGGTGCACAAGCATGTATAGATTGGTGTAATAAACAAAAGTAAATTTGGGGGCGATTCTTGAATTGAATTTCATGATTTAAGTGAATCTAAGGTTGAAATAGAAATGACATCGGAATATGAAATGCCTATAACAACGGAGATGAGTAACTGTTAATAACTCCAATTAGGGAGGAGCATGGGATGTACGCACCGATAGAGAAAAAGAAAGATAAAAAAATAGGGAATAAAGGTAAAGTGATAACTAATTCAGTTGCTCAGAAGAAAAGTGCAGGGAAGCAAGGGTTTCAGTTTCTGAATAACATGTCTGGTTTAGTTATGCAAACCAAACTGCAAGATGATGAAAAGATAAATCCACAAGTCAATAAAGGGGTCACATTACAGTTGACAAGTGGTCTCAAAAGAGGTAATTCCTCGAAGAAGGATTCAAAGAAGCATTGGATTCGCAAAACCAAAAAGACTACTAAAGAGACTACTAAGAGAAATGCTAAGAAGGCGAAAAACCCTGATTTCAATAAACGGGTCGTAAAAGGACTTCCGCAGGGAAACTTACGATTTATGAACGGTCAACACGGTGCGAAGACTCGAGAGCAGGTACGACTCAGAGAGCTTTATAAAGATATAGTATCTGGTTCAACACACGAGTCAGAGCATACAATTGGTTATGCAGTGCTGGCAAATGGTCTGCTGCCACGACAAGAATCTAAAGATGCTCAAGTGTTAGAGAACATAGCACCAGCATACCAAGAGGTACATGCCTTACACAGGGATCACATCGGGACGGGTTCTAAATCGGAGCCTGACGAGACTGGATTGAACGCAGACGAATATCGTAAGATGCAGCGTGGGTTGCTAGTTGGAGATACAGCCTACCATCAGTATCTAGCTAATCGGAACGATAAAGCACCCATTGGAGTATCACCAACGGAAAAACATAATGCAATTAGTAATGCGGTTCAGATCAATCAACTGGGCTATGGTCAACAACTGCACTCAGGAAAAAAAGATTACCCATTAATTAGTAGTACCGCTCTAAAGCAAGCTAACGATTCATACAATTTAATGGTTTCAAAAATGTCGGGTGTGACCTATATGAAAGATGCCAATGTTGCAGAGAATGTATCGGTGGATGATTCCTCAAAGCTGGAGATGATTTTGGCACGGTCTGCAGCTATTTCTGGCAAATGGCCAACGGTGCAAGCGGAGCAGATAAACCAGTTGCTAGATATGTACAAGCAATCTGGAATTTGGCCCAAGAATGAGATTGATAAGGTTTTAAGTACGCTCAAATACAAGTAAATTTGGGGACGGTTCTTGAATTGAATTTCATGAATTAAGTGAATTTAAGGTTGAAATATAAATGACATCGGAATATGAAATGCCTATAACAACAGAGATTAGTAACTGTTAATAACTCCAATTAGGGAGGAGCATGGGATGTACGCACAGATAGAGAAAAAGAAAGATAAAGAAATAGGGAATAAAGGTAAAGTGATAACTAATTCAGTTGCTCAAAAAAAAGGCAGAGGGATGCAAGGTTTCCAGTTTATAAATAACCTGTCTGGTTTAGTTATGCAAACTAAACTGCAAGAGAGAGAAGGGGTTGCTCAATTTTTAACAAAAAGCCCTGAGAATGTATGCAATGGGTTTGTTAAAAATCAAGGTTATGTAGTACAGCTTGCAAGAGATAATTTTACTAATCTGCAAAAACAAAATATTCTTGCTAGAAATAAAAAAAGAAATGGTGGTTATTATAGATGTGAACACTGTGGCTTTATGCACAAATTATTACATTATGCCACTTTTAAAGGGAAGAAAATAGGTGATGGGGGATTTCAAGTAGACCATATAAAAGCGGCTTCAACTGGAGGACGAGCATTAATCGGTAATGGTAGGGTTTTATGTGGAACCTGTAATACATCTAAGGGGAATAGGAAAAAGGTTGGTAAATCAACGGGAATTGTTAAGTATCATGCATTACATGGTAAAAGAAAAGCGAAGGATTATAGTAGAAGACCAATCAAAAGAAGAAAACTAAATAAATAAAATTTATAATGTGGGAAAGTTCAGTTAATAACTACAAAAAAGTATACATATACTGTATGGCATGATGGTGAAGCTACTGAGGTTCAAAAATGTCATCGTTTTAAAGCGAGAAATAGCAAAGTAGATAAAAAAAATAACTAAGAGAATACTACAATCAAAACTAAAACTGTCGACTTCAGCCGATAGCTTGTTGACTTGAAAAAAAAAATAGTATATTATAAACTACAAGTACTAATTATGTATATAAATAGATAAGATAGTCTTAATATCCATAATTACTTGGACTTAATAATGTTACATATTATTCACAAAGTAGTTTTAATGATTCTAAAAAACAACAAAAATGTATAAAATAATTATATACTACCGTGATTGCTATAGGAGGAATAAATGGGTAGCTTTACTGCTATATCAGATGCTGGTAACTCTTTTGTTAAGTTGCTAAGAGACAAGCTGACTCCAAATCCAATTTTGAAGCCTGAAATGATAGGACTATGCTCTCCTGCTGAAAAAGGAGATTTACGTTTAACTATTTATCCTTTTTCAATTAAGGAAAATGGAGCATGGAGAAGTCCTTCGGGAGAAAACCTTTCACTCAGTATATACTTTTTGTTGACAGCGTATTCTACTGTCGAAATATCTTCACGTGCGTATGATGAGTTATGCATTTTGGGTGCAGCAATGAAGGTAATTGCCATGAATCAGGTTCTAAAAGGATCTTATCTATGCGGAACATTGGCAGAACGGAACGAGGAACTTAAAATTATACTTAACAACATGACCACTGAAGAACAATCAAAAATATGGACTTTTCCGAATGTTGCATTTAAAACCTCTCTTAGCTATATTGTTGAGCCAGTTCTTATTGATATAAATGAAATGTCTGATTTTACTGAAGTTAAGAGAGTTACATGATTTTTGTTTTATATAAATTGGTATGTGCAAAGGTGAAGACAATGGACTACAACATATCTATACAGTTTGGCGACAGAGTATCAATGGCGATATACTTAAAAGATGAATTTACAGCACAATATATTACCAATTCAAATATTAAAGTTATCTTAGAGGGTACTTCTGCTTTACCTATTGTGAAACCCGATTGCTATGTTTTTACGGGGTTAAATAATAAAATATATAACGTAATAATTAAGTCAGATAATTATCTTATGGAAAAATTTCCTGTCAATATGGAGGAGTTGCCCTCTAATAAAGCTATATTCTTTACGCTTAAAC
Organism: Bacillota bacterium; assembly: GCA_023398105.1. GTDB lineage: Bacteria > Bacillota > Clostridia > Acetivibrionales > DSM-1351 > Ruminiclostridium. The sequence continues at coordinate 66,266 of JAEWST010000162.1, read as the reverse complement.
CTTCACCAGCATATCCGTTTCCAGAAAAATCAAATATTATAAGGCTTTCCTTGATTGATTCTCAAGAAAAAGCAGTAGAAGGAGCAAACATTGAAGCTGCAATTGTTTCTGAAGGTTCGGCGGCAGCAAGAATTATGAGCACAGAAGGTGAAAATGATATATTTAACCTTGTTAACATATCTGGTGGTATTGGTAGAGGGGATATCTTTGAGATAAAGAAAAAAGAGGGGATTTCTGCTGAAACTTGTACAATAGCAGGTAGAATTAAAAATGGAAAATTCAAGCTTACCAAGCCCCTTGCTGATGAGCAGTTAAAAGGTGGACTTCTTATGCCATTGATATATACAAGAACAGATTCAAGAGGGGAAAGTGTTATATATTTTAGAAACTTTAGGGAGAAAAGCTGTGAAGTAAGACTCAAGATAGAAAATGAGGAAACGGAAAGGCGGATTCTTATGGAAGAAGGAAAGCCTATCTTACTTGGAAAGGTACAAATAGTTGTTTAGTTATTAATAAAGGCATTAATAAGATTTAACATCAAGTAAGCAATTATTAATTGAAAGGAGGGAATGGTTTCGGAGATATGATTTTCGTAACCATAAAAACTTATGCCAGAGTATTTATCTCCAGGTGTTTATGTTGAGGAGTTTGAAAGCGGTCCAAGGCCTATGGAGGGTGTTAGCACTAGTACTGCCGGGTTCCTAGGATACGCAGAAAAAGGTGTTATTGAAGGTTTGCCTGAGCTTGTGACCAGCTTTGGTGATTTTCAGAGGAAGTTTGGAGGATATTTGCCCAAAAACCTATTTGGTAATAATCGGTTTTTATCCTATGCCGTGGAGCATTTTTTCAATAATGGAGGAGGACGCTGCTTTATAATGAGGGTAGTACCTCCAGAAGCAAAACAATCCAAGAATTTTAAAGATGATGATGAACAGAGTACTTTACGTATTTATGCAAAGAATCCAGGTGTTTGGGGAAATAAAATAAGGATTACTGTTACACCTTCGAGTAAGGCAAAGACAACTATAGAAGAAGTTATTGGGGACGCTGATACTGCATTGCAGTTTAAAGTTAAGAGTAGCGGGGGCTTTAATGTTGGAGATGTTGTAGCTTTCTTTGACGGTGTAAACAAAATTCCTAAGCAGTATGCAATAGTTAAGGACGTACAGGATAATTTGATAACACTTTCAGAAAAGCTATTAGAAAATGCGGGCGATATGATAGAAAAAACCCTGCCTCCTGTAAAAATTCTATATACATGTGAAATTAATCTTAAAGTTAGTTATCAGGAGGTTGCCGAGCAATATGAAAATGTATCTCTAAATCCTTCAGCATCAAACTATATAGAAAAGGCTGTTTCAAAGTCGTCATTAATAGTAATTGAGAGAAATAGTATCGGCGATAGTATACCGTTGCACCCATATCAGGTCATAACAAATAGAGAAATTATGCCCACTGAAAGAATAGCAGTTATTAAAGTCAAGGATGGTATTGAAACCGAGGTTGAAAGTGGCGTAACAGAGCTGACTGGAGAGGAAATAGTAGTAAAGAGGATAAAAGCTATCCAGTTAATAAAAGAAAGTGTTGAGAATACAGAACTTAAAAGAGTAAAAGAAGGCTTAAAAGTTGAAATAACAGCCGACAAGAAGATAAAAGTACTTGGGGATGCTGACAAGGAACTGTATAGCGGTGATTTCTCAACATTGAAATCGACGGAGAAAGTAGAATTTATAATAGTAAAAGATGGAATAGAAACTGAACTTAAAGAGGGTGAAACGGCTTTAACCGATGAGGAAATAGTAATTAGAAAGGTTAAAACAATCACCGAAGTCGTAACTGAAGATGTATTGAAAAAAGTAAAAGACGGAAAGAAACTAGAAATAATTGCCGATGATGAAGGCAAGACCATCATTGTGCTAGGTGAAAATGATAATGAACTTTACAATGAAGAATTAAAATATACAAAAGAATTAAGATATAGCGAGCATACTATTCCACTTATGAACGGAAGCGATGGTAATCTCAGTAAAACAACAGCAGCTGACTTTATAGGTCAAGATGGGGGACCAGGAAAGCGTACTGGAATAAAAGCATTTATTGATAATGAAGATGTCAGTATAATAGCAATGCCAGGAATAGTTGATCCTGCTGCACAGCTGGCACTTGTTGCTCATTGTGAGAACCTCGGTAGCAGATTTGCTGTTCTTGACATTCCTGGTGACAAAAAAACTGTTGCAGATGTTGAGTCCTTCCGAAATATTGTGGATAGCCACTATGCTGCAATGTACCACCCATGGCTTCAGGTTTTTGATGCTTACGAAAAGATAAATACTTATATACCGCCATCAGGCTCTGTGATGGGTATTTATGCACGTTCGGATACTTCAAGAGGTGTACATAAAGCTCCTGCTAATGAGGTCGTAAGAGCTTGCACAGGCTTGGAATATCAATACAACACGGGTGAACAGGATATTTTGAATCCAAAGGGAATAAACCTAATACGATATTTTACTGGTGAAGGAATAAGAGTTTGGGGAGCAAGAACCTGTACCTCCAATTCCCTGTGGAAATACATAAATGTAAGAAGGCTATTTATATTCATTGAGGAGTCAATCAAAAAAGGTACAAAATGGGTAGTTTTTGAACCTAATGATGACAAGCTGTGGTCAAGGGTACAACGTACAATAGAAAATTTCCTTACTACGGTATGGAGAAATGGTGCACTTATGGGAACAAGCCCAGCAGAAGCCTTTTTTGTTAAGGTGGATCGCTCTACAATGTCTCAGGATGACATAGACAATGGCAGAATGATTTGTGTAATTGGAATTGCACCAGTAAAACCAGCAGAATTCGTAATATTTAGGATTTCTCAGAAAACAGGAGAACAACAATAGAGATAGAGATTAAGAATACGAAAGGAGAGAAGAACCATGGCTACCAATGCCCGATTGGACCCATACAGAAATTTTCGTTATAGGGTTGAAATAGAAGGTATTCAAGTTGCAGCATTTTCAGATGTATCAGGATATGATCTTTCAATGGATGTTATTGAATATCGTGATGGTAATGAGGCAATAACTCCACGCAAATTGCCTGGATTAAGAAAGCATAGCAATATAACCTTGAAAAGAGGTATTACTGATTCAATGGATATATACAACTGGATTAAAAGTGTTTCAGAAGGCAAAGTGGAACGTAAATCAGTTACAATTATATCAATTGATGAAGAGGGAAATGATTCGGCTACATGGCAGGTTGTTCAAGCTTGGCCGATGAAATATAACGTATCAGACTTTAAGGGAACTGGTAATGAAGTATTGATAGAGACACTAGAAATTGCACATGAAGGAATGTCTAGAACAAAATAGTAATCTTGGAGGTTAAATATGGCTTTTCAGACAGAGTTTGAGTTTTTATTGCCCAAGGGGTATGTGGATATAGATGGAAATTTATGCAGAAACGGAGTAATGAGATTAGCTACCGCTGCTGATGAGATATTGCCTCTTAAAGATCCAAGAGTCCAGCAGAATCCAGCATACTTAACAATCATATTGCTTTCAAGGGTTATTGTGAAACTTGGAAATCTTCAAGTGATTAATACTAAGGTTGTAGAGGATTTGTTTTCTGCTGACATGGCATATCTTCAGGATTTTTACCGCAGAATAAATGAAACGGGAAGTGCAGGGCAAAAAGTTTCCTGTCCTAAATGCGGAAATGAGTTTGAATGGCTTAGCGAACAGTTGGGGGAGCTATAAAGGGCTACCCGATCGCTCGTATTTATGAGGAGGTAGCCTTTATAGCGTATCATTTCCACTGGGAGCATGATGCTATTATGGCAATGGAACATGCCGAAAGGAAGAAATGGTGTGAGGAGATTTCAAAGATTAATCGGAAGCTTAGTGAGGATAAAGAAAACGTGTTTGAATAAATGAAATTATCTATGGATTGCTCCCGAAATTGATGCTGAAATATTTGCGGTTCAGAACAAGCACTTCCGCCGACCTATAACATTCGACATCCTGTCTCGATGTTATACTCACAGCTACTTCCTGTAGCTGTGTCGGCTACATAATTTGTTCTTCACCTACTATTTTTAGCATCAATTTCTAATCGAGCTTCGAAATTAGATATATACTATACTCACGTACTATTTCTTGCAATAAGTCATCTGTATACAGAAATTGTTGTTTTGCAATAGTCCAGCTTCAAATCTATTGTAGGTATTTAAGAGGAGAATGATCCATGATTGAGAAAGGCTATCCAGTTGGTTCTTTTAAATTCAAGGTGGAGATTAATGATATTGAACTTTATGGCGGCTTCTCTGAGGTATCAGGTATTGAAGCAGAGATAGAGCTTGAGGAATACAGGGAAGGCGGAACAAATTATACCCACCATTTTCCCAAATTCATAAAGCATCCAAGATTGACACTAAAAAAGGGAATTGTAGAATCAGGTGAATTGCTCAATTGGTACAAAAGTGTTCTGTCTGGCAAAATTTTAAAACAAAAGATTTCAGTTGTACTGTGTAACAGCTTAGGAAAGGACATATCAAGATGGGACTTTATGGATGCCTATCCTGTCAAGTGGTCTGGGCCAGAACTAAAGGCGGATAGTAATATGGTGGCTGTGGAGTCTATTGAATTTGTACATAAAGGAATGAAATGATGCTGCAAAAAAAGAAACTGTTTATACCAAAACAAATATTGGCATCGAAGAAGGTTCTGTTAACCAAACATAATGATGGGTTCGCGCAGGAAATATTTGCCAAGTACGGTGTTGTAAGAAATGACTTTGCTGCTTGGTTTGATCTGTTTTATAAGATTGATAGTACATATGCGGATTATAATAGAACCGATATTGGGCAGTTATTAATTAATGTAAGGATGCAGCTTCAGTTACAGGAAGAAAGCAGTAAAAGCAGCTTAAGTATTTTAGGTCAGCAGGCGTTGATTAATTTTAAAAAGCAGCTTGAAAGCACAGTCAGAACATTACACTCTTCTGCTGGGCATCAAAGCTTAAAATACATAAACAATGGGCTTTTAAAGTCTTCTATTCCTAACAGTATGCTTTTTGGAAAGGAATATATTAGAGAAATATTAAAAAATAGACCTCGCTTCTCCTATGTTTATGACAACACTACAAATATACAAAAAGCTATAAATGGCTTTAATTTTAAAAGCATTAAACCCTATAATGCTGTTTCTGGAGATTTAAATAATGCATCGTCTTTAAGGATTAATGCTATTACAGGAAAGCTTGGTTTGGAGAGCGTTTTAAGCCATCTTATCCAATTTTATATAAATGGAGACAGAAAAGCTATAAATGGCTTAACTTATAAGAGTTTAAACCAAATAAATGCTTTTCAGGAAATATTAAAAAATGAATTATTCTTAAATTTAAATACTATTACAGGAAAGCTTGGTTTGGGGAGCGTTTTAAGCCATCTTATCCAATTTTATATAAATGGAGACAGAAAAGCTATAAATGGCTTAAATTATAAAAGTTTAAACCCAATAAATGCTTTTCAGGAAGTATTAAAAAATGAATTATTATTAAATATAAATACAATTAAAACAGAGCGTGGTTTAAAAAGTGTTTTAAGCCATCTTATTCAATTTTATATAAATGGAGACAGAAAAGCTATAAATGGCTTAACTTATAAAAGTTTAAACCAAATAAATGCTTTTCAAGAAGTATTAAAAAATGAATTGTTCTTAAATTTAAATACTGTTAAAACAGAGCATAGTTTAGGGACTGTTCATAGAATATTAAAAAATGTATTATCTTTAAAATTTAATACTTTTATGGGAGAGTCTGATTTAGGTAGTGCCTTACGAATTCTGACTGTAAACGGAGATACAAAAGGTATCAATAGCCTCTATTTAAAGTATATTAAGGATAATATCGGTACAATAGTAAATGCTTATGGAGCTGATAGGTTATATTCTAATATAGGCAACTATGCAGATAATTATGAAAGTATAATTAATATGAATCCATATAGCTTCAGAAATTACTATCGCATTTATTTTCCGGGGTTATCGTCATATATTGGATCGGGATTTAAAAAGGCTTATATCAAAGGAGAAGCAATAAAGGGATTTTCATCAATAATCCATGACAAAATTGCTTCAAGATTAAGACATGAGCTTCCTGAGGTTTTACGTTCAGCTTATCCTTTGGGTTTTTTGGGAGTACACAGAACAAAACGAAAGCAAAAAAGAGAAATGGATAGTGAAGCAAAAGAATTCTGGCATAATATGACCTACAATATTATACAGGGCTTTAGAAAAGAATTGGAAAGTAAAACTAATTACTTTTTTACAAACCATATTTATAAAGGTGCTTATGGACTTTCACCCTTCCTTGAAGATGAAGATGAAGGTGAAGACGAAGAGGGTACAAAGGGAAATTGGACATCACAAGAAACCCTCATACATAATAAGCAAACCTACAATAAACACTTTAGCCAACAGGAAAGAGGGAGGATAACTCCACATAGTATTAATAATTTAAGAAAGACCTACCCTGATATCTATAATATGCTTACATTTGCAGGTCTTTTGCCAACACTCTATATGCAAAAGCATTCAAGAGAGACTGCTATGGGGCTTTTAAGCAAGAGTATACATCAGTATTATATAGGAAATAGAAATTTGACAGTAAGAGCCTATGACCTTTTGAGGAACAAGCTTGAAACAGAGGAAAAGGGCTTTATTTGGCAAGAGGCTATGAATAATTTGGCAACTATGGAATTCGGTAGTAGCAGAAAGGCACATAGGAGTACAAGCTACATGTCAGAAATACAAGCCTTGAAAACACAGGTGGTTAATATTGAAAAGCAAACATTACAATCTGTACAGTATTCAAATGTAAATATCAATGGACTGGTTGAAAGAGTATACAGGGAAATAGAGCATAGAATCAAAGTGGACAGGACAAGACGAGGTTATTAGCATGCCAATGGATAAAGCTATTATTGAGATTGTAAATGGAAGTAGAAGTGGAGAGCTTATCAGTGTACTTTATTATCCAAATGAGTACACTATTGAGGTGGGCAATCAATTTGCATCAACTACAATTGTAGGACTTTCAGAACCTATTAATCAGTTTGTAAGCGGCAATTCTGAAACCCTTTCGATGGAGCTTTTTTTTGATACATATGAGAATAGTGAGGATGTTAGAATATACACAACCAAGGTGACTATGCTTGCAAGGGTTGATTCTGAGCTTCATGCTCCTCCAATTGTCAAGTTTACATGGGGAGGTAGTAGGGGAGGAACCTTCAAAGGGTTCATGGAAAAGGTGACACAAAAGTTTACAATGTTCACTGAGTCTGGTGTACCTGTAAGAGCTGTTCTGAATATATCACTGAAATCAAGTAAAAGCATAAGGGAACAGTTTCAGGAAATACCCAGAAACTCTTCAGATAGGACAAAGCAAAGGGTGCTGAATCAAGGCGAGCACTTGTGGATGCTGGCTAGCAGAGAATACCAAGACCCAGAGCAATGGAGAGAAATAGCTAGAGCTAATAATATAGATAATCCCAGAATTTTATCTGGAGGAAAAAACATTATTATTCCGCGGTTGAGGTGATTGATTTGGCTGGATTAGGAATTTTGGATTTCACAAGGAACGGAAGCTTTTCATTTGATGAAATGGAATCGAAATATTACAATTTTTATGCTCCGTCCTTTGAAGTGATTTGTGGTTTGTTCAGCAAGACCGAGATTGTTAAGATGGAAGGAATGGCAATAACAGGGCTAAAGGTTGAGAAAAGCCTAGAAAAGTCAGATATGTGCTCCTTTTCTGTATGCAATGCATATGATATGGCTTCAAGCGACTTTAAAAAAGATTGGCTTGAAAAGCACCTTGCTATTGGTAATTTTATTGAAGTAAAAATGGGTTATGGTGATAGACTAGAAAGTGTTTTTAAAGGACTTATTACTTCGGTTAAATTTGATTTTCCCTCGGAAGGAAGCCCTAGACTATCGGTAGAGTGCCATGATAAATCATATCTTATGATGAAGCATAAGCTGTCATTTGCTTGGCATTTTTTGCCATCTTCTGCAATAGCTGTTATATTGGCAGCAATGTATGGGCTTGATTTTGTTGTAGATGTCAGTGTAGATATACAAGAAACTATTCAACAAGAAAATGAGAGCAATTATAGTTTTTTACAAAGATTGGCCAATAAAATAGGATATGAGTTTTTTATAAGTGGAGATACTCTTTATTTTAGAATTCCATACGTTGGTAATCTTACTCCTATTACAACACTAAAATGGGGAAGAAGCCTTAAAAGTTTTTCTCCTCAATTTGATCTTAATGAACAGGCATGTGCTGTTGTTACAAGAGGTTTTAGTGAAAAAATGGATATGGCAGTAATGGGATTAGCTGGTTATGTAACTGTTCCTGGCATTGACAGTCAAAAGATAAAGAATGTTATGAAAAATATTTTTATGGGAAATGTAATTGATTATGAATACGATATAGGAATAACCTCATTTTTTGAAGCTGAAGCTGTGGCTTTGTTAAAAATGGGAGAGAGGCTTATGAAATCACTTTCGGGAAGCGGTGAGTGTATTGGTCTGCCTGAGCTGTCACCTGGAAGGTTTATTAAAATAGATGGTCTTGGAAGTCAGCTTAACAGTACTTACTATATTACAGCTGTAACACATACTATAAGTGAATCAGGCTATTCCACACAGTTTGAAGTGGGAAAAGGGAATGAGGATCTGTTTGGAGCTATTTCTAATGGCATAAAGAAGATGAGTAAAGCCAGCGGTAGCGGCAGCGGAATGGGAGGGGAAGGCTCTGTTAACAAGAGCGGCGTATCAGTTGGAACTGTAATATTAAATATAGATCCAATGGGATTGGGAAGAGTAAGAGTAAAATACTCCATGAGAGAGGGAGCAGATATTTTAATGGATGACAGTGGATGGGCTAGGGTTGCTGTACCTTATGCTGGAGCACAGTTTATTCCTGATATAGGTGATGAGGTACTTGTTGCCTTTGGAGAAGGGGCCTTGGAAAGTCCATATGTTATAGGCTCTCTCTGGAGCATGAAAAATAGACCGCCTGTTATAGATCCACTAAATCTTAAGCACTTAATAAAGAGCAAGCTGGGGAATACGATAATGATTAATGATACACCCGCACAGCCAAATGTATCCTTAGAGACTTTAACAGGACAGACAATAGAGCTGCAGGATGCTCCTCCTAAAATAACAATAAAGGATAAACTAGGATTAAATGCTGTTGAAATAGATGGTGTGACAAATGCTGTGACTGTTAAAGGAAACCTGAAAGCAGAGCTTAAGTCAAATGCTTGTCAGGTAAGTCTTGATTCTGTAAAGCAAAGTGTAAAGATAAGCGGCCCACTTATGGTAAATTTAGAAAGCACTGCACAGGTTAGTATAAAAGGTGCAATTGTGAATATTGAGGCTGGACAGGCATTGAACCTTAAAAGCGGTGGTGTATTGATGATAAATGGAGCAATTGTTAAAATTAATTAACAAGAGGTATAGTGTTTATGGATAGTTATCTAGGAAGAGGCTGGAAATTTCCTGTTCAGGTTAACCCGAAAACAGGAAGAATACTGATGTCTGAAAACGAACAGGACATATCAGAAGCAATAACAATCATATTACAAACCTCGAAGGGTGAACGTGTTATGAAGAGTGACTTCGGATGTGGATTGAGACGATTTGTATTTGATCTGACAGATGAAGTTACTATGAGAAAGATGGAAGAGGACATAAGAGAGGCTATTATGATTTGGGAGCCAAGGGTAGGAGAGGTGGATATAAAAGCCCTTAAAGATACAGAAGTACCCGGGAAAATTAATATTGATATACATTATACAGTGCGCTCAACAAACAATAGATATAATATGGTTTATCCTTTTTATCTGGAAGAAGGTTCAAAATAGTATTAAGTTCAGATGAGCATGAATGGAGGTAGAGTTTTGTATCCTGCGATGGGTGGAAAAGATTATACGGAATTAGTTAAAGAAATGATGGAGAATTTTCACTATTATACTCCCGAGTGGAGATTTACAAAACAGAACCCTGACGCTGGGAGTGCACTTTTTTTAATATTTGCAGAAATGTTTAAAGGAAACATTGACAGATATAAAAAAGTTCCCTATAAAAATTATATTGCATTTTTAAACATGCTTGGCATAAGTACCTTGCCTGCTACTGCCGCAAGGGCTTATATTACTGTAAAGCTGCTTACTGGAGTAGCAGAGTCAGTAATGATTCCTGCTGGAATAAAGTTTTCTGCCAACTCAGCAGATAATGACAAGGTTATTTTTGAGACAGAAAAGGCATTCCTTGCTACGCCTGCAAATATTGTGGACGGGTACAATGTAAATGCTGTTTCTGATAACATATCAAGAGTTAAGCAGGAGCTTTTCACACATGATGGGGGCATATCGGAAAAGCTGTTTTGTTCAGATAGTAAAATGAATTTACAACAGCATGTCTTGTATTTAGCCCATGACAATATGTTTAATTTATCAAGAGGGGCAACTATTGAGCTTTTATTTAAAAATAGTACCAGTAAATATCTGGAGGTAGATATTACAAGGAGGCTAGCCGACAGCTCAAATACCATATGGATGTACAAAAGCCAAGATGAATGGCGACCGTTTGATAATGTAAAGGCAATAGGCAAAACGCTAACATTACAAAAAGCTAGTAGCATCCCGATAGCAGAGGATGAGCTACAAGGGATTAAAAGTAAGTGGATAAAATGTGAGATAAAAAACATCAGTGAAGTAGCAGATATTGAGATTGATGCTATTGATGCCTTGGCTTTATTGCTGGAGGATGAGTCAGGCTTTGAGCCAGATATGTTAATAGGCAATGATGTTGAGCTTAATAAAGAAGGATTTTATCCATTTAAGGAGATTTTCTCTATATACGATATGTTATATATATCCAGTAAAGAAATTCTGTCAAAAAGAGGCTCTAAAATCACATTAAGCTTCAAGCTAAAGTTTAGAGAAAATAGGGTTAATGAAGAATTGCTAAAAGAAATCAATTGGAAATTAATAATGGAGAAATCTGATTTTATTCAGCCTGAGCCCCAAAGAATAAGCCTTACAAACGTATACTGGGAGTATTGGAATGGAAGAGGTTGGGTAAAGCTTTTATTGGATGAGAGTCAGGATGAGCTGTTCCAATCGGAGGATCAAGAAGAAAGAAATATATCCTTTAGCTTCAATTGCCCAGAGGATATATGCGAAACCCTTGTAAATAATCATACAAATTACTGGATAAGAGTGCGTTCGGTTAGTATAAGAAACCAGTATGCACCTTTTTCTATTTACAATTCACCCTGGATTGAGGATATGAGACTGAATTTTCAGTTTTTAAAAGCTGTTCCAGTAAATTCCTGTGTTACCTACAATAATTTCGAATATGTGGATAAAAGCATTAATATCTTAAAGGAGAAATATCTTTTTAAACCTTTTGAAGCCTTTGATACACCTTCAAATGCGTTTTATTTAGGCTTTGATGCTCCGCCGCTAAAGGGACCCATCAGTATGCTTTTTTCCATAAATAGCAAAGCTTCTGAGGGACTTCCAACATTAAACTGGCAATATTTAAGTAATGATGGCTGGCAAAGGCTGGATACTCTTGATAATACAAATAATCTTGCACGAACAGGTATAGTTATGTTTACAGGCTCTAATGATTTTGCACAAAAAACAATCTTTGGCAGAGAGCTATACTGGATAAGAATTTTGCGAGAGTCTGATAGAGAAGAAGGATTTCCCAAGGTTGAAAGTATTTTAATAAATACAATGGAAGTAACACAGAAGGAGACTGTAGCAGGAGAACTGCTTGAATGCATTGATACTTTAGGCAGAGAGTACAAACTGAAAAAGGGTTCTGTTCTTCAAGAAGAGATATGGGTAAATGAGGTAAATAATTTAAATTCAGAGGAAATGAAAGAACTTTACCAAAAAATGCCCGAGGGTATCGAGGTAGAAAAGGATTACGCAGGCGATATAATCGAGTTTTGGGTTAGATGGAATTCAACCGACAATCTTATAGATTCATCACCAAAGGGTAGGCATTATGTCATCGACAGACCTAGCGGGAAAATACAGTTTGGAGATGGCAAAAATGGTAAAAAACCTGTGCAAAGCGGGATTCATGGCGTAAAGGTTAAATATAGTGTCGGAGGCGGTAAAAAGGGTAATGTTAATGCACACGACATTTCAGTTTCTTATCATAGAATTGCTTTTATAGAAAAGGTTTTTAATGCTAAACCTTCCTTTGGTGGACATGATGCTGAGACAAACGAACAAGCCATGCTACGGTGGCCACAGCTGATAAAGCACCGGAACAGAGCCGTGACTGCAGGAGATTTTGAATGTCTTGCAATGGAGGCGGCGAGAAATATAAGAAAAGTAAGATGTTTGCCGTGCTTTAATGCAAATGGCGAGATGGAAACAGGACATGTAACGCTTGCAGCTTATGTGGGTGATTTAGGTGCAGAAGCCTTCGCTATAATCAAGGAGCAGGTTGAAAGCTATATTGCAAAGCAATGTGCAGCCACAATGATGTCCGCTGGAAAGATTCATGTAATAGAAGCTGTAAAGCTTGAGTACTCTATATTTGCTGTGGTTATAACAAATAGTATGGAGCAGGTTGTGCCAATTGAACTTGAAGCTGTAAATAAGCTTAAGGAATTTTTAAACCCATTAGAAGGAAATCTTGATAAAAAGGGATGGGAAATTGGACAATACCCGCATGAATCGGTAATTTACCCCCTTCTGAAATCAATTAAAGGAGTAAGCTATGTAGAAAAGGCTGTTTTGTCTGTTAGTTTGATTAAGGACGGAAGAAGAAGAAATATTGGATTAGAAGAAATAGAACACTATACCTACGGTATTGTAGCTAGCGGAGAACACAAAATTGATGTAAAATCTGTCAGTAGGTAAGGTTCAAATAATATATAGAACTGAAAGGGTAGACTATAATGCTTTCACAAATGAATCTCGATGATCGTACATTTAAAGATATCATTGAAAGTGCAAAAAAAATGATTCCGGGACTAATCCCTGAATGGACAGATGAAAATCACCATGACCCTGGGATTACCTTTATTGAGCTTTTAGCATGGCTTATTGAAATGCAGCAGTATTACCTTGACAGAGTAACCTTGAAAAATGAGCTGAAATTTCTGAAGCTATTAGGAATAAAGCCTAAAAGTGCTACCTTGGCAAAAGCAAACGTAACCTTTGAAGATGTTATAAGAAATACTTATTTACCAATAGGCACACCTTTAGGCGCAAGGGGTGAGGTTTTTGAGACGACACAGGAAAATTTTCTGCTATCAGCAAAAATTGAAAAAGTGATATCCGTTTGTGAAAATCAGATATGGGATTATACTGAGCAAAATAATGTATGGGGAACAGCCTTTTATCCCTTTGGAAACGAGGCTAAAAGAGGAAGCAAGCTGTATATAGGATTGAATGAAGCGTTGCCAGAAGGAACAAATATACATATATCATTAAATGTTTTTGAGGATTATCCTGTGCCAGCATTAATTCCTAATGAGGGAGAATTTATTCCATCAGCAAAGCTTTTATGGAAATACTATGATGGAAATGAATGGAGAAATGTCAGCATAATTAAAGATACTACTTATAATCTTCATTTTAAGGGTCAGCTGTTTTTTAGCATTGACAGACCTATGATGCCAATACAGCTTGAGTATTCGCCAGAAGCTGAACTATACTGGCTTTGCTGCAACATTGAAGAGGATGGGTATGAAATTTCACCAAAGCTTTGTGAGCTGGGATTTAATACAGTAGAAGCAATACACAGGAATACCTTATGTGACTTCTATCATTTTTGCGCAACAGGAAAACCTAATCAACAATATATTCATTCAAGCTATCTTGCATTTACTGGTAAATGTTATGTACAGGTAAAGGAGTATATTGAAGGCAATGAGGTTTGGTTTAACTGGGAAAGGGTTGAAAGCCTTTCAAAATCAGAACCGACTGACAAGCATTTTGAGCTTAAGTTGGATTTCATAGGAAATAATTGCTCAATTTTGTTCGGCGACGGTAAAAATGGAAAAATACCTGAGAAGGGAATTGATAATATACGCCTTATTTCCTGCTCACATTCCTTTGAAGAAACTGCATTAATTGCAGGAAGCAATGGACTGTCAAATCAGAAAGTAGAAACAAACATAAAAGATATTATTACTGATAGCTTTAGAATACAAGTAGGACAAAAACTAAAAGGGATGAACAGCTTATTTTGGGAAGATTGGAGAAGGGTTGACAACTTCGATAATTCAAGTCCTATTGATAAACATTATATTCTGAAGGAGAATACAGCAGAGATTTTGTTTGGAGACAATGAAAGGGGTGCTATTCCTCAAAACTTAGGAATGTATAATATTTCCATAATTTCATGTCAAACTGGTGGAACAGAAAAGGGAAACATTAAGACAAACGAGATTAATACATTATCTACAAAAATTGAAAGCTTAAGTCATATTCATGTGCTTAAGAGTACCCCAGCAGAAGGAGGAACCAATAAAGAGTCTATTCAAGAGGCAAAGCAACGTGCAAGAAGAGATCTAAAAAGTATATATAAGGCTGTAACCTGTGAGGATTATGAGGAACTGGCAAAAATGACCCCAGGCTTACGGGTAGCGAAGGTAAAGGCGATCCCTCTTTTTGAACCAGGACTCAAGGGATATCCAGCTAGCCAGGTTAAGGCAAAGGTTTGTATTGTAGCAGTTCCATACAGTACAGTTGAGAAGCCTTTACCGAGTAAACAGTTTCTTGAGAATATGAGAAGGCATCTTGACAAATTCAGGCTCATTACAACAGAGCTTGAGGTTATTCCACCTGAATATGTCAAAATTACTGTAAGTGCAGTAGTGGTGGTTGAACAGCATATTAATCTGAATAGCAAGAAAATAAAGGATGCTCTACATGATATGCTGTCACCCGTTGGGAGTGGTGAAGAATCAGAGGGCTGGGACTTTGGTAGAACAGTGTATAAAGGAGATATTTACGGAAGAATAAAGCAAATCAGCGGAGTAGAGTATGTTAGAGAACTCAGAATTCAATTTGAGGGGCGAGCAGCTGAAATTGACAGTGGTGGTGATGTAAGGTTATATCCCCATGCGATTGTGTATTCAGGTGAGCATAAAATACATGTAATTAATAAGACAAATATTTAATTTCCTGTGTAAGGGCGGATGAAGGATGTATGATGAATTTAAGTTTTTCACCTTGAACCAAAATGAGTGGCAAAAAGGATTAGGTATAAATACATATATAGCAGACAATGGTATTGCATTAGAAAATAACAGCGAAGCGGGTGCTTTTTATTCATTAGCAATTGACAGCACTGAAAGTGAAATGCTTTGGCATAGGATGGTGCTTGATACAGATACCTATAAGGAAGGTGATATTAAGCTATATTATTTTGCTTCAGATGAAAAGGTTGTTAATATAGAGGGTAAGAATTATGACATTGATTTGATTATAATGGATAACACCTATCCCAACAGAAAAAAAGAGCTTGAGAAAGTATGGTATTTTGCAGGGACTGAGTTTAAGAGGAAGCTGGGGGAACTATTTATGCCTTGGCTTTGGCCCGTTACAAAGCCATCAGATGTGTTATTGCATAAGGCAAAGGGCAGATATTTTTGGTTTAAGCTAGAATTTGAAGGAAACAAAATTAAAAATCCCTGCGTAAAGAAAGCACGGATTTATTACCCAAGAATGTCGTACTTAGATTATTTGCCCAGTGCGTTCAGCAGTGATGAAAAAAGCAGAGATTTTCTTGAACGGTTTTTATCAATATTTAGTAGTATTATGAGCGATATGGAGGAACAAATTGCAAATGCATCAAGATTATTTGATATAGATTGTGTTGATGGAGAATATCTTAAATGGCTTGCATCCTGGTTGTCTGTTAAGGTTGATGAAAGCTGGGGGGAAAAGCAATTAAGAAAGCTTGTTGAAAGAGCACCTGAGATATATAAAAGGAGAGGCACAAAGCAGGCGATTGAAGATATTGTTGAGATATATACTGGAAGCAAACCTCTGATTGTGGAGCATTTCCAAATAAAAAATATAGAAAAAAACCCGAAATTTAGAGAGTTATATAATGAACTCTATTCAATTGATCCATATACCTTTTGTGTTATTGTGAGAGCAGATTGTGTGCCTTCCTTACAGCAGCAGATTGCACTGCAAAAGCTTTTGGATGAAGAAAAGCCAGCGTTTACAAAGGTGAAGCTAATCATTCTGCAACCATTAATTTACCTTGATTCGCACACATATCTGGAGTATAATACAACGCTTTCCAGTCTTTCCACAATACGTTTAGATGAAGATTCTTCAAGCCTTTTTAATAATATACTTTTAGATAAGGATGAAGAACCCTAGTTGGTAAAGATTTAATATCTCGAAAGTATAGTTAGTGCTTACATGGTGCACTTTCGAGTCTCAAAAAACGCAAGCGTTTTTTGCCAATGTGGGTGGTATTTACTTATAGGAGGGAAATGTCAATGGATGATATTAATAGCAACAGTTTTGAACGGAACAGGTATTTTAAGGGAAAGCTAATGACTACGAGAGATTTCGAAATGGAACAAAAATATTTTAATGATAAACGAAGGCTGTTAAACAGGCTTTTCTTCGGAGGAGGAATTGTATGCGGTCTTCAAGTAATTAAAATTGATGAAAAAACCATTTCTATTGAAAAAGGAATGGCAATTGATAGTTCAGGCAGAGAGGTTATGCTTGAAAAAAACATAATTATGGATAAAGGCATAATAAACGCTGAGCTGAACAAATTAGAAGGCTTAGAGGATGAAGAGTTTATGAGGGATCTGTATCTTTGTATTCAATATAAAGAGGAAGAAAAGGATTTAGTAAACTCTGTTCTAGAAAACAAGCAGGAACACAATCTAGTAAAGGACTCCTGTGAGATATTTCTATCAGATGAAAGTCCTGATGTTTCAGACTCTGGATTATCTTGTCTGATAGAGGACAAAAAGCTTCTATGTGTTGTGGAAGATATTAAGGAAACCAGAACAGTAAAGGAGTCACAGCGTTTAAAGGTATGGCAAACTGTGCCACGATTTGTTAATTCGGGCGATGTTTTTGAAGTTGTTATTACCGTTGAAAAGGGCTATTTTTCTGATGCAGTAAGGTTGGAATATGAAATTGAGAGTGAAGAGTTTGAGCCTGTAGAAAAGGACGGCTTCAAGATATCGTATTCGGAGGGTTTAAGGAATAAGGAGTGGCTGCAAAGTTATAAATGTCTTGTAAGGACTAAGGAAACTTTAGATGGCAAGACAGGCAAAATCCGAATTAAAGATGGAAAAATAAAGATTTCTATTGGAGACAGGCAATACATAAAAGAAGTACAGCTTGTAAATTCACCTAAAATAATAGTGGGCTCATTAAAGGAAAGAGTTCTGAAGGAATATTCCAATCGCAGCTATGACGATTTTCTGGCTAATACGAGAAATGCGATATGTCTTGCAAGGGTTAGCATTTATAAATACAAAAGCTCTTATTCTATAGAAGCTGTTGAACGGGTACGGACGGATGAATATGCTGTATCTCTTCCGCTGATGAGGGTAATGGATGCTCTTGACAAAAGACATGATAAAAATGCTGCTAATTCAAAAGATGAAATTATTGTGGGTGAAGTGAGGGAGTTTCTTGCACAAACTGCAGCAACATCAGCGAAGACTAATTCATCAGGAATTCAGTATATTGACTTTAAAAATGCTCATAAAGTGGGTAACAGATATTTTACTGAAAATGAAATATCCCATGAGCTTGGCATTGGGCCAGTATACATTGGAACAGGTCTTGAGCTGAATTATAATGACACACTGAGCGGGATTTTGAATAATGATAGTGAAATATTTTACGGCTCAAATATGGTATTTGAAAAAAGCGATTATGCTCCTGATTTAGTAGGAGCAGAGATTGGGGTTGTGCTATATCCAAACAGGGGAACCTTCAGAATTGGAGTAAGCATACCTCAGCAAAAGCATAAGCTGCAGGGGATAAATGTACGTTGGTGGGCGTTTAGGAAATAGTATTACTGATGTAGCGTTTATTTTACGGCACATTAATTGTTGTCTGCCCAGGTGAATTGATTTGTATAATACCGCCCCACATACACATAAGCTTTGAACTATTATTTAAAGCTGGAAAATTTCCTAAAAGTACTGTAGGCGAGCCAGGTGTCCATGGCACAGAAGTTACAGGAATACATGGCATTGGGGTTAACACACCTAGTGCAGCTGCCGTTGCTGAGGCAACTGTTGGATTTGCCAATGAGCTACACATCCCAAAGGGGAGTATATTTACCATTGGAACATTATCCATGATATTGGCAGCAGGCATAGTACTAGTAACCTTACTTTTTGGTAGCACCATAAGACAGCACGGAGCTGCACCGAAACTGCATTGGAGCTGTGCTCCACCACAAACTAATAAACCCATAATAATACCCATGCCCAGTGTTTTGCAAAAATGCATTGGGCAATTTTGTTGCCCATGGGCTTGGTACCTCCTTCATCTGTTTTTTTAACTGCTTTCCTCGATGTTTTCAGTTTTAATTTCTATATATTCTAAGGAATCCGTTGCATTGTTAAAGTATAGCGTATATATGTATTCATTTTCTGTGAAGCCTACAATGGTGAAATTATCAACTTTGTAAGATACAGGAGTATCCATTTCTTTTATCTTGGCGAGGTCTTTGAAAGCTTTAAAGCTTATTCCGCAGGATATATCCAATACGGTGTTTTTGCCTGAAATCCTCACAACCTGAACCACAGGAATTTCTTGAGAGGAGGATAAGGGTTCCATTACTAATTCCATTGCGTACTTTACGTAGCTTAGGGTTGAGCCTTTTTCTGTAGGTGTAGACGTGGGTAAAGGCGTAGATGCAGGCATTGAGTCAATTGGGATATCATTTATTATTGCACCTGATGATGTATCAGATATATCATTAGAAGGCTTATCAGGTTCACCAACAATTTCTTTCAATTTTGATTCTGAGAGTCCGAGAAATCCTTGATAAAATGGCTCACCATCCTTAAAATAACCCTTATATATATCTCCAAGCTTTTCGTTATATAAAGTACCAATTCCATTATATTTATTATCAGAAAAACACCCTTTGTATAGTACATTTCCGTCTATAGTGTATTCAGTGCCTTCACCTGAAAAATTGCCCTTTTTATATCCGCCTTCATATTCTATATATCCTCCATTTGAGTATTTGACACCTATTCCGTCAAAGCTACCGAAATAAAAGCTCCCTTCATATTGAAGGTTCCCATCGGAATAAAAAAGCTTTCCATTTCCATGATATTTACTGTTTTTAAACTCGCCCTCGTATTTGATATTCCCTGAGCTAAAATATTCTGTACCTTTGCCCTCATACTTGTTATTTTTAAACTCACCCTCGTATTTGATATTGCCTGAATCAAAATAATCTATACCTTTGCCCTCATACTTATTATTTTTAAATTCACCCTCATATTTGATTTTACCAGAATGGAAGTACTCAATACCATTACCGTCTAAGCTGTTGTTTTTGAAATTACCCTCATGAAGCTTATAATAGGATATACCATCTTTATCTTCAAAATAGAAAATACCGCTTCCCTCATATTTACCGTTTATAAAACCCCCAGTATATTTGACTTCGCCAGAAGCATAGTATTCTGTGCCAACACCTTCATATTTGCCGTTTTTAAATTCACCCATATATATAGTATTCTTATTTTTATTCGAAGAATTAGAAACAAGTCTTGCTTTACCGTCAAAAATCTTATGTAAAGTTGAACCATCCACAATAACCTTTGTAAAGTCATGGTTCTGCAAAAAGTCAATGGTAAAAGGAACAGCTACTAGGGTTAATGCTAAAAGCAGTACTACAAGCAGAACAAGTTTTTTAAGTATATAAAGCCTGCCCAGCTTAAAATAGTTTTTAATTGTAGGTTCATTTACCATTAGCAGTTTTCCTGCTGTTTTTGGAATGGCTTTAATAAACTTGACAGGAAGGCTTACAAGCTTTTTGGGTATTTCCAATAAGCCCTTTAAAAGTACAGAACTTGTGTTAACTTTAGGTAAAGACTTTTGTATGTTTTTTTTCAGCATAGTAATTACCCCTTATTTTATTCTGTGAAAATTTTTAATCAACTTTCGCAGTTGAGATTATAGGTGTAGGAAACTTATCAATGGAAAGTTGGATTAGAAATAATTGCATGAATTAGTTGATGAGTCTCCTGCACTGATAGACTTTTTATGTGCGAAAGTTGATTTATTTATCTAAATAATTTTAAAACTCCGTCCCATTCTTTCGGTAATTCATTGGACGGGTATTTTTCATTTAGTTTGTCGCACTCAAAGAAATATAATTTTGCCGCAATATCATCACGGTTTTGCTTTATTACATCAACAAAGCATCTTCTTGCATTATAAAACTTACCAGTAAGGTAAAGTGACACTCCTTCGTCAAATAGCTCTCTCGTGTCCTCTTTTAATCTTTCTATAGATTTTTCTTCTCCTTCAAATACGTCATAAACCTCTAAATTCTCACCGACATTGAACTTACCGACAAAACGGTTTTTGTATTGCTGAGGCTCAACCATATCCTCGATAACATTTTTACTAACAAGGATTGAGGCTCCAAGCCTACGTGATAGCTTTTTCATTTCATTTGCTTGGTCTACTACATAGGATACCACAGAGGCTTCCATTCTTTCGCTGTCACCAATAATACCCATCATTATGGAGCCTTTATGGATTCCGATACCAATTTCTATTGAACCTTTTCCTTGTTCATTTCGAGCTATATTTAGCTTTAGGATTTCTTTTTTTATATCAATAGCACTGGCTAGAGCATCACATGCATTTTTAGGAAAAACCGCTAATAAATTTGCTCCAAAACTTTGGCTAACAAATCCATCATTCCTTCTAATTATTTGTCCTATAATCCCAAGTAGCTGGTTAATTAATTCAAAACTGTCATGAGGTACCTTTGCTTCCTCCATGTTAAGAAAAGACCTAATAGTTAAATACAATATGCTCATACCGTCTTTTTTGATACCGCTAAGCTCTACTTCCGTTATATTATCAAGTCCAAGATTTTTTAAAAACAAACTTGGTACAAATTTATCTGATGCAGTTCTATATTTATTGATAAACTCTGTCATATCATTAAATGTGTAACATAAATTACCTATCTCGTCTTGTGTTCTAACAGACAACTTTGTATCCCATTCCTCATTTGCCAGCTTAATAGCACCTTCCTCAAGCTCTTTCAGGGGCTTTAAAAGTTTCCTTATCAAGAAGTACATCAAAATTGTGAATATAATTACTGCCACAATCATGATATATATTATTTGCTTGATTAACTGTACAGTTTGGAAGCGTATACCTTCCATGTTGAGGCTTGCCTGATAGAAGCCTAGTGTTTTACCAGTTTCATCAAAGATAGGTGTAACAGCAAATTTTTTGTTTTTTTCATTATATATAGATATATTTACTACTTTTGTGTCTTTTATATATTCAGGAATAAAATACTTGTTATCTGCTATAGGAGTAAAGGGCAGAGTGTTTTTACCAAAGTCAATACAAGTAAATAGTTTTCCTGAATCATATTTATAAAGTGCAATGGTTATTCCATTTGAGTCTACTTGGGATTTTGTGTAATCAGATGCTGTATTTTGTTTTCCATTTCTATTATTTTCGATAGATAAATAAATATAATTCCATAAATCATTATACTCATTACTCATATAGTCAGAGGTTTTTGTTATGGCATTAAACTTTTCTACATCAAGATGCTGAATACCTGAATGAACAATAAGCTTTAATTTTGTATTCATTTCATTTTCAAGTATATCGTGATTGAGGGAATTATAAATTCGTATCCCAGAAAATGCTAGTGTCAGCATCATCAAAGGTAGCAATATGGATAACAGCTTTAGCCATAATTTTTTGCGTAGGACGTTTTTTACAAGTTTTAGAAATAAGTAGAGTATCAACAAAAGCACTAATAAAGCAAAAATAAATATAAGCATATGTAGGAATATGTTAATTGAAGAATATTGGGCTTCGTTAAGTGTTCGCAATACCTTTCCGTCAAGCGTCATAATTGTGAGTGTATTTATTGATTTATCGGAACCACTAGGTGTTTCAGAAGATGCAACCAAGATATTTCCTTCAGAATTTACACCTATGCTTCTTATATCAAAAAAAGATGCTTGGTCATTATCGAACTTTCGTAAAGAATTTAACGAATAAAGAGTTTTTGTTTGCCCATCAGGTTTTATGCTGATAACATCATTTGTATTCTTGTCGCAAAACAATAAATTATCATCATATTTGTATAAATTGAAAGGAATATAACGTTGATTTTCTACTTTGTCGGAGGGATATAACAATTGAAAATTCCCATTAGTATCCATTGAAAAAATATTACCTTGTGCCGTAGAAATATATCTTCTATCAGTATCTGTTCCAATGATGTCAACTATATAGTTGACATTAATATCACTATGACAATTCTCAAAAGAGAATGTCTTATAATTATATTTTTTGATTTTTGCAGTGCTGTCATCAGCATTTTTTATGTAGAAATATAGAAAATCATTCCTTGCCTGAAGTCCTTTAATTCTGCCAACAGAGATTGGCTGTGATTTCTCGTCGTATTTTTCGCAGTATACCTCTCTGTTAAACTTGCCAGAGGGTTTATAGGATAATAATAGACTGTACTGAACATAACGACCATGAATACTAAAGCAATCTATAAGAACATATACATTCTGATTTTCGTCTACTGAAAAATCTACAATATTGTAAGTAATTTCTTTACTGTGATTTGTAGAAATATTAACATTATCATTTAAATAAGGCATTATACTATCCTTGTCAAGTTTAAATACTAGATTACCATTGGGATCAATTTTCACAATCATGTTATGATTATTGTCAATGGCATACATATTTTTCTGAGTATCTGATGTAGCAAAGGATATATCTGAAAAATTAATACTGTTTTTAAGGGGAGATTTTAAAAACATTTCATTTGTAGGTGAGTAATCAGTAAATGTATCTAAAATCAAATCCTTATTTTGAAAATAACAGATGAAAGTCAAAAATAACATTGATATAAGCAATGTGAATATTATAGTTTTTTTTCTCATTTTTCCATCCTATATCTTTTTGATTTTTTTAAATAGTATATTTGTTCTATTACTGTATACTCAAACTTCGACATTAAAAGTTTTTCAAATCTACAATTTTCTACTGGGAAAGTTCAGTAATATAATAATAAGATACTAAAATAGTAAATAACCGTCAATGTTTTTTTGAAAATAATACTTATAAACGACAAAATAACCACCTGTAGTAAATTTTACAGGTGGTTATTTACTTAAGACAGCATTAATAATAAGTTTAAAGCTACTAAAGGCGTATTATTGCCTAAAAATATATCTTTAATCTTATTAAAATCTAGTTTAGGCAGTATATCTAGAGAGACATAAAGGATATTTTCTTAAAAAATATTTTTCAAAAAAATAAATACAGTGTTATAATGACAGTTGGTGGAAAGGCAGGTTGTTGATTAAATGAAAGAAATATTAAAAATATCACAGCAATTTTGGCACTTATTTCATTCTAAAAATAGGTTTATTTATATAGAAGCTCTTTTGATAATATACGACGAATATTTATATAATGATTATTTTCTGACAAAGGAAACCTGTATACAGCTTATCTCAGAGCATTTTTCTGATCGTATTATTGATATTACTGTAGATGAAGAGGAACTGGACTTTGAAAGCTTAAAGGATGTTGACGCTAATGTAGAGCCAATGGCTACTAGAGTTTTAAATAGGCTACTGCGTTTTGCATGGCTGAAGAAGGTAGAGGATTACAGTTCCTTTAAAACCAATATTGTAATACCTGACTATGCTTCAGCCTTCATAGAGGTTTTTAGAAAATTGAGCAATCCTGATTCAAGCGAAACAGATATTTACATACAGAATATTTATACAAATATATATTCCTTTTATTACGATAATAAGGCAGGAATTGAGCTGTTGAAAACAGCAAAGGTCAATACAACAAGGCTGAACAGAGCTTTGCAGGACATGCTTCACAATATGGATGAGTTTTTTGAATCCTTATTGCAAAAGGATAATTACGAGGAGCTTTTGCAGGAGCATCTTGATGTGTATGTTGAAGCAATTATAAATAAAAAATACAGTCTATTAAAAACCAGTGACAACTTTTACATTTACAAAAATGATATAAAAAAGCTGCTTCGATTTATACAAGAGGATGAAAGAAGACTGCATTTATTAGAGCAGAAAATGACGGCTGAAGGCAGGAAGCAAGAAGACATTGAGAATGAATTTATGGACATAATTTATGAAATTGAGCGTGGAATTATTAACATGGAGAATAGAATTGCCCATATTGATACAGAGCATAGCAAATATGTGAGGGCAACTGTTAGCCGTCTGGAGTATTTATTAAGTAATGATGATAGTGTGCAGGGAAATGTGATTGCTCTGCTCAATCTGATGTCAAATGACAACAATAATGAGATGATAAGTCAGGTGGCAGCAACAATTTGTATAAATGACAATACTATTATTTCTGCTGATTCCTTCTATAAAAAGAGAGGAAAGCACAAGGTATTTGAAGAGACTGTTGAAGTTGAAGAGGAAGTGGAAAAGGAGCTATCAAAGGAAGAAATCCTGAGAATTAATCGAAATAAAAACCGATACAGCAAAGCACAAATTGAGCAGTTTATTTTAAACCAAATGGACAACGGGATATATTCTACGAAAGAGCATTTAATTGAAAATGATGAACAGTTTGAATTGCTTATTTTAGCTTATGACTATAGTATTCGTAAAAGCAGTCCCTTTCATGTGGTGCCAGGTGAGAAGGCTACCATTACAAATGGTAAATACACGTACCCTGATATTATATTTGAGAGAAATTACAGAGGAGATTAAATATGTTTCCATATTACCATGAATTATTAGATGAAGAGAAAAATGAGCTGACAGAGGCTGTTAAGACTCTGCAAAGCCAAACCTTTATATTGGAAAGAAGATATGACAAAAAGACAGAACGGTATATTCCAAATAAAATGTATCGTACCTGTGAAAGGCATCTTGATTTTCTTAAGGAGTATTTTAAAATTGCAGATATTGAGTTAGTAGAAAACAGGCAGTTTGGGATTATTTTAATACGAACACAGAATTTACAGGGTGACAAGCTAAGCAGGCTGACAACTATATTTATTTTGTTGCTAAAGCTTATATTTGATGAGCAGATGAATACAGCTTCCAATTCAATATATGTATACACAACTCTGAATGAGGTTTATGACAAGATACAGCTTTTTCGTTTGTGGAACAGTAAGTCGATTTCTCCTACAGAAGTGAGAAAAACAATTGCTACTCTTAGAAAATATCAGGTTATAGAGATAATTGATGATATAGGAGATTTGGACGGGGATACAAAATTTATAATATATCCTACAGTTAACCTGCTATTTGACGGACAGGCAATTGAAGGCATTATACAGCAGTATCAAGAGGAAGAGGAGGATGCAGACAATGAGCCGATTTCAAGTACTGACGAAGATGTGTCTGAACAATTGGCACTACATTAATGAAAAGCTGCTCAGCTTTAATGATGAAATAAATTTTTTTACAGGACATTCGGGTAGCGGTAAATCCACTGTTTTAGATGCATTGCAAATAATATTATATGCCGACAGCAATGGACGCTCCTTTTTCAATAAGGCAGCAAAGGAAGATTCTGACCGAACCTTGATAGAATATCTCAGGGGCATGAAGGTAGTACAGGAAAACAATAATATAGGCTATCTGAGAAACAAGAATTTTTCTTCTACAATTGTGTTAGAGTTTCAGGATTCAGAAACCTTGAAGCATCAAAGCGTTGGAGTAGTTTTTGATGTTGATACTTCTTCAAATGCTGTTAATCATATGTTTTTTTGGCATACAGGAGAATTGTTGGGAAACCGCTATCGTGACAGGGAAAAGGCTAATTCAATTAATGAACTAAAGGAATATATAAAAGACAATTTTGCTAAAGAGGATTATTATTTCAGCAGAACAAATGAAAAATTCCGTAATGAGCTGTATAGCAATTATTTCGGAGGGTTGCACCCAAAACATTTTCCTTCATTGTTTAAAAAAGCAATTCCATTTAAGATGGATATGAAATTAGAGGACTTCGTTAAAAACTACATATGCACAGAAAATGATATTCATATAGAGGACATGCAGGACAGCGTGGCACAATACATTAGGCTGAAAAGAAGACTAGAGGACACTAGAAATGAAATAGAGGCTCTGACTGGTATTCACAATCAGTTTAAGGTATACCGTACATATTGGAATGAGATTATTCAGTACCAGTACAATTTTGACAAGCTAGATATGCAAGTAATTGAAAATAGGCTTGATAGAATTCAAATACATCAGAAAAAGTATAAAGAGGACATTCTGAGCTTAGAGAAAACAGTTAGTTCTGTGGAGCAAGGGCTGAAGGAATTGCAAAACCAGAGAGATGAAGTGGTTAGTTCAATCAAAAGCAGTGGATATGAGCATTTAGAGGCAGAGCTAAGCTCCTTGAATCAGGTTCTGGAATTGCTAAACAGGGATAAAGCTGAATATGACAGGATCGCCAATGGACTAAATGCATGGTTAGCCACTGATATTTTAGATGCATCGGTATGCATTGGCATAGAGAATTTTAAAAATTATTCGGCAAGCCGTGACCAGCTTGAAAATATTAAAGCATCTATTTCCAGCGTTAGAGTTGAGTTTGAAAAGGATAAGGGGGAGCTTACCTCAAGGATTAATGAATTAAAGAGGGCTATCGCTGAGCTTACAAAGCAAACAGAGACCCTTAAAAACGGTCAAAAGGCTTACCCTTCCTATTTGTTAGAGGCTAAGGACTATATAACAGAGGAACTGGAAAAACGCTACGAGCAGCCAATTAGAGTAGATATTTTAGCCGATGTAATAGAGGTTAGGGATGAAATGTGGCTTAATGCTGTAGAAGGCTATATGGGCAACAACAAGCTTTCACTAGTGGTTCACCCTGATTATGCAAAAGCTGCAATGGAGATATACAAAGGGCTAAGTCCAAAGAAATACAACAAGGTGGCTGTAATTGACACTGAGAAGGTTTTAAAGGATGCTAAGCCAATTATAAAAAAATCTCTTGCTGAAGAGGTGGAAACAACTATTGATTATGCAAGGGCTTATATTGATTTCCTCATGGGTGCAGTGATTAAGTGCAATACTATAGAGGAATTGAGAGAAAATAAAAGCGGAATTACATCGGATTGTATGCTTTATCAGGGGTATAAGCTACAGCACATAAATCCTCGCAATTACACAGAATATGCTTACATTGGCAGAAATGCAATTGTAAGAAGACTGAGACAGCTTGAACAGGATTTATCAGAGTTACAGTCTGAAAAAAGACCTTTGGACGAGCAATTAAGTAAAATTATTGAAGTGTTAGGCTATGAGTCTTTTTCAAAGGAGCTTGACTACTATGATAAGCAGCTACAGGAAATTAAAGAAATTCATATAAAGGAAGAGCAAAAGCAAGAATACATAAGAAAAATTAATGAATTAAAAGAGAAAAACATAGATGAATGGAAGGCAAAAAAGCTTCAACTGGAACAAGCAATTAGTGAAAAAAGCAAACAAAAGGAGTCGGCAAGATTAGAGCTGATTACTAAGAGCAGAGAAGTTGAAGAGTTTAAAAACACCATTATTTCATTAAGTGAGGAATTAGTTCAAAAGAAAAGAGCCTTTATTTTTGATAATACTAGAGAAGAAAGCTTTAATAGCTTTATAAGAGAACATTCTTCAACCAAATTAGAAAATATCAAGAATATTTTATTGACTCTAAAGCATGAGAGCGAAATTAAATCGGGTGAGGAATATGAGAAATTAGTAAGGAAGAGGGAAAGCTACAGGAACCAATATGCTTATCGAGGGTTTTCACTTACCTGTAAGGATAACGACGAATATGACCAATTGATGGAGACTCTCAGCAGTGAAAAGCTCAACGAATTCATGGACAAGGCAAATGAGCAGGCTAAGCTGGCTGTTTACCATTTCAAGACGGACTTTGTTTATAAAATACGAGATGCAATAAAAGAGGTTATGCAGCAGAAGGACGATTTGAATAGGGTTTTGGCTCAGTTGGATTTTGGTAAGGACAAGTACAAATTTATCATTACTAAGAATCCAGGAGAGGATGGGAAATTCTATGACATGTTCATGGACGAGAATTTGGAGATTAATCCCCATCAACTTACAGGAAAGCTTGAAAATCAGATGGATTTGTTCAGTATGAAGCATCAGAAGGATTATAAGGATTTGATTAATGAATTGATAGAATTGTTTATGCCTCCTGAAAACAGTGATTCAAGGGCTGTAGAGGAAGCAAGAGCAAGCATGGAGAAATATGCTGACTACAGAACGTATCTGTCCTTTGATATGGAGCAGATAGTTGAAGGTATGCCTCCAATGCGACTTAGCAAAATGCTTTCCAAAAACTCAGGCGGTGAGGGGCAGAATCCATTGTATGTTGCTTTGTTGGCAAGCTTTGCACAGGTTTACAGAATCAATCTGAAGGCTAATATTAGAAGAAGACCCACACCGAGGATTGTTGTCTTAGACGAAGCATTTTCCAAAATGGATGCAGAAAAGGTGGGCAGCTGTATTGGATTAATAAGAAAGCTGGGCTTTCAGGCAATTATTAGCTCCACAAATGACAAGATTCAAAACTACGTAGACAATGTAGACAAGACTTTTGTGTTTGCCAATCCAAATAAGAACCGCATATCCATACAGGAGTTTGAAAGAAAGGATTTCGGGGAACTGCTGGTTGTGGAGGGAGAAGAAGAGGACAAAGACGACAAAGACGATTGAATATATCGCTAACATATTATGTAAATGAAAACTAATTATTGTTTTTAAATGGATGGGGCTGTCCTGTGCTATAATAGAAGAAAACAACTTGTATATTAAAAGGAAGAGGTGCTTGTGATAAAAGCAAAACATAAAGCAAAAGGAAACAAATATGAAGTAAATGGCAGTATTGCATATCTTGAAGTGTACAAAAAGAACGGTTCTACCACTAAAACAATGATAGATGCAGATGACTTACCGATGGTACTAGAGAAAGGGACTTGGTTTGCACAGTGGCACAAAGATTTTAATAATTATTTAGTGCTAACTTTTGGTGAAAATTCAAAGGAAACCCTACAAGCATTCTTGCTGAAAGTACCTACAAAAGCACCTGTTCGACATATAAATGGAGATACTCTTGATAACAGAAGATGCAATTTGGAATTGTACGAACAGAATAAAACTAACGATTTTCAGGAATTTGATTCGAAGGCTGTTACACTAATTTTGAGAGACAAATATGGCAATGAAAAAGGGAAAACCATAATAGATAAAGAAGATTTGGATAGAGTAATTAACACTGGCTACTGTTGGGTTAACCATAAAGTCAATGGAGAGTCCTATGCCGTAGCAAATACACCTGAGGGAAGAATATTTCTCAACAGATTTATTTTGCAAAGCACTGAAAATGAGGTAACACATGCAATTAATTTAAATACCCTTGATAACAGAAAATCAAATTTAGAGAGTATCAAATTAAATGAGGAAGCTACAAAAGAATAAGTAGTTCCTTATTGGATAATGGTAAAATAATTAATATGTTTTAGTGTATAAGAACTTCAATGCTGGTGAAAAGGAGAGCATAATATGGAGTATCCATGGCTGGACGAATACCTTCTGTCAATGAAGGGTGCAACAAAGGATTTTAAAGTATAGTGGGGCTGGACAAGGTATTTAATTGGTAATAAAATGTTTGCAGCTATATGTAAGGATGCCAAGGGTGAAAGAAATGTTATTACAATTAAGCTGGAGCCACTTGAGGGCGATTTCTTAAGGAGCCAGCATGAAGATATTATTCCTGGTCACTACATGAACAAGGAGCATTGGAACTCAATTTATTTAGATGGCAATATTGCTGACGAGATGATGAAGGATTTAGCGAAAAAGTCCTATGAATTAGTGCTGGGAGGACTCAGCAAAAAGCAGCAGAAGGAAATTTTAGGAGAAGGTTAAGGCATGAACAGGTAGCGAAACTTCGATATATGGCTGATAGATGTAATAGAAAAATGTTTGATAATTTTAGGGAGAAGACAATGAAATACAAAAGTACACTTATTGCAGTAAAGGACATGGAAAAATCAAAGCAGTTTTATCATGAGGTGCTGGGGCTTGAGGTTGTTGATGACTTTGGTGCAAATGTTATTCTGACAGGTGGTATTTCATTGCAGACAGCCCACACGTGGAAGGACTTTATTTATAGGCAAGAGAGCGAAATTATTTTTGGAAACAATGCAGCGGAGCTTTATTTTGAAGAGGATGATATTGATTCTTTTGTTGAGAAGTTTAATTCCTTTGATATCGACTATGTTCATCCTCTATTAGAACATTCTTGGGGACAAAGAGCTGTGAGATTTTATGATCCTGACAAACACATTATTGAGGTGGGAGAAAACCTTGTCGTGGTTATTAAGCGTTTTATGGACAGCGGGCTTAGTGTAGAGGAAACTGCTAAGCGGATGGATGTGTCTGTTGAGTGTGTGATGGGGTGTTTGGAAGGTATCAAGTGAGGAGTAAGGAACAGTAATTAAAATAAAAATCATGTTTTTTTAGAAATATGTAGGGGGTAATTGCATGGAATATGCTGGGTTTTGGGTAAGGGTTTTAGCCAAGTTGGTTGATTATATATTGTTTTTTCCACTATTATGTATTTCATATATTTTGTTTAAGGATAATGATTATATATTATTAATAATAATTTTATCGATTACAATACTAATACTCTTATATAACATTATATTTGTCTATTTAATTGGTTATACACCAGGAAAAATGGTAATGAATTTAAAAGTTGTAAAAACAGACGGAGAGAAAGTTGGAATAGTAAATTCAATAACTAGAGAAGTTTTCGCAATCATAAGTCTATTGCTCTGGACAATTCTGAGTTTTGGCATATTTGGAGGATTTCTAAATATTGTATATACTTCTTTTTCGTTTGCAGGATATTTTGAGTTACTAGTGTGCTTGTTTAATTATAGACATAAAACTGTTCATGACTTTATAGGCGACACAGTTGTTATAAAGAGTTAAATGATGCAAAAGTATATTAAATGTCTGAAATGATTATAAGTATACACAAACAGAATAGGCTACTTCATATTTTTTAATAGCCTATTCAGTCTTATGCAAATAATTATTCTATAGTCTCTGTAGCTTTCACTGGATTTTGATGTATTTTAACCATAACAAAACGAGCTATAGGTTGAGCTATACATGCTTCAACAAAAAATGAGATTGCAAAGTTTCTGGGCCATTTGTAAAAGAACATTTTAATTGGTTCCATACTCATACTCTTTGTACCAATCCATGTGCCGATTATTGTTAAGAAAATTGACATAAGAAATACAGTGCAGAGGATATTTACTGTAATATGTGAGCTGAAACTATCGCCCTTTTTAACAATTTTTGATGTAAGCCATTCTGCTGGCTTGTAAGTTAATAAAACAAGAGATATTACTGACAACCATACAAATGGAATAATGGCAAGTGTATTTTTCCAAACATACATGTGAAAGCCCATTTCAAAGCATGTTATAAGCGGAGCAATAATATTCACTGATATGATTGATATTACTGCCATAAATAAAGCAAATTCTTTTTTGTTTCGTGGTAACTTCATAAAAAAATCCATAACTTCTTTTCTCCTTTTAATTTGTTTTTGTGCAAAAAATAAAGCACGAGACTTATTTAGTCTCGTGCTGAACAATTATACGCACTTTTTACTAGCCTTTATATTTTACATGATAGAGAAAGAAAAAGTCAAGAAAAAGTGTGATTAAGGAGTGGTACTCTTAACTAGCTTTTCTACGTAGTCAGCTGCTTCCTTTAAACCTGCACCAGTAAGTTCACGGTATCTTTTAATAGCTTCAATTTTCTTGCCGTTCTCAATAAAAGATTTTATCAGATCATCTCCTACTGGATCAGCTACACCGATTTTTTGAGCAATTTTATCCAAAGTTAGATTAGTGCGATTAACGCTTTTTCTCAGTTGGTTAATAGCAATAAGTATTAATAGCAAGAGCAATATTATTGCAC
Source organism: Bacillota bacterium (assembly GCA_023398105.1). Taxonomy (GTDB): domain Bacteria; phylum Bacillota; class Clostridia; order Acetivibrionales; family DSM-1351; genus Ruminiclostridium. Next base: position 33,920 of record JAEWST010000162.1, on the reverse strand, counting down.
TTATTATTAACATAAAAGTTTCATTAGACATTATTAATTCCTCTATTTTTATATGTTATATAATTTGTTATTTTTATGTTATAAGATAATTTAATAATAGTCAATATGGTAATTTGTGTAAATATAACTGCTCTTTCGTTAATGCTTACTTTTGTGTTGCAACTTTTAGAATTGCATCAACAGCCTCTTTCGTCCCTCCGCTATTTTTAAAACTCTCAGAAATTTTAGTTGCATTTATATTAAATTTTGTATCACTCAAAATAGTATTGACTGCCTGTGCAATTGCTGCTGGGCTATTATTTTTTAGATACACACCAGCACCCAAATCAGAAACTCTGCGTGCAACACCACCTTGCTCAGTTGTTTGGGGAAACATAACCAAGGGAACTTCGAAATATAAGCTCTCATTTACGCTATTCATGCCACAATGAGATACAAATACATCTACATTCTGTAAAACTTCAACCTGTTTAACACTATTATATATAGAAAAATTAGCTGGAATCTCACCAAAATCCTCAATATTGGTATATTCTCCTACAGACATAATTATTTCGTAATTACTGTCTTTGAAGGCTGAAATACAGTTCTTATAAAATTCCATAAGCATATTATTTACAGTTCCCATAGAGATATAAATGGTCTTTTTATCAGTCTTTTGTGGAAGCACATCTGGTTTCTTAATTGAAGGTCCAACAAAAGAATATTTATCAGAAAAGGTTTCAGCATAGGGCTGGAATTCTCTTGATGTATACACAATGGTATTAGTATTATTATCATTCGAAATAATAGATAAAACATTTTTAATGGGATAACCTTTATCTTGAAGCCTTTTAATCTCTCTTTTTGCACTTTTCATAGCGAAAATGGTTTTAAATAATTGACCTATGCTCTGCTTCATAATTCTTGAGGAATACTGATTAAAAGCAAAGGTTGTTGTTGATGATATAAATGGAATATTCAATTTAATTGCTGCTGCCTTACCCCAAAAAGCCATGGAATCAGCCACGATACAATCAGGTTTAAATTCCTGCATGTCTCTGCAAACCATTTCATCTAAGGCTAATGTCGTGTCCACAATAACTTTAGTAGAAAAAGCAATATCCTTTCCAAGTCTTGCTCCGTCTTCTGGAGTAAGCTTCTGCTCTGCATCAAATTCATCACATGCAATGAATTTCGCTCCAGTACTACTGATTTTTTCTTTAAAAGACAGGTATGAATAATACCAAACCTCATTTCCTCTATTAATAAGTTCTCGAACAACTTCTAATGTTGGATTTGTATGTCCGTGTGCTGGTATACAGAAAAAAGCTATTTTACTCATAGTAAATACTCCTTTTTAACCCACAAAATTTGAAAAATTGCTTCCTCATGTTTTGTTATTATATCCTTCTTTGGAATTGCAATACTTTGCTAGCGTCTTAATATAACGAGGCAAGAAAATGTCACCTAACAAACAGTATTTGTTATTAATTCAGTCTACATACTTATTTTATATGATTTGGTATAAAAAAGCCAATTGTTTTGTGGTCTACTATTTGTAAGCGGTATGCTATAATGGTTATAAAAATGGAGCCTACAGAAAAGAGTTTAAATGCGAAAGTTGAAGAAAATAACATAATAGGAATATGACAAATTGCAATTTGTCGAGGAACAGAAACTTTGAATTTGTAGGGGTGATCAATATGATTGAAATTACTACTTGGATGAATAATTTTTTACACGCATTACATACGAATTTTGGAGAACGAGTGTGGTTCATTGGTTTGCAAGGAAGTTATGGTCGTGGTGAAGCAACCGAAACAAGCGATATCGATATTGTTGTAATACTCCATGAACTGTCCGCTTTGGATATTCAAGCCTATAACAATATGTTGGATACACTTCCTCATAGAGACTTGATTTGTGGTTTTCTTTCGGGCAAAGACGAAATCTTGAATTGGGAAGCATCAGACCTTTTCCAATTCTACTATGATACCAAGCCAATAAAGGGGAGTCTTGATGAACTGCTGTTACATATTGACGGTGTTGCCGTTGATAGAGCAATCAAAATTGGTGCTTGCAATATCTATCATGGCTGTGTTCATAATATGCTTTACGAAAAGAGTGATGAGATTTTGCGAGGCTTGTATAAGTCTGCATCCTTTGTTGTGCAAGCAATCTGCTTCAAACAGACAGGCAACTATGTTATCCACCAAGGAGATTTGCTGGAGGTTATATGCAAAGAAGAACAGGCAATCATTCGAACTTTTTTGAATTTGAAGAATGGCGGTGCTGTTGATTTTGAGAAAATGTCCGAAACATTGTTTGTTTGGTCAAGAAGTTGGATTGAGCAAACTTGAAAACCGTATAATCAACAAATTTCCTCTCTCAGTTGAGAGTACAAATTCCAATTCGTAGAGTTGATAAATATAAAGAGGCAAGAAATATCCCTGCCTCTTTGAAACGCCGCTAATTGTAATAGCTTGAAAATATAGTTAGTGCAAACATGGTGGATTTTCAAGCTCCAAAAACCACAAGTGGTTTTTGACGGTGTATAAATATCGAAAAATTTCTTTTTAATCTAGGCGTTATAATTGCTGTCTTACTATTTGTAACCAGTATGCTAAAATGGTCATAAAGTAAGTGTATAAAAGTTTACTATGAAATGAGGTGCAATCTTGGATTTTAAAGGAATATTGGAAAAACAAAAATTGTATGAAGCGGGAAGAGATACACTTCATGAAGTTACAATCGAATCTTATAATAATGCGTTTGAAATAGAATTTACTCATAACTCTACTGCAATAGAAGGAAATACCCTTACGATTATGGAAACTAAGGTGGTATTGGAAGATGGTATTTCTGTTGGTGGAAAAGCACTTAGAGAAATATACGAAGTTGTAAATCATAAAAAAGCCTTCTGCTATGTGAAGCAATGTATCGATGAAGGGCTTCCTTTGAGTGAAAAAATAGTAAAAGATATTGATGCACTTGTCACGGAGAATATCATAGTCGGTGGCATATATAGAAATGAAGAGGTTGTTATTAGTGGTGCCAGCCATATACCACCTGCAAGAAATGAAATGTATATTCAGATAAAGAATTTCTTTGCAGATTTGATGTATAAGAAAGATTTAAATCCAATTGAACTAGCAGCATGGACACATGCGGAATTTGTTAGAATTCATCCCTTTCAGGATGGTAATGGTAGGACATCAAGACTGATTATGAACTATCAACTGATGAGCTATGGTTTTTTACCCATTTCTATAGCAAAAGAAAACCGATTGGATTATTATAACGAGGCAAGAAAATGTCCCCCACTTCTATAAGTGGCGGGTAGCACTTTGGGTTATCAGGCGGTAAGAATATCTCTCGCCTCGATGAAACGCCGCTGATGTAATGAAATTTTTCTACAATCGAAAAATTTCATTTTGAATCTAGGCGTTATAATGCATTAGACAAATATGCAGCTCAAGGTATTCTGGATGATTTTACAAATATGCTTGCGGAATTTGAAGAAGCACAGCTTGATAAATATATCGCTATAATACTTAAACAGAATTGATAACATCAAATACAGCAAATATAACAAGTATGATAACAAAAATATGGTTTAAAAGTATCAGACGAAGAGGTTTGGTGCTTTTTATGGTAAATATAAAAAATTGATGGTAATTTAAAGGCGGATAAATAAAATGGTAATATTAATTTTTGGTATATCTAATGTGGGTAAAACTGTAACAGGTGAGAAACTTGCTAAGAAACTGAACTATTCTTTTTATGATTTGGATGAAGTAATTAAACATAGACTAAAAACTACTTTGGAAAAATTTATGAAAGATTATCCTAATTCATATGAAAGGCATAAACTAAAGGGTAAAATTTTAAGCGATTTGATTAAAGAAAATACTGAAAATATAGTTGTTGCAGTAAGTCCTATCTATTATTCAAGATTTTTTAATCCATTAATAAATCTGAAACATGTAATTGCCATTGAATTACAGGATTCAGAAGAACATATATTCCAAAGACTGGTTTTTTCTGATGAGGATGACAATATATATAAAGATGATGAATATAAGGAACAGCATAGGGAGAGTTATATTAAAGACATACATGAAGATATTGTATATACAAAAAGGACTTTTAAAGAAATTAAAAATAAATATTTCATGAATAATCAATCTGTTGACAAAGTAGTTGAAGAATTGATTATTATGATAGAAAACATCAAGGAAATGGATGATTTGAAATAAAGTATATACCACACAAAACTCATGAATCATTGAATTTAGTATTGACTGCCTGTGCAATTGTTGTGTGGGCTATTATTTTTTAGATACACAGCTAGAGCTTTAAGTTTTATATAAAAACAAATATAACATTTTAATTTGCAATATAACAAAACAATGTTATATTTTTGCAAAGCGATACGATATTACATTGCTTGCGGAAAATGGATATGAATATCCAATATCCTTGATTCTTGGGCTATCTGATAGAGATAAGCGAATTGAAATGGCAATAGAAGAACTAATGGAGAAAAAAACGTGGTATCAGGAATTTGATTAGTTAGGTTCTTGGTAAGACTGTAGTTCTTATTATGAATGGATTAACTTAATGTTTATTGAAAATCCAGCTTAAAGTGGTGTTTGTTGCTTTGAGGTGGGTTTTTTTGTATGGTGAGAGTGCTAAATTATAAATAATTACTAAAACTAGCTTAAAAGTAAAATTTACCATAAGTAAAAAGTGGGGATTATGTTTCCAAAATGGAAAATACAATAGAAATTGGTATAAAATACTGTATAATTATAATATTTGGTAGTGTTAATGGTTATAGCCTAAATAATAAGAGGATAAGTAATGACAAATATTTCTGAGAGAAGTAAACAAAATTCATGGGATAAAGAGGAAACTATATTACTTGTATGTGAATATTATAGAACAAAAAGTCTTTCAAAGTTAGAACAGCAAAGAAGCATTAAGTTTATAAGTAAGTTGTTACGAAAAAGAGCGGAAATGTTGAAAATATGCATAAATGATAGATTTAGAAATATAACTGGCATAGAAATGAAATTTGGTAATATGCAGGCTTTAGATGAAGAGGTTATTAGCTCAGGTCGTACAGGGTTAAAAAATGTAAGCTCTTTGGATAAGGAAGTAGTTGAAGAATATATCAAGTGTCCAGAGAAGATTAATCAAGAAGCATATTTTATAATTATGAAATATATTTAGAATATAAAAGTTTAATAATGATTTGTGTAGATATAAATATTTATTAGCAATGTATTAATTCTAGGTGATTTTATGGAATAAAAAATTTATATTAATAACTTTCGTGAGTAGGGGTTGCGTATTTTGAACGATATTAAAACATGTTTTATTGAAGAATTAAGAAGACTTAAGGAGTCCTCGAAAGAGGCTGTTGAAAACATTGAATCGTTTAGTGAGTTTAAGCAATATATGCATGTTAAAAGAAGAGCAGAAGATGAGTTGTTAGAACTAATAGAGAAGGCATCAAATTCGACTACTTCTCAGCTTATTCTAGTATGTGGCGGAGTAGGTGATGGAAAATCACACCTCATATCATATCTAAAAAAGAAGTATCCACAACTCATAAATACATTTAAGATACATAATGATGCTACTGAAAGTTTCGAACCGCAAAAAACTTCAATGGATACATTAAACGATGAATTGAGTAGCTTTTCTGATGAAAATTTAAATAATTCTTCTGGTAGCAAACTTATTTTGGCTATTAATTTAGGAACATTAAATAACTTCATCGAATCTGAATATGGTAAACGATATAGTAAATTAGCTCAATTTGTTTATGATAAAGAAATTCTAGTAAGTAGTATTATAAACGAAGATAATAGTTTTGATTTTAATAGTAATTTTCATTACATTAATTTTAGTGATTACCATATGTATACGCTTACTCCAGATGGACCAAAATCGGAGTATATGTCTGAAATTTTGAATAAAATTACGAGACAAGATATTAATAATCCTTTCTATAAAGAGTATTCATCATCATGTTTACAACATTGTAGCTGTGCTAATGATTGCCCTGTTAAATTAAATTATGAACTTTTAGCGAAAAAAACTACTCAAGAAAGAATAATAAGTATCCTAATTGAAGCAATGATTAAGTACAAGTTGATTTTATCGACAAGAGAATTACTCAATTTTATATATGACATTATAGTAAGTAATTATATTGATACCTTAGCGGCAAAGGAGATAAAAAAAGTAATAAATAGTTTAGTCTTTAGTGATCATATTAAGTTTTTAATCCCCAATTTGATTTTTGAACATGAAGATTTGTCACCTATTTTTAAGACTATATCAAAATTAGATCCAGTTAGCCTTCGTTGTGAAAATAGAGATCAAATAATTATAAAGTTTAATACAATTAAAAATATTGTATTTCTATACAATGATCATATTGAAATGTTGGATTACCCACACTTTAATGCGGCACTGGCTGCAGAGAGTGTGTTTCTAGACTCCGAAGAACAAAAAGAAGAGTTAGTTAAATTGTTTTTTAGATTATATTTGTTTAGTCCTAAAACAGAGATATTAGACTACAAAGACACTTTATATGAACAATATATGAGATATCTATATTATTATAATGTCGGTGATAAAGCTAAAATTAAAAACCTTTATTTCGATATAAAGGAGGCTATTTATAAATGGAATGGTGATAATGAAAAAGATTACATTAATCTATTTATTGGAAAAAATAAATTAAGATACAAAATAAGCCAAAAGCTAAATTTAACTACATATACAGGTGAGCTTATAAAAAGAGATAATTTAAATCTAAATAAATTTATTACAAACTTTATACTTAATTTTAAAGTTGATGGTGATGATAATGCGTATCCATTAGACATTGATTATCCTTTATATTGTCTGCTAATGGACATAAAGAATGGATATAGACCTAATAAAAAAGATAGAAGTAATTATATAAGCTTTGCAACTTTTGTAGATAAAGTACTTGAACTCGGACAACAAAATAGGGAGCTATTAATTGCAGAAAAAACTGGTGATGCACAAGAATATAAACTTATATATGACAATGAATTTGATCAGTATAGTTTTGAAAGGATATAGGGATGGAATACAGATTAGATATAGAAGAAATAAAAAAAGACTTTGTTTTTAAAGAAAGTACAGATTCAAAATTTAGATTGCAACAAAATACTGGTAGAAAATTCAAACTATTACCTTATACAACGAAAAAATTTGATGATAATTCAACAAGTTTAGAGGGTATAGCTGGAGATTTCTCTAGGCTAATATCAGGTAAGAATTATAAAATGGACTTTAATATAAACTCTCTATGTAAATTAATTATTGATAGAGTAGAGGTTAATGAATGTGACATTGAGATTATAAAAAATATTTTTACTGAGGTGTTATTCAATAAAAATGGTGATATAACTGTATTTCATCCGATTATTTTTAATTATAAAATCAAACAAAATGATAAAAACGATAAGGAAAGTAAAATATCAAGATTATTACATAGTGTTTTATTTGATGATATATTAAAAGAAAAAGTAGATAATATGTATGGTAATAAACCTAAGAATTTATTGCTTAGATTGGTTATTGATAGTTTACCCAAACTAAATGATGATTTTAAAGTAAATAAAGAAGCTTATGTAAATTATGTTCCGTTTGTTAAACAAGTTTTTACTGAAGATTTTGAATATATGTTTAGCAATGAAAAGTTTTATGTAGAAGAACTTGAGCGTGTCTTAAAATATTACTATTTTTTTTATGTCTCACAGTTGACCCTAAAAATAAATAAGATGTTTGATGCAGATATAACAAAACCAGACCCTTTATATTTTCATCTTGAAAGTGAAAGAGTATCAAAAAGCAGGACAAGCTATAGTACTGGTTGGGAATCTTACCTTTCTGACAAAATTGAAAACCTATTTTCACATGCAATATGTCTTGAATTTTTAAACCATAATCTAGTGAACGATAATAAAAAATTTACTTATGTAGATTTAAAAAACATTACAAATAAAATGAATGAAGTAGAAAAAGAAGCATTGAATAATGATTTAGAAGTATTAATTGATTTGTATGTTAGCCATATTCAAGATGTAGATTGGGACTTATTTAATTTTATACCAACAACTAACGATGAATGTCTCAAAAAAGTTTATGAGTTATTTCGTAGGATTGAATTTCAATTCTTACAATCAGAAAAAAATAGACATATATTGAGAAAAAGGTATTATTTATGGTTTCTAGAATTTTGCAAGAAATATTTTTTAAAACGCCATGGACCATTAGGGTATACATTAAACTTATCACAAGATTATTTAATTCTAATTACAAGGTTATGTATTAAAGGCAGGGATAAAATTGGAGTTAAAACCTTATTTTTAGAATTTGAAAAAAGAGGTTTGTTTTTTGATAGGAACACAAAAGAAGCTATAATGAAAATGTTTGAAAAATTAAATTTATTAGAGAAAAAAAGTGATAGTGGGGATGCTCAATATGTCAAAGCAATTTTATAGTTATATATCGAAACAAATCATAGAATGTTTTGTTGAAAGACAAATTGATAATGGGGATAAATTCTCAATTAGACTTGAAAAGGAAGAACAGTTATTAGCGTTATATGATAGTTTAAAATTAGAGACTATAGCAGAACCATTTTTTATTACCCAATATAGTACTTTTTGTTTAAATATATCAAACATAAGAGTAATTGTTGCTGCTACGATAAATCAAGTGAAACCAGACTTTCTAACTTATCTAAGGAATATGGTAGGAACTGTAGATAATGATGAGTTTAGGAATACAGCCATACTTTTCATACATAATTCAGACTTAGACAGTCTACTAAAAGGTGCAGAAAGTTTTCACAAAGAAGGTATGCCTCTTCACTCAAAAACAATAGTCAAAGATATTAAAACTAGAATTGAGAATTCAAAATTATCAATTGCTGATAGAGAAATAATTAAATATGTTCTTGAAAGAAAGACAGACGAAATTTTTCAAGATCAGTCATCTGTTTTTGAATATGAAGAAATAATTGAGGTATTAAATGAGTCTATAATTGAAAAGGAACAATATAAGAAATTTAATTTGTTTTACGATTCGGAGATTTTATCTGTTGGAACTAATAAAATTAAAGACCGCTTAAAAGATAATTTTAGGCTGTTTTCAAAAATTGATATTTCACATAAATACGGTAATCCTGAAATAGACTTAGAAAAAGATTTCGAACATAAAGGATTGGAAAAGTTATGTGATAAACATTGGAGAAATGTTGAATATAAGGATATAAAATCATTTGAAAATGAAAAAATGACTATTCAACCATTAAAATATATTGAATCAACAAAAAAACAAACTGAGGAAGGACTTTGTTTTTGGGAAAGAGCAGAAGGTGATTCAAAGGCAAAATCAAGAATAAGAAATATTATTATTTTTAATAATAATTATCAAAAAAATATTTTATTGGAGTTTTCCTTTGATAAGCATTTAACTAATCAGAATGTAATAGTAGAAAATAAATCTGAAGCAAGTGCAGGGGCAAGCGGGAAAAAATTACAGATTTCTATTACACATGCTGTCGGAAATACTGGCTTTAGCAGAATTACATATAAAGATGATAATACAAAATATGAGTTTAGGATAGCTACAGTAGAGTGTAATCAAGGAGTTTTAGAGAACATTAAAACCAGATATAGTATAAATTTTAAGAACAAGTCTATTGTTGTTAGAATTGATGATGATAAATTGATTATAAATCCATCTGGTGTAAATGAATTGAACGAAAAAATAACTGCTGAAAATAACTCTTATGAAGTATCTGACGAAGAACAAAAATTAGAGTTAGTAAAGCAGCTAAATATATCTGAAGATGATTTTGAATTCATAAATGTAAATATCAAATATATGAATACATTTATACCTATTGCAATATATGATGAGTATGTTAAACCGATATTAATTACAGGTACTTCCATTTGGAAACTAAAAAGAGAAAATCAAGAGAATTTTGAGTATAAAGGAGATAATAAAATAGTTCAAGGGACTAGAGAATACTTTGCTAAAGAGGAATTTAGAAAAAATATAGAAAAAGAAAAGGCACTGATTGAATCTGGAGAACTATTTTTTTATGAAACATTTGAAGGGATTATCCCTGAGAAAATAAAGGTTGATATAGAACTTGAAACATCGTACAGAAATTTAATTAATTATTATAGAACTAATAATTGTTTACCTAGTTTAACTTATATGAGCAGTGAACTATTTGATATTGCTAAAGCATATATTTCTCAATATATAAGGGTTATGGGGGAACTTGAGAATGGTAAAGGTTTATCTCCAGAACAGATAGATTTAATAAAACTTGGTACAGTACAAAGAACTATTGATGAGAAAGAAATATTTTTATCTCCGTTGCATCCTCTAAATATTGCATATCAATTATTATTAAATGAAGAGGTTGGTAATGCTATTATTTCTGAAGAGATATTAAAGCAACTAAATCCAATAAATTTATTGCCATACATGTATAAAGAAAAAGATAAATTGTACAAGGCTATATATCAGTCTCATTCACCTGAATGGGGTTACTATGTTAGTGATAATACTACTCGATATAAAGGCTCTAGAGATTTCATATCAAAATTAGTACGGGAAAAAATTGAGGAATTTATAGATCACTTCTCTTATTTATTTTCTTTATCTAAAAACAGCCCTATGAAAATAAATATTATTAATCTTGGCGATTGTAAGGAAGTATTACAAGGAGTTTTCGAATATTATTTAAAATTTTTAAAAAAGAATTTAAATAATAATGATTTATTACCATTGGAATTATATATTTATAATGATGTAAACACAATAAACGCATTTGAAGAAATCTCTTTCTATGAAGATGCAGGACATATTAAGGATGACTTTGGAGTGAACCTTTATTTAGAAGAATATAACGAAGAAGAAATATTAAATATTTTTAGGGACAAAGTACATTTTTACATGATGGAAACGGGAACAAAAGAGTATAAATATTGTCATATTGCTTTTTACCAATTAGATCAATTTCAAAACTCGACATATAGCAATATGAATGAAATAAGTACTGGAATATCAATGAATGGCTTATTATCTGGAATTCCATCAGTATATACTGGAAGCTTTTACAGAACAGGCTTCGGGACTAAATTTATAGATAATGATAATGAACTTATTACCGTAGCGAAAAATATTAATGCATTAGCCAGAACAGCGGGTGGATTATATCCATATAACTGTGAGGAAGGAATTAATACTGCAATATCTAATGAAAATAAAGAGTATTTAAATAAAATCTATGATTCTGCGCATTGGGTAACATTTATCAATCCAAAAGTAGACTTAAACTTTTTTAAGAATGATGCTTATGCTAAAGATTTAATAATTATTCATTATAGTGATCAATATAGTTCATCAAGTGGATACGATGCAATAACTGTAACTAGAAAATCAAAGCAATATCAAGTAATACTTGAGGAATTTTTAAGAAATAAGAATATATCAGATGTAGAAAGGCATTCTCCAGCTTTAATAAATATGTTTAATGCTGTTAATGGTGATTGGCTATTAAGATTGATATCAAATGACAGGCAATTTCCGCGTGAAAAACTAAGTATATTATCAGCAATTAAAGTGTGTCTAGCATATTTATATCATGAAAATATTATATGGATTCCTGTTTCTTTAGAAGAAATACTAAGAGTATCTGGTGGAACTGGCTTGAAAAGTAGTGAAGGACTATTTTCAGCTAAAAATCTGGGAAAACAAGGAGCCTTTTGCGATGATATTCTTTTTATTGGCATCGAAGAAGTTGAATCTTCAATTAACGTTTATTTTTACCCAGCTGAAGTTAAAATAGGGAATAATGTTGGATCTGTATTACAAAAAGCTAAGGAGCAGATTACTAATACAAGAGAGCTTTTAGACCAGTATTTATCCAAAACTACAATTGTAGATGGAGTAGAACAAAGAGAATTTTCAAATTGGATGTATAGAAACTTTATAATTCATTTAGCAATAATTAGTGCTGAAAAGATGAAATTATATGACATTTGGCCACAACAAAACTGGGATAAAATTATAAATAGTGATGTACGTACAAAATTAATAAATGATGAATTTGAAATAAGTAATACTTTAGATGATATTATAGGAAAAGGTGCAATTATTTCTTTTAAAAAGGATATCTATTTTAAAGAAGCTAAAAAAGAGGATGATATATTACATATTGAGTTTTTAGAGGAAAATGGATATGAATATGCTGTTAAGGACATTAATGATTTAAAGGCTTCATTAATAAATGGAAATACAGATATAGTAAAGGAAAATTTGCTGTATTACGTTTATAGTGGCATTACAAATAATGAAAAGGTGTATGCTTCGCATAATGATGAAAGTACTTCAATAGGAGAGGTTGCTGCATATAAAGAGGCAAATGAAAAATTTGATATTGCTGAAGAGGGCTTAAATGAACCTATGAAAATTTTGTTCGGACATAATACTGACAATGGCAAGGATATTTATTGGTATCCAACAGATACAACAAAAACACATCATACTAATACTGGAATAATTGGAACAATGGGAACAGGTAAGACCCAATTTACAAAGTCAGTTATTACTCAGTTAACCAAAAGCTATAAAAGTAATGTTAATGGAACAAAAGTTGGTGTACTTATATTTGATTATAAAGGTGATTACATCAAACAGGAATTTACAGAAGTAACTAATGCTAAAGTATATGACCTGTATCATTTACCATATAATCCATTGTCACTATTTATAACTGATACTACAAAGAATTTGTTACCATTGCATACAGCAAATAGTCTTAAGGAAACTATATCTAAAGCTTTTAACCTTGGAATAAAGCAAGAAACTCTACTGAAAGATATTATAATGGAGACATATGAAAAAAGAGGAATAAGCAAAAATGATCCAACAACATGGAGTAAATTGGCTCCAACAATAGATGATGTCTATAAAAACTATATTAATCGAGAAGACTTAAAGGAAGACAGCCTTTATGCAGCGTTTACAAATTTAGTTGATTTTGAAATATTTGAGCCTGATTCATCTAAAACAAAAGCTCTTTTTGATATTATTGATGGTGTTACAGTTATTAATTTATCAGGAATGGATGAAGGTATTCAAAATCTTGTTGTAGCAATAACGCTAGATATCTTTTATAGTCAAATGCAAATGGCAGGACATAGCACTTTTAATGGCAATTATAGAGAAATGACAAAGATTGTATTGGTTGATGAAGCAGATAATTTTTTAAGTAAGGATTTTAAGTCAATAAAAAAGATACTCAAAGAAGGTAGAGAGTTTGGTGTTGGAACTATTTTGTCAACTCAATTCCTTAGCCATTTCTCTACTGCGGATAACGAATATGCAAATTATATAGGAACATGGGTAGTTCACAAAGTACCTGATATGACTGGTAAGGATGTTAAGTTTATATTTAATACGCAATCAAAAGCTGAGGAGGACAATGTCATTAATAGGATTAAAAAACTTGAAAAACATCACAGTATTGTTGCTTTAGGTAATGAAAGTAAGCCTTTACATATAAGAGATAAGGCGTTTTGGGAACTGAAAGATTAGATTGTTTAAATTAATTACTAGAGAATTGAAAAGGAAGGCATAATAAATGAATTCTAATAATTTTATAAATGACTGTGTAAGCGACAATGACTATTTGGGATATCTTCCTTATATTGAGGCTTTTGAGTACCTAATCTGTAACCATAGCAGTCTTATGAGTTTACCAGTTGTTTTTGGCATCCATGGCAAATGGGGTGTAGGAAAATCAACTTTTATGTACTTGATAAAGAAGAAACTTGATGACGCCAAAAACAAAAATGGAACAAATAGTTTTTTTACATTAGAACTTAATCCGTGGGAGTATGGAAGTGATCAAAATTTTATTTCAATCTTTTTAGCAAAGCTTTATGAAGTGGCAAAAGTAGAATTGAGTAGTCAAGAAAAGGGTGAAGATGACTATATTACAAGAGTTTTTAAATCATTATTAAGACCATTAAAGCTATCTGCAAATGCGGGGATTTTCAAAGCAGATTACGACCTCAGTAAACTTAGCTTTCAAGCAAAAAAAACCATAATTGATGATTTTATTTCGGAAAATTTTTCGATGAAAGAAATTATAAAAAGTATTTTAAATAGTGAAATTTTTGAAAATAGAAAAATAGTTGTTTTTATAGATGACTTAGATAGATGTCGTTCGGATAAAGTTATGGAAGTAATTGAATCAATTAAATTGGTTCTTGACTCAAAAAATTGTATTTTTTTCTTAGGTTGTGATAAAGATTATCTTGAGAATGCACTCTCAATAAAATACAAAGAATTTATTGAATTTACAGAAAAGTCTGAAGATGGTAATAATGAAAAAAACAATTATAAAAGAAACTTAAGAGAATTTGCTAGAGAGTATTTAGAGAAAATCATTCAAGTCCCATTTGGTATTCCTCCGCTTAATAATGAAAGTATTGAGTCGTATATAGATTGCGTCCTATTTAAAAAGAATCGAAATTCTACTTCTAGGGTAATAATTGCTGAAGATTTGAGTAAAAAGTTTAATGAAAATGTAAGTATAAAATTGATTTCTAATCTAATTGTTAAAGCAGAATTAAATCCAAGAAAAATTAAAAGAACATTAAACTTATTATTCTTAAATTACATTTTTATTTTTTTCAAATTTAATAACAATGAAAATATCATAAAAAATATAAACATTGATATCCTAAGCATATTAGGATTTATACGTGATGTAGAACAAGAATATTACAAAAAATATTTATCGAAAGTAGATAACTGTAAAAATACTTTGCTTAGTTTTTATTCTTTTTTTCATGATAAAAAAGAACAAACTGAAAATGAATACTCAGAACAATCATTTATGCAAAATCAATATGTTAAAGAATACTTTAAAATATTTTTTAATTATGCAAAAATTACATCTAAGCAGGTATTTCTTGAGAAACTTGAAAACATTGAAGTTTATATAAGTGTAAGTAATACAACAACATATGAAGATTATACAGAAATAAATTGGGGTTCTGTAGGTGAACATCGCTCAGAAATTACAGGTAAAAAGCTGAAGGAGTTTTTAAATAGATTAAGAAATGATCAACTTGCCTTAGATTTTGTAATATGGTTATTTGAAAATATTTATAATGATAAGTTTTTTGTATTTGGTCTTCAAAGTAACATTCATTTTTATAAAAAGTCAGATAACGAATTAAAAATTTTTCTTTTCAGGCTTGAATATAATGATAAAGAAAAGAGCTTATATATTAAATTTGATAGGAGTAATACTTATAAAAGTATTTTTTTGGATAAAGAAGGGCAGTTTCTTTCGACAATCAAATCTTATAATAAAAGCAGAAAACAAATCGAAATAACTAATACTTTAGATTATAAAAGTATTAGTCAAATAAAAAAATTATTAGAAGGGCTAATTACAAATTGCATATAAATTTTTCTTTTACAGGAGGGAACCATGAGTACCAATAATAAAATAATAAATGCAAACCCAACAAAAGACTTTTTTATCTATATGATAACAAGAGACATTGATCTAAAATATGCAATATTAGAACTAGTAGATAACTGCATTGATGGAGCGACAAAGATAAGACCAGAAGGTGACTTCACCGGTCTTTGGGTAAAAATTAATATCTCTGAAAAGGAATTTTGTATTGAAGATAATTGTGGTGGAATATCAATACAAATTGCTGAGAATTATGCATTTAGATTTGGAAGACCTAAAAATGCAGAAAATAATATAGACTTTTCTACAGGTATATTTGGTATCGGTATGAAGAGAGCATTATTTAAAATAGGTAAATACTTTATAATCGAATCAAAAACTAAGAACTCGATTTTTAAAGTACAGTTAGATGTGAATGAGTGGGCTTCCGATGATAAACAATGGAATTTTAAATTTTATGATATAGATGAAAACTGTAATAATATTCAAGATGAATGTGGCACAAAGATTAAAGTGACCAATTTATATGAGGGAATTATGGATGACTTTAAATTAGACTTTTTTAAACAAGAACTAAAAAAGCATATCCAAAATTATGTATCTCTAGGTATTGAAAAGGGGTTAAAAATATCACTTAATAGTGTAAATATTGATTCAAATGTAATAGAATTATATAACTCTGATAGCCTTAGACCTGCATATGAAGAATATAGTATTAATGGTGTAAAAATAAGAATATTAGCTGGTATAGGAAAAACTGGCGATCCAGATGCTGCGGGTTGGTATATTTATTGTAATGGAAGGTTAATTTTGGCTTCTGATCAATCTACAATTACAGGATGGGATGAAAATACACCGAAATTTCATCCAACTTATGCGAGATTTAGGGGGTTTGTATTTTTTGATGCAAAGGATTCTGCATTATTACCATGGAACACTACAAAAACTGGTGTAGATGCTTCATCTCCTGTATTTATTAATGCTAAAGTTAAAATGAAAAATATGTTTAGATCTGTAAAGGATGTATTATCAAAAATTAAAAAGATTAATGATGAAGCTGAAAGAGAGGATATTGAAGAATTTATTGATAGCTGTGAAAAAATACAAATAAGTTCAATAAACGTAGCAAAAATAAACTTAGGCATGCTTAGTAATAAAATAAGTGCAACATTTCTATCGAAGTCTTCAAGGACTTATACATCGGATGTAACTATATCATATAAAAAACCTAAAAATGAAGTTGAAAAAGTTAAAGATTTATTAGGAATTACGAGTAATAAAGATGTTGGAGAAAAAACTTTTGACTACTTTCTTAAAATGGAGAGTGAAGAATAATGGGCGGTAGTAGCGAGAAAATTAATTACTCTATTAGACCTTCAAAATGTATAGAAAGAAAAATGATTTGCGAATCATTACAAAGACTGAGAGAATTTGTTTCCTTGGATAAATATAGATACATTGGATTTGGAGCTATTTATTTTTCGGATTTTCTTTTATTTCATAAGGAACTTGGTATTTCTAATATGATTAGTATAGAATCTGATATATCTAAAGCTGGTAGATATGAATTTAATAACCCATTAAACTGCATAAAAATCGAATTTGGTTCTTCAAGTGATGTTCTAACATCACTTAGCTGGGGAGAGAACGACAATGATATCATATGGCTAGATTACGATGAATGTTTCCAATCATATATGTTAGAAGACTTAGAGTATATACTGTCAAACATTTCATCAGGAAGTGCATTTATATTAACATTTAACAAAAGTATTGGTAAAGAAGGAGAACGATTAAAATATTTAAGAGAGAGTTTCGGAAATAGAGTGCCTTTGCATGTTTCGGAAAAGGACTTAACCCAAAAAAATAGTCATAGTGTAATAAGAAATATGGTAAATGAAGTTATTTTAAAAACTCTCTCGGAGAGAAATGCAGGAATTGAGAAGGACATGAAATATTCATATGAGCAGCTATTCTATTTTACATATAAAGATGGAGCACCTATGATGACTCTAGGAGGGGTTATTTTACAAGAAAAAGATAGGTCTAAATTTAATAAATGTTCTTTTGACAATTTAAGTTTTGTCACTTTTAGTGAAAAGGACAAGCCATATAATATTGAAATGCCTTGCTTAACATTTAAAGAAATTAGCAGTATAAATAAAAAACTTCCATGCAAAGATTTATCTGAAATTGATGTCCCTTGCATTTCGGAAAAAGACATTGCTAATTATGTTAAACTTTATAAGTATTTTCCATACTTTATGGAAATTCATTCATTTAACTAATAGGCTTATAATAGTTATAATATCAGATATTTTAGAAGTTTTTGATAAAGATAACCTTATTGTATTCCTTGATATATTCAGTTTCCCAATAGCCTCAAGCACATAAGACGGCTCATCCGCAGAACAAGCAGAACCCGTAGATATCGCAACTTGATCTTTGAGCTTTTTAATTAACAATTCATTATTAATCCCTGGGAGTGTTATACTTAACACACCGGGGATTTTTTCAGTTGGATGTCCATTAAATTTAATATCCGGAATGGTTTTTGTAAGTTCCTCCTGAAGTAATTTCTCTTGTTCAAGAATTATTGGTACATATTTATTCATATCTCTTTTAGCAATCTCGGCAGCTTTTCCAAAACCAACA
Organism: Bacillota bacterium; assembly: GCA_023398105.1. GTDB lineage: Bacteria > Bacillota > Clostridia > Acetivibrionales > DSM-1351 > Ruminiclostridium. The sequence goes on along the minus strand of JAEWST010000162.1, from coordinate 15,697 downwards.
ATATTATGCACTGCAAGCGTCCCAGCTCTATATCCAAATTCTTGGCTACCACCATGAATCAATGAGGTTAGAGAAGGCTTAGAATACTTGCCTTTCTGAATATAACATGCACCTATTCCTTTTGGTCCATATATCTTATGAGCAGAAAAAGAAAGAAAGTCCACTGGAACTTGTTTAACATCAATATTTACCTTACCTAATACTTGAGTAGCATCGGAGTGGAATAAGACTCCTCTTGATTTGCATAATGATGCTAGTTCACTAATTCTATTAAGTGTTCCAATTTCATTATTACCCCATAATATAGAACATAGAGTGGTAGTATCTTTTATAGTACTTTCCAATATACCGCTTTCTACTTGTCCATACTCATTTACAGGAAGAAAACTTACTTCAAAGCCTCTATCTATTTTCTTTTCAACGACATTTCTAGGCTTAAATCTGTTCCTTTCAACATTCATTGTTGCATTTTCACTGCCGTCAAGGAACTTACAAGTCTGGAGCACTGATTTGTGCTCAACTTTTGAGGTAATGATATGGTTACCTTTATTCTCAATGTATTTCTTATAGTCTGAAACACCTTTTATAATTAGATTGTTACTTTCAGATGCACAGCTTGTAAAAATAATCTCATCAGGTTCTGCATTAATTAATGCAGCTAATTTTTCACGACTTTCTTCAACTGCTTTTTTGGCATTTTCTGCAAGTGTATAATACTTACTTGAGGGATTCCCGAATTCTTCGGACAAGTATGGGAGCATAGCTTCTTTTACCTCAAGATCAATAGGTGTTGTTGCACTATTATCAAGATATATCATATTGCTTTTTCCTCCAATCCTGCAAGATAAGATATTAAGTCATTTGAATACTTAAACTCATTATGGAGTAATATAGCTCCTCTATCTATGTGCGCTTTTAAGTAAGTTGGAAAATATTCATCCTCTTGTAAATGCTTTTGACAGTGTTGTTCAATTAGGCACTTATACATAACATCGTATTGACCTGTAATTGTCTGCTTGTGAAATTCTAACCCATTACTATCAGTGTTAAATCTCAATGATTCTAAATCCTTTTTTAGTGACAATGCTATAGCCAATTTTGCTAAAGCAAAAGGCTTTAAGTTTGTCTTGTTTTGTAACTCTTGAATTAATTCCATAGTTTTTTTTGATGTTTTAAGTCTAAAAATCATAATGTCACCTCGAAAAAATACTTGTCTTTAACAATAGTTCTTTTATAAGAATTTGAATATTCAATAGTATATTCATGCGCAGTATGTGGTTTTATAAGCTTATAGTACTGATTGTCGATTTCTTCATCAGTTGATAAAATAAGTACCTGATTGCTAAGACTAGGGAAAAACTCCGTAGTAATATTTTTTCTGTGTAAGGCATCTATTCTGGCATAAGGTGTATCAATAATAAATGGTATCTTATTAATTGAAAGCTTAATAAGTGCCCAATATAATGACATGATAAATATTTGCTGTTCTCCTTTAGAAAATCCATTTACATCAACTTTTAAAGGAATGGTAATTGGAATAAAATCACCTATTTTAAAAGTCTTTATAGCACTCTCTAATTCTTCTTTTTTAGAAGCACCAAATTCTTTTAATAAGACATCAATACTTTTTTCACCTAGATGGTTTAAAAGACCTTCAATTCCAAATTTAGATATCATAGTTTCAAGTTCGCTTTTAGTAATAATTCCAAAACGATAAAGAGTAATATTGAAGTTGCTATCAATATCTATATCATCAATAAAATTAGGTTTCTCAATTAAACATTTAAACATCTGTAAAAAATTCTCTTTGAGTAATCCAAGCTTTTTGTTAACTAAAACAGGTATAAAGTTTTCCATCATTTTTGAAGCATTTTCAGCGAGCTTGATGATGGAGTTTTCCTTTCGTGATTTTGTTAAATTTTCTTTAGCTTTAGAAAGTTTAGTATCTATTTCACAAACAGATTTTTCAAGATTAGATATGTAATCAGTTATTTTTCCTTTCTCAAAAGTAAGCTTATTAATATTGTCATCAACTAGTTTAATTTTCTCAATATAAATAGATAATTGGTCATTATTTTCTGCTTGTTCTAGCTTCTTTTTCAGTTTATTACTTCTTGAAATAGAAGAGGTTATTTCTTTATTATATTTAGTTACAATACTATTATCTTGTTTATTGATTAGTTTAATTAGGCTTAAAACTTCAAATTCTTCATCTTGAGATAATGAATGTATCACTTCAAAATTATCGACATCAAAATTAGGCTTAATCCCATGTTCTATACGGTTTAAAAGTAGTTTTGGGAATTTATCGAAAAAATTACCATTAATATCTTCAATTTTTATTTTATTGCTTTCAATTTCTTCGTTAACAATAGTTGTCAAAAAGTCTTCGCTTAGTATCTCTTTTATTACTTTATATTTTTTATAATCCATTTCCATGTTAACCTGTTGATTTACAGATAAAACTAAATCATTAACTATCAAAAATGGTAAAAAATCATTAGCAAAGTCTTTTAGTGAGCTATTAGTCTCTTCTCTTAATTTTTCTTCGTATAAAATCTTGTTTTTAATTTCTATAATCTCTTCTGAGAGCATTCCACCTGACTTTCGAAATGATTTTTCTAATTCGATTTTTTGTTCAGTAAGCTGAGAAATTTCTTTTTCGATTCCAGTTAATCTATCGTTTTCATATTCAATTGATTTTAAGGTGTCAATACGTTTATTATAAAGCGTTTCATATATGTTTTTTTGTTCGGATGAATCAGATATATCAAAATGTGAAGCTCTTTTAAGATTGGCTCTGATAATATCAAAACTATCATATCCGCAAAGAACTAAAAAAGCATCTTTGAGATTTTTTGCTGAATTTCCTTCCAAGAAAAAATCACTTATTTTTTCTCCGTCGAAAAAAAACAAATCAAAAAGTTGGGGAGGAACTATAGATTTTAAATAACTTTCAAAACTTACAGTTTGATCTTCATCTAAAATTGAGCTGTCTCTAGATACTGAATATTCTTCACTTAATCTTTTGTTTTCGTATTTCCATTTCCTAATTATCTGGTAGTTTGCAATACTTCTTTCTTCCTCTAAATTAAAATCTATAAAGACATAGGAGTTTACATCTTTTTTTCCAATTGAATTTTTATTTAATAACTTCTTAATTGCAGAAAAATAGCTTGAGTTGGCAGATTGATACCCAAATGATGTATATCCGTAAAGTGCTAACTTTATAGCAGTAAAAAGAGTAGTTTTACCCGAACCATTTCTTCCGCCAATCAAAATAACATTTTTATTTTCATCATTAACCGAAATATTAAATTCAATCTCATTTTCAAAAGAACCAAAATTACAAAGTTTAACTCTATTTATTATCATTATTCTATACCTGCCATCATGTTATCATAGTGAAGCCACATTTCATTAAGAATTTTATCGAAATCCTTTCTTAAAACTGGCTTATTAGTTAAGTGTTTATTTTTATTTACTGAAATAATGAGCTTGCTCATTAATTCAAAAGGAACGCCATATTCATTACAAAAATTCTGAAGTTCACTTATTAAATCATCTTCATATATAGGTTTTTTATATTTGTCCCAAGGAAGTTCTTTACCACATATTTTTTTATATGTATCAACTAACATTCTACATGACAAATCACCTTCACTGTCCCAAAGTTCATCTATTTTTTTAAGTTCTTCAATTGTTATTAACTCTACATTTATTTTAAGCTGTGTTCTCAAAAGTTCTTCTAATATTTGCCTTCTGCCATCTAAATGGAAAGGCCCTAATCCAAAGCTTCCGTCACCTTTTTTATAGATAGCACCATTTCTTCTTTTCCTGTCTCTTAAATCTGAACAGCTTCTTTTACTTATTAACCAATCTCTAAATTCACTGAGTGGAATTAACCATTCTTCGCCACTTTCAATAAACCCTTTTAAAGACTTGTCTTCTTTTACCATAGTACATATCCAACATCCAAAACGAGTATTTCCACATGTTGGAGTATCTTTTTCTTTATGTGTAGTCGTAATTGTAAAGGGACATTCACCGCCATCAGAATTTTTATACAGGGAAAGCAAATAGTTATTATCAGTACCCCATGGTGATAAACCGTTATCATCTAATAATAACTTCCATACATCTTCTGTTGTTAATTCCGTAATAGGATTATAGACATATGCTCCAGCGATAACTTCATGTTTATTTAGAAGTTTACCTTCAATTTCTCTGCTTGCAATTCTTCGTCCTCTTGCTATACTTTCAGCTTTTCTAACACCTAATAAAACAATTACTTCTTCATTATCTTTAAGAGTGTCACGAATGAACTTATTTGATGGGTTAATTTTTAAACGATCAGTACACCATCTAAAACCTGGAGGTTCTGGAGTAGGATAACCTCTTCCAATTACTAATGTCCAAAAAGTATCTTCAATTTGGGGTTTAACCATATGGGTGAAAAGATTTAAATTTTGCTCTGCTGCACTTTTTCCCATGATTAATGACATTTCTCTTAAATATTCAATAATAATAGGGTTTTCTACCATAGTGTCTGATGAAACGACATAAACATCTTTTGTTCTCTTTTGAGGGGGAAGACGTAAAAGCATTTTAAAAACAAGCAAACATACTGTCGTAGAATCCTTTCCACCACTATAACCAATAATCCAAGGTCGGTTGTCATTTAGGTATACCATCTCTATTTCATCGAGTATATCATCTATTGTATTTTCATCAAAAAAACTATTAGCCATTTAGATTTTCTCCACAATTGTCAATAAAATTTTTTTCTAATTCCAGCTCTTCTTTTGTAAGACTAATACCTAGTAAATCTTTTATTTTATTGCAAGTAAGTTTTATTGCTGCAGTGTTCTTATTTATTTTACCATTACTAATTGTTCTACCATTCCAGTCCTTTAAGTTACTTCTTTTCCAATCAATAGAATTCAGATTTTTAATTATACTGTTATAATTTTTTATCTTATTTGTTAAAAAGTAATTACCTAAATAGCCAAATGCAACAACAACGACTCCATGAGCATGTATATAATTCTTTCTTAATTCAGAGGCACTTAATGATTTGTTCTGGACTTCTTTCCATTCAATAATTATAGAACATAAGGTTTTCCAATAATCGGATATAAATTGTTCTTCGTATTCAGAAATTGCACCTTTCTTCTTACCCAATGTACAACAAATCGAACTGTGAAGATTCGTTAATGTAAATATTTTTGGAGAATATTTTGAAAGGTTATCAACTTCTTTATCAGTGTATCCTTTAAGAAGTGGAATTTTATCAATAATTCTTTTTGATAACTGTGAAAGCTGATCTCTATTATCATATAAAATTCCAATTGACTTTGTTGTATTAACAGCATGCTTATTTAAATCAGCAAACATCTGTTGACTTCTCTTAAGCCCTTTATCTGCAAAGAAAACTATTGAAATCGTTTCGTCTTCGAGATTTGAGTTTACTCTTAGTGCTTCTTCAATGGCTGTACGTCTGTGTTGTCCATCATTTATGAGAAATTTTGCTTCCATAGGTATAGTTAATTCACCTAAATTCCCACTGGAATAAGGAATAAACTCCATTTCACCATCTACAGATGCCGTTAGAGATGAAAAAACATAGTCTTGAGGATTTTCAACAATGTATTTAGTTATTTCAGGAATTCGAGCTTTGTTTATAATTCTCTGTGCTCTATATTCTGGTGGCAATTCTTCTTCAATATGTTGAAAAAGTTTTGGCACTAGTTTTAAAGGGCACATTGCTACATAATACTCTCTTTTTGCTTGTAATCCCTTGATAGCAGGGAATGTATATTTAAATCCAGTTGACATGGAATACTCCTACGTACGTAATCAAACTTTTTCTTTAGTATATTTAATGTATAAGAAGTTGTCAAGATTAAATGATATTTGAATATAAATTATTGCTATTTTTAAACTAGGAATTGTAATAACATTAAAGGTATAATAATTATATAAATATTTTATGTGAAGGAGACCCCCAATGTCAGACTACATTCTAACATATTCAAAAACCAAGTTCTACCCACTAGAACCCATAAAAGAAGACATAAACATTATAGATATAGCACATGCCTTATCGCTAATGACTAGAGCTAATGGGCATTTCAAGCATTTCTTTTCAGTAGCTCAGCATTGTGTCAGCTGCTGCATCGAAGCAAAGCAGAGAGGCTATTCACAGAGAGTGCAGCTTGGGTGTTTGCTGCATGATGCCAGTGAAAGCTATATTTCTGATTTGACAAGACCTGTTAAAAAGAATTTGTCTGAATATTTTAATATTGAGGCAAAGCTACAGCGAATAATATATGACAGGTTTGGGCTTGGTGATTTAACTGAGGCTGAGAAACTGCAAATATCAGAGGTTGATGATGCACTATTATATTGCGAGTTTAAGGAATTAATGGAGGTACAAGTCACTGCCACTGTACCTAAAATGGCTATGGTGCATGATTTCGCACAGCGGGATTTTATTAGTGTTGAGAGGGAGTTTATTTCGTGCTTCAATAATTTAACAGGCTCTGGCGAAAGCTACAAATCTAATGCAAATAGTTTATAGTGAACAGGCTATGAGCATGCAGAAGCACCAGAGCTGGAATAATACAGCAGAGTAGATGTAAAAACAATAGGTGATGGCGACTTTATCGCTGAAGTCTGGACCCCTAATTGTAAGAAATGAACCACCTACTCCGTTCTCAACGCCTCCACAGGGTCTTTTTTAGCAGCTATTTTAGCAGGGATAGAGCCGCCAATAAGTGTGAGTATTACGCTGATTGCTACCAAAGCTAGTGCATGAAGAGGATTCAATTGTGCAACATTGGGCAGCTCTGTCATGTTTTCTATTAAAATATTAGCTGGTATTGTTAACAAATATGCAATTGTAATGCCCAAAAGACCTGAACAGCTACCAATTATAAAGGTTTCTGCATTAAACACACGAGTGATATCCTTCTTTCTAGCACCAAGAGCACGAAGCACACCAATTTCCTTTGTGCGTTCCAGCACTGAAATATATGTGATAATGCCAATCATAATAAGTGATACTATCAGGGAAATAGCTGCAAAGGCTATTAATACCAAGGTAATAGCGTCCATAATACCGCTTGTCATTTCAGTGATAGTGCTTGCAAGGTCAGTATAAATTATTGTGTCTTTTTCTGCCTTTCCAGTGTTGTAAGCATTTAGATAGTTTAAGACTTCATCCTTTGCATAAAAGCTGGAGGGATACAAATAAATCATAAAGGGAGTTGGATTACCTCCAAAATATGTGAGAAATGCGTTTTTGGAGACTTCGTCCAACTGCTCCATTGTCATAACATTGTAGTCTGCTTCACGCTGAGCAAGGACAATTTTTGAGCTATTTGCATTGTCAGTAATTTTCTGAACCAGTTTGTCGCTGTAGGCAATTCCATTGCCGAGGACACCTAGAGAAATGCTTGACTTTAAACGGATAATTCCTGTTATTTTTAAAGAAATGCTATCTTTTGAATTATACATAGCTTCATAATTATTATCTGGAATAAAGCTACCTAGCTCAGTTTCAGTATAATAGTCGTCATTGGCTATTAGCTTTAATTCCGTTCCTACTATTTTTACAAAATCTATGCTTTCAATATTATCAGCAGAAAAACCAAGATTTTTAAGTACATTGTAGTTAACACGATTCTGATTATCAACCACAAGCACTAGACCTGTTTCATCATAAGGATATTCCCCTGCAAGCAAATCGTAATTTTTTTCTAAATAGGATACTGCTGATTTTCCCAGTGTTTCGGGGTAGGAGGTCAGACCAACACCATTCATGCTGGTCATGTTAGTCATGCTTGAGGACATGGACTGCATATCCATTTCACCACCACTGGCAACATTGATGCCAATTGCCATAGAGACTGGTCTTATTTCTCCGTTAATTTGGCGAAGCAGATTCATACCAACTAATCTTGTATAACCTATGCTGTTGCATATAGAGGGATCAATTGCTTTAATATAATCAAGATATTCTTCTGTGATAAGGTTTGTATGGGCAATGGAGGTTTCTGCTGGGTCATAAAGATAGATCTTTTTTTCATCGGTGTATTCCTTGTTATTGGCTAATTGAGTATTCCTCATATCCCTCATTTTGTTTATGCTTTCCTCATCCATATTCATTGCAGACTGTGAAATTATAATTGGAAATTCCGACAAGGCATCCTTTTGAAACTTGTCAATTTGCATCTGAAATCCCGAGGAAAGGCTCAGAACTAAAGCTATTCCAATAATTCCAATACTTGAGGCAAAAGCTGTAAGAGCAGTTCTCCACATTTTAGTAGATATATTTTTACCTGATAACTTTAGAGCGGTGAAAAAGCTCATACTTGTCTTTTTCAGCTTATAACCAATCTCTTTAATCACAGATCCATAAGGATTGCTATCATCCACCACATACCCATCCTTGAATTTAACAATACGGTCTGCATATTTTTCGGCAAGCTCAGAATTATGTGTAACCATTACCACAAGCTTGTCGTGAGCAATTTCTTCTATAAGCTCCATAATTTGCTCACTGGTAGTTGTATCTAGTGCACCTGTTGGTTCATCAGCCAAAATTATATCAGGATTGTTGGCAAGAGCACGTGCAATAGCGACTCGCTGCATTTGACCGCCAGAGAGCTGATTTGGTTTTTTGTGAATATGTTCCTTTAGTCCAACCCTATCAAGAGCCTTAATGGCTTTTTCATGCTTTTTTTTAGCTGAAACACCACTTAGAGTCATGCCCATTTCCACATTATCAATTATGCTCAAATGAGTAATAAGATTATAGCTTTGAAAGATGAACCCAATGCTATTATTGCGGTAAGCATCCCATTCGGCATCCTTAAAATATTTGGTGGATTTACCGTTTATAATCAAGTCACCGCTATCATAATGGTCTAAACCGCCTATAATATTCAAGCATGTAGTTTTTCCAGAACCGCTTGCCCCTAAAATAGCAACAAATTCGCTTTTTCTGAAGGATAGGTTTACATTATTTAATGCGGTCTGTGTAAAACCGCCAGTGGTATAGCTTTTTGTGATGTCTTTCAATTGTAGCATTGTTATTTACTCCTTTTGCTTGGCTGTTGATTGCATATGTAGTTTATATTTTGGAAAATTGATAGAAATAATACGTGGAAATGCTAAATTGCTGTAAAAATTAATTGAACTATTTTATAAGGAATAATATAATACAAATGTAATAAAATTAGAAATATACCAAATAAATAAAAATATTGTATTAACTATTGGGAAATTCAGTTATAGTGGGATTTTAAATATATATAATATAGGATAATAAGTCTTATTCAGTCCATCCTGTAATTCCAAATGGACCAATAGATTTATATTAATCATCAAATGGGGTGTTTGTTATTAAAAAAATAGCTGTTATTATTTTATCTGTGATAATCTTATGCGGAGTAGCACTAATTTTGTGGTGGAATATTCCCTCAAAAATAAATGCAGAATATGCAGGAATTCAGTATAATGTGGATACTAAAACTAATGAACAAGTAAACATAAAAATAGATGGAAAGTTATATAAAAATGATGTGTTCAAAGGCAAAATTGTTATAGATAATTTTGATTTTACTAAAGAATATGACTTGATACCTATTACATTTGATAAAAGCATTACGAATGGAAGAGGAACGCTTGCATATACGACAGTAGTTGATGGAGAGCCTATACTGAAAATGATTGGTACAATAAAAATCAATGATGATTTTAGCAAAGTATACATAACTACTAATAAAGAAGAAACTAAGAAAGATTTTATTATTGCCGCACCTGCCAAAAATTTAGAAGAATTTAATGAAATCAAAAAACCGAGGAAGCTCATTTTGACTTCCTCGGTTTTGGTTTTGAGAAATGACTGCACCTTCCTACTTCCCAAACAAGCACTGCACAATTCGTTTGAGTAAAGGTTTTTTAGCTGTCTTAGATGCTTTGCTGTCTGCAACACCAGTATTCATTGCAGAAGTAGATTGTACATGTGCTGACTGGGTATTTGAAATAGCAGCAGCTTTACTGTCTGGAGTGCCTTTACAGCCTTTTGTGCTGACCACTTTGCTGTGAATTACCTTGTTAGGTGCTATCTTGTTATCAGCAGGATATTGCTTTGCAGGGGTTGTGCCTGTTGGCTTGCCAGCAAAAGCGGTACGCTGATTGTCATTAGCTTTACGATCTGCTCTCTGACGTTCTTTAAACTCATTTTGAGTTGAATTTTTAGTTTCAGTCTTGCTATACTTATCATAAGGCTGTTTGCTTTTACTGTAGGAAGGCTTATTGTGAGCACTCCTTGTATTTGCTCCTGATGCAGTTCGAAACGGCTTATTGCGGTTTTCTCTGATACGTGAATCACTAGATATGCGCGGAGCAGTTTTAATCTTGTGTGAAACTGCTTTAATCCATTCATCACATTGAGCCTTTTGCTCGTCTAGAACAGCTTCTGAGGGCAATTCCTCCTCGGAAATCATTGCTCCAATATGCTCTTCAATTTCATAGAGACTCATAATGTCGTCACTTGAAACTAAGCTGAGAGCACGACCATCATTTCCAGCTCTGCCAGTTCTGCCTATTCTATGTACATAACTATCCTTATCAATAGGAACATCATAATTGATAACTAACGATAAGCTCTCTACATGAATACCACGAGCTGCAACATCAGTTGCTACCAACAAAGGGAATTCACCCTGCTTGAACTGCTGTATAGTTTTAAGACGTCTTGCTTGTGGAATATCACCATGTAATGCTTGGCAAGAATAGCCTTTTCGTGATAAAAAGCTCTGAACCCTATCAACAGCAAAACGGGTATTACAGAAAATTATACTGCTCTCAGGTCTTTCAAGCATAAGCAAGCGGTTTAATTGTGTGTTTTTTTCATTATTATTCACACGATAATATACTTGACGAATAGTATCTACAGTCATAGTCTGTGATTCAATCTCAATAGTCACAGGATTTTTCATATAGTTTCTGCAAATTTTATGCATTTCTGGAGGCATTGTTGCTGAAAATAGCAAGGTTACCCTGTCTTTTGGGATGGTTTTTATAATTTTTACAACTTGATCTAAAAAGCCCATATCAAGCATTCTGTCAGCTTCGTCAAGTACTAAAAAGCCAATATGCTTTGTTTTTAAATTACCTTGTTGTATGTGATCAAATACACGACCGGGAGTTCCAGTAACTATAGAAGTACCTTTGGCAAGAGCTTGAATTTCAATAGAAATATTGTGCTGTCCGTATACTGCTGTTGTCCTGTGAGACAAATGCTTTGAATATTGCTTAATATCATTGTCTATTTGTACAGCTAATTCTCTCGTGGGAGTAAGAATAAGTCCTTGGGGTTCTAATGCCTTGCAATCGGTCAGCTGTAGCATTGGGACACCAAAAACAGCAGTTTTTCCGCTACCTGTCTTTGACATTACGATTAAATCTTCTTTGTTTAAAATATGAGGTATAGCTTTGCCTTGTACTTCTGTAGGTTCTTCAAATCCCATTTCTTCTAGGGCTTTTAATATTTGGGGCAAAATGCCCAATTCACTAAAACTTTTATTCATCATTATCTTCTTTCGTTTATATAGTTGTATTAATTATACCATTTACTTATGATTTGTTCTAGATGTGTTATTGTCAGATTTAAGAAAAAAGCTTAAAAAATGCTGTAAATTGTGTTGGAAATTTATATTGCGACATTATATAACAAAATACGTTCTGTATCTGCTTTGGAAATTACTAATCAACCCTACTTATAATAACCCAAATTTCCAGCTAAGCATTTAGTATTAATCAATTAACAAAATCATTATTTTTAAAGTCAAAGTTCTCAATTGGCTCAGGACCTCTCATTACATGTCTTTCAACCTGAAGAATTCCATCTTTATCAGCTAGTATTCTCCAATCTACCATTAATATTTTGCCATCTAAGATTTCTATACCTGTTATACCTCTTGTATGAATGCCGCAACCAGTATTAAAGTATGGCAACTCCTCGCTTTTTGGAAATTTCGGTCTGTGAGTGTGACCACAAATTAACATCATTTCATGTCTCTCAATCCACTTCTTATAATTTTTTTCAATTTTGTGTCTTTTGTACATATTCCTTGCTGGGCTAGAAGGGTTTTGAAAACCCACAACATGCATAAACCGCCAGAAGTATCTCAAAAAAAACATTGCCATTATCCAAAATTGATCATTAATAAAATCTCCCTGATGACCGTGTACAGTCAGAATTTCCTGACCTGTAGATGAGTTTTTTAATACTAATGCTTCATAAGGTTCAATTCCCTTAAGAAATTCATGGTAATCCTGATTATATTCGTCATAATAGGTATAATAATTATTTTTGACAAAGACTTCATTTTTTAAATATATATTATGGTTTCCATAAAGCAAAATTAACCTATCAGCATCAAAAAACTTTTTAATAACTAAAAATACATCGCTGTGGGCAAGTCTTATATGTTTGAATTTTGGATATTCCCAAAGCTCATCACCATCTCCTGCCTCAACGTAAACATAGCCTTGATTGAAGTAATAATCAAGAGCATGCAGGAAAAGGCTTTGATTTCTGCAAAACTCATCTGACACACTGTCGTCACCTCTGTGTAAATCACTAAAAAAAATATATTTAGAAGTATTGTCAAAATACTCTATTTTGGCATTGTTATATGCTTTGGTTAATCTTTTATCTGTGAACATTAATAATCACTCCGCAATTAGTATACATTTAGTTAAAGTACATTTTCGGGCTAAGTTTTACTATTTTAAGTGCATTAAAGGGGAATAAAGCATTGTAGCAACTGCTAACAAATCTACTGAATTAATTATCAGACGATAGCAATTGATTATATTTTTATCAAATACTTACAAGTATATTCAAATAAAATAATTAATCTATATTGAATCCAACTGCCTCAAAAATTCATTCAAAAATAAAAAAGTATAATTTATATGTTATTAGTTGCCGAGAAATGAAATAATATGGTAGAATATATAGTATAAGTAATACATATATTAAATATGGAATGATATGTAAAGTGTTAAGTTACCTTCAAAGCTATAAATTGAATTCCAAAATGCTTTTTAAATGAATAAATTACTTTACAGTTAAATATCAGTTATATCCTTGATATGTTTTATTAGTCATCTTAAAAATGAGTTTGGATTTTTTTAGAGAATATTTTGCAATAAATTTAGCAGCATAGAGAATTTTTGTGTAAAGTTGCAAAGTAAATTATAGACTTAATAGGCTGTCACACTTCTGGTTTCAATTATGTTGACATATAGAAATAGAAGTTCGTCGTGCAAATAAACCTAAATACTCAAATCTAAAAAACAAATGCAATGGCTACACTTCAATTAATTTAAACTACTACTTAAGGAGGAATACGCATATGAAATTTTGTTGGTGTACATTGACAGTTAACAATTTAGAACAGTCTATCAGCTTTTATCAGGACATAATAGGTCTTCCTATAGTAAGACGACTGGAGCCGCAGGCTGGAGTAAAGATTGTATTTATGGGTGATGGGGAAACAAATATTGAGCTTATATATAATGAGACAGTCAAGGAAGTCAATTTTGGGCAAAATATTTCATTAGGATTTGAAGTGGAATCTGTCAGTGACAAAATTTTATTCTTAGAAAAAATGGGCATTGAGATTGAGAGTGGACCCTTTAGACCAGATCCGCACGTTAAGTTCATCAATATATTAGATCCAAATGGACTAAAAATTCAGCTAATAGAGAAATTTACTGAATAAATATAGGGAATACTTTTAATCTTTTCTACATTCACCATCTATGGTTAATAGTGTGCTAAAACTGGAATCGTGTCGGTTATTCAGCAAAAATACTTAGAGCTTGCTGAACAAGTTGTATAAATATAACCCGTAAAAATACAACAGTAAACATAAATGATATTACCTTTGTTATTTCATTAATACTAAAATCCTTGTATTCATTGCTAAAGCTTTTTTCATCAACTAATTCAAGCGTTAATAATCAGCCTATGAAAACATATTGTACCGATCAAGATTGGTTTCTTTCTAGGAAAGTTGGGGTAATAAGCTATATTAAATGGCTGAATGGAAACTAGTGGGCATGTTTTGGGCAGATTTGTAAGTAATTTCAATTGACAAAGCAATGGTATTTTGTTATGATATTGGCAATATCGTTTAAATGCATTGATAGGGAAAACACGCTATATCCTAGTGTTTCAGAGAGCTGTCGGTTGCTGAAAGACAGCACACAGAATAGATTGTGAACTCACCCTTGAGCTTTCATCTGAAAGCTGGTAGCCACACATACATATGGCTTCAGCAAGTAGGAATGAACGGATTTCTCACCGTTATATAGAGAGGTCATTTTTCCATTAGGATAGATGACGCAGAGTGGGTATGCAAATACCAATTGGAGTGGTACCACGGAGGCTATAGCTTTCGTCTCTAGCAGAAATGCTGTGAGATGGGAGCTTTTTTGTTGTTCTAGGAACAATGCCGACACAATAATAGTCAATAAAATAAAGATTATAAAGTTTATAATTGACAGTCAAACAGCAAATTAAAATTTTTAGGAGGAGATTAATTTATGAAAATTGCTTTTTCAACACTTGGGTGTCCAGATTTTAGTTGGGCAGATATTTATTCAATGGCTAAGGATCTCGGATTTGACGGTATTGAAATCCGTGGTTTAGGTGATGAAATCTTTGCTGTTAAGGCACAGCCTTTTACTGAAAGTGAGCTACCAAATACTATTGAAAAACTCTCAAAACTACGTCTTGAAATACCTTGCCTTTCTTCCGGCAATTGTCTTAAATTTGCTGATAAGGAAGAAGAAAACTATCAAGAGATTGTACAATATATTATGTTAGCTTCAAAGCTAGGAACACCTTATATACGTATACTTGCAGATTTAGAACCACATTTGACTGGAGAGGTTGACGATGAGGTTGTTTTAGCTGCACTAAAAAGATTAATTCCAGTTGCTGAAGAGAAGGGTGTAACATTACTTATAGAGACAAATGGTGTATATGCCGACACAAAAAGGCTTTGCAATCTGCTAAATAATGCTGCAAGTGATTCAGTGGCTGCACTTTGGGATGTTCACCATCCTTATAGATTCTTCGGAGAAACGCCTGGAGCTACGGTTAAAAACCTTGGTGCATATATTAAGTATGTTCATATAAAGGATTCTGTTGTTGAGGACGGAAAGGTTAAATATCGCATGACAGGTGAAGGGGATTTGCCTATTGAAAGCTTTATGTTTGCTCTACGCTCAATAAACTATGAAGGCTATATTTCTCTTGAATGGGTAAAGCGTTGGGCGTCTGAGTTAAGTGATGCGGGTGTTGTATTCCCTCATTTCATAAACTACATGAGCCAATTCACTCAAAGAAATGTATCACAGGGTCATCTTTACGATAATAACGCCAGAACAGGAAAATATGTATGGGAAAAGGATAGTCTTATTGATTTGACATTCCCACAGGTACTTGATCGTATGGTTGATGAGTTCCCTGACCAATATTGCTTCCGTTATACTGAAATGGATTATACTAGAACGTATTCAGAATTCCGTGATGATGTTGATACCTTTGCACGTTCATTAATTGCATTAGGTGTAAGGCCAGGCGATCATGTGTCTATATGGG
>JAEWST010000043.1 GCA_023398105.1 Bacillota bacterium | reverse complement strand
GTGTTGCACAAAATGCTAACCATCTTCCAAATATTGTAAATAACCGTCCACCTGGTTTTGCCACAACACATTTTGAAAAATGGTCTTTTGCGGTTTCATCATCTAATTTTTCAGATAAAATACTTCTATCGACCCAGCCGCCTAAGTAAACATTCTCGCCGGAATAATTCCGAATATTATATTTGACATTGAATTTTTTACAACTTTGCTCTATTTCGTCAACTTTAGTTGATATTTCTGGTCCGTAATTATCAATGAAAAGAGAGATCTTTTCAGATTTTGACATAGTCTGCAAAACCATTTCTGCAATAGCATTCGCTCCATTCGTAAACACTTCCAATTTTTGAAACGATTGCTTATATTCTAATAAATATTCTATTAACTCAGCCAGATGAGGATATAAAAGCGGTTCCCCACCAGTTAAAGAAATCAACCTTACTTGTTCAACCAAACTAAAATAAACTTTAAAACTATTCTTAATTTCATCTAAGTCGTATTCTGGTACGTTTCCAACTTCATAGAGTTTTGGAATATAAACAGCACATTTTTTACAACGAAGATTGCATTTAGCCGTTACATGGCAAGAGACTCTATCCATTACTAGTTTCTTCATAATACCTCCTTCAAGCTATATGTTAAAGCTAATCTATCGATTTTTTTATTTTGATTTAGCGGCATTACTGCTTTAGATATGATTAGTCCAGGCAGCATATAATTGGGAAGCATATTTTTCAAATGTGCATATAGTGCATTTTTATTAATATTTTCTGGCGTTACAAAAATAACTATTTGCTTCTTAGCATTGTCATATATAGCACAGCATTGTTCAATTTCCAAGGCTGATGATACTGCTGTTTCAATCTCACCAAGTTCAATTCTGTATCCACGATGTTTTATTTGGGTATCTTTTCTTCCAATATAAATTATTTCTTTATACTCGTTGTATTTCACCAGGTCACCAGTTCGATAAATTCTTTCTGGATATTTATGATTAAGAGGATTTTGAACAAATACTTGTTTTGTCTTCTGAGGATTCCCATAATATCCATGTGCGAGGCAGCTTCCACGTACACATAACTCTCCTATTTCCCCCTCAGAAACCAATTCATCTTTTTCGTTTAAGACTATAATTTCAGTGTTTTTACAAGCAGATCCAATCGGCAAGCTTTCCTCATCACCAAACTCTCGGTCCACAATATAAAATGTACAGTCAACCGCTATCTCAGTCGGACCATAAAGATTTGCATATAGTGCGTCAGGCACAAAACGCCGCCATATGTTCAACTGTTTTGTAGGCATAACCTCTCCAGCAAACAGAATTTTAGTTAGTTGATTCATAGAAACTTTTTCTAAAATATATGAATTTGCCACTAATATCATTGCTGATGGAACCCAAAAAATAGTATTTATCTTATTTTCATTGATAAATGTACATAATCTTCTACTCGATAAAAACATTTCCTCAGGTATAATTACTGTTTCACACCCATTCTTAATGGTACTGTATAAATCAAGAACAGAATTATCAAAAGAAAACGGTGCCTGATTACCAAATATAGTACTTTCGTTAAACTGAAATACATCTGAAAGCCAGTCGATATAATCAATGACGGCTCGATGACTAATAATTACACCTTTTGGATCACCTGTTGAACCAGATGTAAACATAACATAAAGGATATCCGTATCTATTACCTCATTTGCAATGCTATCAATTAAATTATCATCTATGTCCTCTGATTTGATTTCATCAATTAAAATTGATTCGGGTAACATATCATTTTTATACTTATTATTTGTAATAATCATGGCAGGATTTAAAATTCCCAATAACTTTTCCAATCGTAATCCTGGCATAGTTGGATCAATTGGTGTATAAAAATTGCCACTGTATATCGTAGCCATAAAAGCTATAACAGAATCAATACCTTTGGGCAGATATATACCGATAGGCTGCTTTACTAAACCATTCAACCTGTAATTTATATTGCTGGCTAATAGGCGTGCACTTCTATCTAGTTCAGAAAAAGTAATTTCCTTTTCACAATCTCTAAACCCTATTTTATCCGGAAAACGCTTTGCTGAATTTTTTAAATAAAATATAATATTGTTGAACATATGTCACTATCCCTAACCTTCAATTTTTTGCAAATTACATTCCATGCCGTTAACTTAACAAGTAGTCCACGACATGGAATTTCAATACCTATTTAATGGTGCAAACTTACTGAGAAATTCAATTGATTTCCGTCTTCCGTTATAGTTACATGTTTCGTCTATTGTATTCGGTGCTGCAAAATCTTCCAGATCCAACAAATAACTGGCATCAACAACTTTGTATTTTAAATTCTCTTTCTCCAAAGTTTCATATAACTTTATAAAGTTCGTTTCGTATTTTTGTTTAAAATCCGCTCCAAATAATCGCTCTCCTTGAAAATAATTAACTGGTGGGATGTAGAGGATAACAGGAATATTTTCCTCATTCATCATTCGTATGGTTTTTTTTAGATAAACAACCCCTTCCGTTGTCTCTCTAAATTTAAACAAATAGTTAATATTCATGTAAAGTTTTTCTTTTTCTGTTTCTTTTCCTATTTTATTATCAAAAGAGGAAAATGCTTCTACTTGAAAGCGATCAAAACGCTCTTGTGTAAGTTTTGCATATTCTGTAAGTTCGATGTTATTTGAAATTTCTGAAAGAGATTTAATCAACCAAGGATGCTGGGTGCGAGGCATTATAGGAACTTTTGGTGCCATCGTTTCTATCATTAATAAAAGTAAAAATGCCGACGGCTTTTCGTTACGTTCAATCAAAGAATGTGCAATATGGTAATAAGCTTGTTGCCCCATACCATGCATATCAAGAACCTTGCAACTAGCTTCACCTGCTTTATTTCTAATCATAGTGCCCAGCGAATCAAAATTACTATCGTCAAGAGCTATATGAGTGAATGCACAATCTCCCATCACCAAAAGATAATCTTGGAGAGGCCGTTTATATTCCTCAATATAACTATCATAAGCTGATACGCTAAAAGAAAACCACTCCTTATTTTCTTGTAATCCAGCCTCTCTTAATTGGTCATGTATTTTATTACAGCCTTCTGGAGATACAAGAAAAATTTGTTCTTGTTTATAATTTAGTGCTTCTTCAAATGATACAATATCATAATTATTTATTAAATTATTTTGTTTTTCTGTGTTGTTATCTACGAAAATAATACTTTTAAATCCGTTCATCTCTAATATTTTCAAGATACAACATCCACGGATACCTGAGCCAAAAATACCAATTCTCTTATCTATCAATAAGCCTTTAATATTTTCAATTTTTTTCAAAAAATAATTATATACACTCGCATTTTCCGAAGTAACAGGCCATGCATAGTTAATTTTTTTAGTCATCATTATGTTCCCCCAAACGCCTTAGTATTACATCTTTAAACGAGTCGATAATATCTTTTTTTGAAACAACAGTATTAACTGGAACAAAACAATCTTTACAAGATGGATAATTAAATCTATTTGAATGCAAATGCTCAATCAAAAAATTACTTCTTTCTATACTATTCCATGCTTTTTGTAACGAAGTATCTCGAACATTACCAAGACTTATTGGTGGAGGTAAAGCTGTACAAGGAAATATTTCACCATCAGGTGCTACCCAAATTTTATAAAACACAATCGGGCAATAATTTATTTGTCCAAGATCACCTCCAAATTTGTTCTTTGTTTCATCTACATCTAACTTCATATTTTTCCAAAGAGGAGTCACTTTTTCAATAAAAATAGAATCAGCTATGTCTCCAAAAAGTTTGTAAAACTTTTCTTTCTCTCTGGAGTACTGATTTTTATCTAGTGCGGCTTCAGAAATTTTAATGTGTATTTCCAACTCTTCTTTATTTTCATAAAGTCTCTTTAGATTATTATAAAATTTCTCCCAATTTATTTTTGCTCCACAAACATCTTCATATTTGCTTGAATCCAATCCTTGCAGCGACACAACAATACGGGAAAGTCCCGCTTTCTGAATTTTTACAATACTTTCCTCCGTAAGCAATGATGCATTTGTGTGCATTTCTATACGCTCAACTGTTGTAGATTCTCTCAACAAATTAATCATTTTGGCTATATTAGGATTGCAAAGCGGCTCGCCATGTCCTGAAAGAGATACTACTTTTATTTGTTGTGGAAATTGTGAAATCTGCTGGACTACAGCTTCAAATACTTCCATTGTCATCAATTCATTTTTGACCGTATATCCCCAGCTTTCGTTTTTTTCGCCAGAACGAAAGCAATAATTACATTTGAAATTACAACGTTCACTTAAATCAATAATAACCGATAATGGTGTATTTAGAGGTAATTTCTCTCCAAGACACAGCCGTTCCGTATTATATGATTCTTTTATTTGGGCCATGATAAGAACCTCCACATATTAAATAGCATACAATACAGTCTCATAAATTGAATCAGAATAATGCCTAAGAAAGAATTTATAATCATCACGATAAGTTTTTATCAACTCTGGCAACGTATAAAGATCTTCCGGTTTGTGGTATGCACAAATAGCCAGTTTAGGTTTATTTTTAGTTATTAAATTCCGAGAACCTTTTAGTGATTCTAATTCTGCTCCTTCTACATCCATTTTTATAAAAGTAGGTGGAATTTTATCATTGAAAAAGATGTCAAGTGATGTCACATCGACGACACTGTCACCACAATTATCTAATTTTGAACTACTTTCAAAGCTTCCACTAAAACTAAGTTGTGTTTCGTTGCTCCACAAGCCTTTTTCAATAATAGTTATATTACTCTTTCCTTGCAGACATTTCTTTGCCTTAAGTGAATTTTCTTCATCTGGTTCAAAGCCATAGTAATGAGTATATTTTCCGTTCACACTATTGAAAAACTGCTCGGCAGTATCTCCCACATACATACCACCATCGACGAAAACTTCATCACGGCCAAGCATTATGATTTCAGGGTCAAAATATTGAAGTATGGGTGTCGAATATAAAAGTGAGGTTGATAAGAGACAACGCCTTATTCTATTTATTAAAACCTGCCTTGATTTTTCATCACTTAATAAGTAATATGCACGTTCATAACCTTCAAGGTATGGTTCAATCGCCCTTGGAGTCATTTCGTGCAGATTTAAAGACCCTCGTTCAAATATCCGTTTAGAATTTATTCCGAGCATATTTAATTCTTGTTTCATTTCATTTGCATAATTTACAGAACATATAATGATATTTGTATCTGAATATTCATTTTTAAGAGCTATTGGAGCAATAATGGGTAATCCAGTTTTTTCATGTGCACCAGTTTTATTTTTATCACAAAAACAAGCCACATTAACACCATGCTGTTTTAAAGTCATATAAACAGAATATCCTATTTCGCCCGCACCATATAAAACGATAGGCTTTTGGGATAAAAAAATCATCGTATTTTGAATTTCATATCTATATTCTTTACTATTACATTTTTTTTTAATTTCTGAAAGTTCCTCAGCAAAGTTTCTCATATGTGTTAATTCACCTGCACTTTTTTTAAATTCTTATACAAAATAACAACTGCTGCTTTTCTTATCTATAATTATAGGTCAAAATTTATAGGATGGCTATGCACATATATATTGCACTTACTCTTTAAACATATTTCTCCATCCAAACTTTCTCAAATTCAAGTATATAGTTTCCATCCATAAACTCTTTTCGTTTCCATCTCAACTCTTTAATCATTAAATTAAGCTGTTTTTCGCAGCCTTTTATCTCTAACCGGTTTATTTTTTCTACCATAGAAATCATAAAAGACCACTCAAAGTAGCAAAAAGCAGGTGCACTGTTAGGAAACAACTCACACAACCACTGTGTACGTGTTCTATATGCGTCTAGATACTCCTCAAGAGTTTCCCGTGTAAGGAGACTATGATTGGTCGTCCAAGCTGATATATTGCCATTGTGCCGATAAAAAGTATATTTTGGAAGACCATGATATGCCACCTTGCCTGCCAGTGCAAGTAATTTATACATCAATGCAATATCATCATACTTTCCAGATTCTGGAAACCTGAGTTTTTTTGCAAGCTCACGATGAAACAGCTTTGTTGGAAAAGCCATATTATAACGTCTTCTCCACATTAATTCAATAAGCGCTTCCTCCGCACTCATGACTCTCTTTTCATCAAATTTTTTATCTGTTGCTCCGCAAATAGCTACATCAGCACTATTTTCGATTGCCAAATTAAACAAGAACTCTAAAAAATCCGGCTCAGCCCAATCATCGTCATCAATAAACGTGATATAATCCCCCTGAGCCACACTCATTCCTGCGTTTCGGCCACTTCCAATATTTCCTCTCTCCCTATGAATAACACGTATGCGAGAATCCTTTAGAGCATATTCGTCTGCTATTTTTCCACTTTGATCAGTTGAACCATTGTCAACTATGATAAATTCAAAATCCTGAAAGCTCTGTGTCAGAATACTTTCTATCGCTCTTCCAACAAGTAATTCTCTGTTATAAGTCAACATTATTACTGAGATCATAAATCCTCCCTGGCAGCCGATTGCTGAAACAACAAGATTACCGGCGTAGTACCATTTTCGCTATTTGTTTATAAAGATCTGAACAGCGCAAAGTTAACATCCTCTGGAAGTACTTTATCCCAGTCTGAAAGTTCTTCAAATGCGAATTCAGGCTTTGATTCATTTATTAGAAATTGTATTTTACTTAATAAACTCAACTTTCTGCATGTTAGGTTAGCCACTTAACACTTAATATCATACGGTATTCCCGTATTTTCAAGTATAGCTGTAAGTCCTTTAGCCTTAGGAGAATTTTTCCCTTAATCATAAATATTAATTACAGCTATAACTAATAATCTGGTTAATCAAATCTTATACTGATAATAAAGCACCATTTGTAAAAATGTTAATTTATAAAAACAATCTCTATACTGCATTGACTTGTTAAAAATTTATCCATTTTTTTATGTAGTAAAGGTTCCCCTCCACTTAACTAAAACGTTCAACCGATTCATGAATAGAAAAAGCAACGGTCAATCATATCAAATAAATACTCCTTCTTTTAATGTGGAGGAGTATCTATTTAGCAATATCAGCCACAAAAGTTTACAGTGAAGTGTAACCGTAATATTAAATAAATATTGTGCTTTTCCAACCGACTTCCTTCCGAACAATCAAAAAATTATATTAAAATATTAATCACTATTTTCCAAAGCTTCTTTTTCTTCAACCGAAAATAACTCATATACTTTATTTTCTAAAGCAGAAAATTCTGCCATCTTAGAAGCCTTTAATAAAAATAATTTATTCTTCAAAGAAGTAGTATCATAAAGTTTTTGCAGAAAATCAAATGTAAATTTTGCTGATTGTATCTCTCCATTCTCTTTCATTAAAAGGTGTATAATATCCTGAAGAATCGGCATCATATACAGATTTAAGCGGAGAGATAACACTCCATAGTGCATCATTTCATTAACAAATCCAAACTCCCTATATGCGCAAAATAGCATCTGATAAATTTCTGACAAACCACCTGTTATATCTAAAAAGCTATCACCCTTATACTGATCTAGCAACTTTAATGCATTACCAAAATACTGAACTGCTCTCTTCTTATCCTCTTTTTTATAATACCAGTATCCAAACCAATATTCTAAATCAGGAGATTCGCACCCTAGCATTTTTGCTTTCTGATAAATATCTAAAAGGTCTTCTTCCTCACCAGAATCACATAGATACTTAAGTTTAAAATAATTGCAAAAAGCCACTTCTTTTCTAGCTTTAGATGATACTTTATCTCCATTGGCAATAACATAAAGATAAGCTTGTTCTGCTTTGTCATAGGATTCCATTGCAAATAGTGAATCTCCTAAATACGCCCAAGCGTTATAATCATTAGGGTTTTCTGCAACTTCACTCTCTAACATGCGAACATTCCGTTCCAATTTTCTTGTTTCCTCATATACCCGTCTTGTATATCCTGTATGATATATGGTCAATTCTTTGGAGGCATCAACGACAACAGTATCACTCCCATTTGAATTATACAGAGTCTCATGAATTCGATTATGGTAACTTAATTCAGCAGTTTTGCGAAATATTCTATCTTGAATTCCCGTTGAAAAAGGCTGCCCCTTGTCATCTAAATTAACTAATGAACTTCTTACCGCATGTGGTTTTGCATTTTTGTAAAAGCTCTTTTCTATACGCGTCAAAATAGGAATTAACTTTCTCGCACTTTCCTCAGCGTAGTATTCATCAGCATCTAGGAATACAATCCAATTACCTCTAGCTTTACTAATCGCATAATTCTTTGCTGCTGAAAAATCATCTATCCAGGGGAAATGAAAAACTATGGCCCCCATCTCCTCTGCTATTTGAACGGTATGGTCATCAGATCCTGTATCAACAACAATTTGCTCAAAGACAATTCCTTTCCCCCATTCCAAAGCTCTTCGGATGTTATTTTCTTCATTTTTAACGATCATGCATTGAGATAATCGTACTGATTGCACCATATCAAATAACCTCACTTTAATTATATAGAATATCCCTCGGAAGGAACCGAGCCTTTCGAGGGATAATATGCTTTAAATAAATCAGTATTATTAATGTTATTTTAATAACTGTAATACACCCTGTGGAAGCTGATTAGCCTGTGCCAACATAGCCTGAGAAGACTGAACAAGTATGTTGTTCTTCGTATAGTTCATCATCTCTTTTGCCATATCAACGTCACGGATACGGCTTTCAGCTGCTGACATATTCTCGGTTGTTACACCTAAGTTGTTGATTGTATGCTCAAGACGGTTCTGTAAAGCACCTAAATCACCACGAGTAGAAGATACTGTATTAATTGCATCCTTAATTGTCTTAATTGCATTCTTTGCGCCACTCTGAGTGCTTACATCTACAGAATCAAGACCAAGTGACTTAGAGCTCATGGAACCAACGCTAACTGTCAGATTGTTAAAATCCTCACCTGAATCGCCAATCTGCAGTGCCAATCCAGAACCTACAGTTGTTCCAGTTGGTGCAGTTCCTTTACCAACTATTACATTTAAGCCAGTTGCAAGTGTTTTTGCATCATTATCACCACTGGCCGAAATATCAATTCTGCCAAGTCCAACACTGGTTAAATCAATGGTAGCTGTATCACCTATCGACAAGGTACCAGCACCTAATGCTTGTCCACTATTTGCACCATTGGTACGTGTAGTAACTTTTGCAAGATCAATAACTGTAGTCTTAGCAGAACCGTCTTCATTATTGGTAACTACAACTGTAATAGTTCCATCAGTACCAGCTGTAATACCTACTGATTGCGATTCATCTACACCAGTAGTTGCAGTATCGTCTACAGAAAGGGAAGCGCCAGACGCTTTGGTCACAACAGCATTCGCTCCAACGGTACTTCCAACACCAACCATAGTAGCAGGTGCTCCAGATGTCTTACCAAGGCTACCATCTAACAGATTGATTCCATTAAAGTTTGTTCCTTCAGAAATACGATCGATTTCGCTCTTTAAAGAATTAACTTCTTTTGTAAGGTTCTCACGGTCAACGTTATCCTGATAAGTTCCGTTAGCAGACTGTGTAGCCAGCTCAACCATACGGTTTAACATAGAGTGAACTTCTGTTAAAGCACCTTCAGCTGTCTGAACTAAAGAGATACCATCGTTTGCGTTCTTGGAAGCTGTCTCAAGACCTGTGATCTGTGCTCTCATCTTCTCAGAA
>JAEWST010000015.1 GCA_023398105.1 Bacillota bacterium | reverse complement strand
AAAAACCACTTGTGGTTTTTGTAGCTCGAAAATACACCTTGTTTGTACATACTTTATTTTCGAGCTATTACATTCAGCGGCGTTTCATCGAGGCGGGAGATATTCTCACCGCCTGATAACCAAAGTGGTCCCCGCCACTTATAGAAGTGGGGGACATTTTCTTGCCTAGTTATATTTAAAAAAACTTAGTTCTCATTTATATAACTTATGTTTCAGTTTTGTTAAGTATAATAGTCTGGAAGCTCCAAGACAGATTTCTTAAGAATAATTATATCTTAAAAACCGAACTAGATAAATGTCTTATCATTAAATCTTTTTCATTTTGTATTATTGTAGCTATCTGACTTTGTGTAGCATACATAGCATTTTTATCTCTATGTAATATTTGTAATCCGTACTCATTTCTACCAAAACATTTTGCTTTTCTCAGTACTGTTGCCTCAAATGTGACAACATTTATACTAAAATATAAATTAACATCTAATACGCTATCTATTTCAAAATCACCTGTAGAATAAATACGCATACCAGAATAACTAATATCATTTATACATGCCGCTTCTCTTTTGCCAGTGCCTACTTGCTTTATATCTGCAAGTAATGAAATTGGATACCTATCAAATTCCCTTTTTTCTTTCTCTTTTAAAAATGAGTTTACTTCATTAGAGCATATAATGTAGCTATTTTCTCTTGGTATAGTTGCGACTACACTTCCTCCTTTAATCTCAACACTTTCATGTTTCGAAAACGATCCTATTAAAACAGGATCTCCTTTAAAAAAATCTACCTCTTTGTTCTCATTTTCCCCAAACTTTACAGTGAATAGTTTACTTGTATCCCCACTCAATAATGTACAGCTTATTGGTTTGAGTTTACTATAATGTCTTAATACTACATTTAAATTCTCCATATATCCTCCAATATTTTGCTATAAATGATCTTGTAAATAATTTCGTTATTAATTGCTACGATTGATATTGTGAATAATTTAATTATTAATTGCCACAATTGATTTTGTAAATAATCGTTATTATTTGCTACGATTTATATTGTGAATAGTTTTTTTATTGATTTGTTTGAGGAAAATATTATTAAATTAGCACTATAGATTTATTTTGTTTACGCTATCACCCTCTATTACAATTATATATTAGATTTTGCATTTAGTAGCTGCCTATGTATTAGATTTTTTTCATTTTGAACTATATTAATTAGCTGAGACTGAGTGGAAAACATAGAATTTTTGTCCCTATGTAAAATTTGAATACCATACTCATTTCTTCCAAAATTTATTCTTTTTCGTATTACAGTTCCGTCAAATGTTGCTACATTATTGCTTAAATATATACTTATGTCAACTATGTCATCTATATCAAATTCTCCTGTTGAATACGCACCCATGCCTAAATAGCTAAAATCTTTTAAAAATAAAATTTCTCTATTATTTGTATTTTGACATTTTATTTCACCTATTAATGATGTAGGATATCGTTCAAATTCTCTTCTTTCTACCGTATTAGACAAAAGCTCATTTTTACATAAAATATATCTGTTGTTTTGCTCATTAAAGCCAATTACACTACCTCCAGAAATGTTCAAAGAATCATCATTATTCAATGTACCAATTAATATAGGGTCTCCTTTAATTACTTCTAGACCCTTGCACTCACTATCAATTATTTCTACTGTAAATAGATTGTCTTTATCACCGCTCACTACTTTACAATTTATAGGTTTAAGTTTATTATAATGCCTTAACACTAAGTCTATCTTTTTCATTATGTCCCCCTTATGATGTTAAGTATAAATAACTTAAACTTCAC
The DNA here is from genome assembly GCA_023398105.1 of Bacillota bacterium. GTDB lineage: Bacteria > Bacillota > Clostridia > Acetivibrionales > DSM-1351 > Ruminiclostridium. The sequence continues at coordinate 1,388 of JAEWST010000015.1, read as the reverse complement.
ACATAAAAAATCTATTGGTGCGGTAGAATTATCAATGGTTTGTTGCCAAAATAACTCAAAAATATAGTTGGTGCTTACATTGTGTACTTTAGAGTCTCAAAAAACGCAAGCTTTTTTATAGATAGTGGGTGGTATTTGCTTAAATGATGTACTTTTGAGTTCATCAATGCTATAGCAGCCTTTCCATATTCACCATCCATGGTTCATAGTGTGCTAAAACCGACAACGTGTCGGTTTTCCAGTACAAAAACTTGAAGCTTTCTGAACAGCTGTAAAAAAACAACCTACTAATGAAAAGTCTAGCTATGCTCAAGTTTACCAATGACTTGTTGTTCAGTAAACTATCTTATTTAATAATATTATTCTAACTTTTCATTTAATATTGCTACCACACCTAAAATTACTAGGCTTTAAGTAGTATATTCAACTGAGAAGTTTGAGTAAATAATAACTAGTATAAGACTGTATACTATACTAATTCATTTATATATAAATTATACACCTTATATGAATATATGCCAATAATTTTGAGAAATTTTGCCGAAAAAACACTTGTTAACATTTTACTATTCATATATACCTATAATCGTGAGTTTGATAGTTGTAATAAGATAAATAGTCACTGAAGCCATATATAAGACTATTTGCTTGTAAAAGCACTAATATTCAAATATATTCATTACAACAAATAATCTTTTCCATAATAACAGTCAAAATAAAAAATATTGCAAATGACCTGTTTAGTTATGTAGTATATAAGTTTCATTATGGTAAGTTCTATTATTCAAAATACACCATGCTTTCATAAAACCTTTTTCTCAAGTTGATAAGTCTGAGAACTTTCATAACCTAAATGAAAATACCACATAAAGATTGAAATAGTCTATTTGAGCGTTCGCAGCTTTAAAGAAGTGCACTAATAAGCTTCTTTATACTCTACTAATATTTAACATATTTTGCTTTGCCTTGAGAGGTGAACATGATAGCCTTCTGGCTTGACAAGCCGCATTATAGGCTTGGCTTTCTTGGCAATTATTCTTGCTATCGGAGGCTCATTGTCAAGCAAAATATGGTTTAAAAATAGAAAGCCCAACTATGCTTTTTTTGTTTGCCAAACGCATGTTTGAAATCATTTCACATATTTTACTTTTTGCATGTAGTAATTTTATATCATATACAAAATTTTAATAAGTATACTGTGAGTGTCTATGAAGATAGAAACAAGACATGTTATATATAAGTTACTTTACACTACTTTTTTTATAATTCCAACAAAATATATATCAACTATGTTAATAACATTTGAAATACTGCATTTATTTTAATACTTATATTTTGCTTTGTAAATGCTTTTATAATAATTGAATAAAAGGATGAATTAGCATTCT
>JAEWST010000012.1 GCA_023398105.1 Bacillota bacterium | reverse complement strand
GGTGCTACTGGTGCTACTGGGGCTACTGGTCCTGCTGGTGCGACGGGTGCTGACGGTGCTACTGGTGCTACTGGTGTAACTGGTGCTACTGGCGTTACTGGTGCTACTGGCGTTACTGGTGCTACTGGCCCAATTGGTCCAACTGGTCCTTCTGGTGGTCCTGCTGGTCCGACTGGTCCGACTGGCCCGACTGGCCCGACTGCAGATGTCCCAACTCTAGCTTTCAATGAAGAAGTCGGGTCAATTTCAATATCCCCTCCTGTAGCTACTGAAGTTACAGTAGTATCTGTAGCAGTCCCTGTTGAGGCAGGAGAAGATGTAAAAATTGATTATGCTCTAGCTCTAGAAGCTGTTGCAACCTCAAATTGGGTATTTGAATGTCAATTAAGACTATATAGAGATGGTACCTTAATTGATACTAGAGTCATCAATAGAGCAGCTCAGCAAGCTGGAACTCAAAGATTCCCAATAGCTAATACCCATGTAGATATAGCACCATCAACCACTACAAGCATTTATGATGTTCGCACCTTTGTGGTTACAGCAACAAACGTTACTTCGGCAACAGCAGTTAATAGAGATATCAACGCTATAGTATTCCCTTAATTTAATTCAGTGACCTATTTAGTAATTATTTTCACTATGCATTAGAAGATTATTTGCTCTAAGTCATTAGAATCACTGTTTACAGGCTTCAGCGGAATAAACTTTCGCTGGAGCTTGTAGTCTATCTCAAAATCAAGAACATTTCATTCCTCTATTTTTCTTTTTTATATAACAAATTTGTGTCCTATCATTTAATTAAGTACATTCCCTATATTAGAAAAAACTTCATTAAATACCCATCATAGCTCATTATCCATTAATATTTATTCTATTGCTTTATCTCTTTATTTTTTGTTAACGACTACAAGTAACCAATTTCTATTTTCTGAATATAATATTTATATTACTATGTAAAGAAAGGATCTACATATGATTACTATAAGTCTTTGTATGATTGTAAAAAATGAGGAGGAAACCCTTGCAAGGTGTTTGGATACAGTGAAAGATATCGTTGACGAGATTAATATTGTAGATACAGGCTCTACTGACAGAACAGTAGAAATAGCGAAACAATATACAGATCGTGTTTTTTATTATGAATGGACAAATAATTTTTCAGCAGCTAGAAATGAGTCTTTTAAATACGCAACAATGGATTATATTTTATATCTGGATGCTGATGATGTTGTATTAGAAGCTGATCAAGCTAAATTAAAAGAATTAAAAGAAACTCTTGACCCTTCTGTAGACTCTGTTTCAATGTATTATGATGCAGGCTCAGATGAGTTTGGAAATGTTACACTCAGATATAGAAGAAATCGTCTCTTAAAAAGAGAAAAAAATTTCCAATGGTTTGGAGATTGTCATAACTATATAAATGTTCGAGGAAAGATTATTAATTCTGATATATCCGTTACTCACAAAAAAATCCGTCATGCAGTTGGTCGTACAGTTTCGGTTTTTGAACAGAAACTGTCAAGAGGAGATACCTTCTCGGCTAGAGATTGTTTTTATTACGGAAATGAGCTCCGAGAAAACGGACGCCATGAAGATGCAATTAAAAGCTATGATACTTGTACTGCTATGAAGGAAGGCTGGTTTGAGGACAAAATATTTGCATGTATCTATAGAGGAGACTGCTATCGAGCCCTTAATGATACAAATAATGAGCTTTCTTCCCTGTTTGAATCTTTTAAATATGCTCCTCCTAGAGCAGAAGCATGTTGCCGTATTGGGTATAATTTTCACAGAAAGCATGATTATAGAACAGCTGCTTTTTGGTATGAGCAGGCTGCACAGCAGATTCCCGATCCAGACCGCTGGAGTTTTATTTATAATGCCTATTATACTTGGTATCCCCATCTGCAACTATGTGTTTGCTATTATCATATGGGTGACCATCAAAAATCCTATGAACATAATGAAGAAGCTGCCAAATACAGACCTACAGATCCCAGTGTTCTTCATAATAGAAAGCTATTTGAGGATATAACCATAAATAAGGACTCTTAATAAAATTACTCAAAAGGAGAATTTGTGAGAACAAAGTGCATTTTATAGTAATAAAATATACATACGTGTGTTTTTGTACTTCTATTAGTTCCTTATCGTTCCATAATAACTGCCCAAATCATATTATGTTATCAGATACCTACTTACTAAATTTAGTTTCATAAAAATTATTTAGCTATAAAGGAGTTATATGCATGAAAACCGCATTAATTACAGGTATTACAGGGCAAGACGGATCTTATCTGGCAGAATTTCTATTAGATAAAGGATATAAAGTACACGGTTTAGTCAGACGTAGCAGTTCAATTAACACTCACAGGATAGGTAATCTGATTGATGCTGATGGCACTGGGAAAGGAAACTTTTTTTTGCACTTTGGAGACTTATCAGATTCATGTAATCTCAGTAAACTAATTTATAAAATAGAGCCTAACGAAGTATACAATTTAGGTGCTCAAAGTCATGTAAAGGTTTCCTTTGATGTTCCTGAATTTACTTCTGATGTAAATGCTTTAGGCACATTAAGGCTTTTGGAGAGCATAAAGGAGGTAGCCGCTGACATTAAGTTTTATCAAGCTTCTTCCAGTGAATTATTTGGTAAGGTTCAGGAAATACCCCAAAGTGAAAAAACACCTTTTTATCCAAGAAGTCCATATGCGGCAGCGAAGCTATATGCTTACTGGATAACAGTCAATTACAGAGAGGCCTATAATTTGTTTGCTTGTAACGGTATTCTTTTTAATCACGAATCTCCAAGGCGTGGTGAAAACTTTGTTACAAGAAAAATAACAAAAGGAATAGCTAATATTCTAAACGGAAGGCAAGATAAACTTTATTTAGGAAACATAGATGCTAAAAGAGACTGGGGCTTTGCTGGAGATTATGTGGAAGCAATGTGGCTAATTCTCCAACAGCAAAAACCTGAAGACTATGTAATAGCAACTGGAGAAACCCATACTGTAAGAGAATTTTGTGAGCTTGCTTTCAAAAATGTAGGAATCCAGCTAACATGGGAAGGCTCAGGCGAAAATGAAAAGGGTATTAACAGTGCAAATGGGAAAGAATTAATAAATATTAGCCGGAAATATTTCAGACCAACTGAAGTTGATTTGCTTCTAGGTGATCCGACAAAAGCAAAGACCAATTTGAATTGGCAGCAGAAGGTCTCTTTTGAGCAACTAGTTAAAATGATGGTAGACAGCGACGTTAATGGAATATGAAGAAATGTTCTAAAACAGTTAAATATCAGAGGTGACACGGATATGGAATTAAAAAGTAAAATCTATGTAGCAGGACACAATGGAATGGTAGGCTCTGCTATAGTAAGATGCCTTGAGTGCAACGGATATTCTAATTTAATAATAAAATCACATAAGGAGCTTGATTTGACAAACCAAGCAGCTACTGATAAGTTTTTTCAAGAGCAGAAACCAGAATACGTATTTTTAGCAGCTGCCAAAGTTGGCGGTATACATGCCAACAACGCATATCCTGCAGATTTTATTATGGAAAATATGCTAATTGAATGTAACGTAATAAGAAGTGCATATATTCACAATGTTAAGAAGCTCTTGTTTCTAGGTAGCTCTTGTATTTATCCTAAAACCTGCCCACAGCCTATAAAGGAGGAATACCTTCTTACAGGACCATTAGAACCTACAAATGAACCCTATGCACTTGCTAAAATATCAGGAATTAATATGTGTCAATCGTATAATAAGCAATACGGGACGAACTATATTTGTGCAATGCCTGCAAGTCTCTATGGTATTAAAGATACCTTTGATGCATATAATTCTCACGTAATTCCATCTATGATTATTAAGATACATAAAGCCAAGGTTGAAAATACTCCAGTCGTAGAATTGTGGGGTACAGGTACTCCTTTAAGGGAATTCCTCTATGTAGATGATCTTGCAGATGCTTGTTTTTATTTGATGCAAAATTATGAAGGAAATGAGTTTATAAATATAGGCTCAGGTGACGAAATTAGTATACATGATTTAGCAGTTACAATTAAAAAAGTTATAGGTTATGAGGGTGATATTGTATTTGATACTAGCAAACCCGATGGTACCCCTAGAAGAGTACTACATAATTCTAGGATATCAGAAACTGGCTGGACACCAAAGATAAATATAGAAGAAGGTATCAGACGAGAATATCAGTATTATTTGGATAATATTTTGTCTTAATTAGATGGTATTTTGAATTAAATCACCCCTATTCTATTTACTAAACTCTATCGTTTAATAAGCACAGCCCTCTGGTCAGATATCAGCTTGACGAGAGGGCTGTGTTCATTTTTAATACTATTTTGCGTAAATTCTAAAATAATCATCTACTAACTTACTATATTTATTAGAGAAATCCTTTACTCTAGCATTCACTTCATTATACTTTGATGATGATCGGTCTAAAAGATCTTCTTTTTCCTCTTCATTCATTTCCATAATATTTTTACTTATAACTAATAACTCACTATTCATTTGTTTCAATAGCTCTATGGCATTTTCCCTATTTAAAGTTTCTTCTGTATTAGCTAAATTAGAAAACAGAGGATCATATGCTAAAATTAGCCATTTACCCATATTACTATTTAGTTCACTTAAAGGTGCTGCTGATCGAAAATGATAACATACCTGATTTACAAATAGTCCATATCTTTCCCAACGATCAATACCGCCATTAATGTATATATCTACTTTGTCAGCCATACGAAATACTTGATACCATTCAGAATCCATTTGTCGTACATCTTCTTTTTTTAATTTTTGGTTCTGCATATTTAAATAAACACTATTTATTATTGATATTAAAAGAACTATAGCCACTACAATACAAATAATAGTGGATTTTTTACCCCGCAATATTATCATAGTAATTTCTCCTATTGCTATTAATTTTTACTATATGAGATGATAATAGCAAAAGTAATAATTTGAGTCAAACTAATAACTTATTAATTATTTTTACAATACCCCATTCAGATATTTACATGAATAGTAGTAAAGGTTTTAACGACTTACCAATTATCATCGTTATACAAAAAAACAACCAACTGATAGCTGGTTGTCAGGTTTTACTTTAATTTCTATCTATCTAGTAAAACATCTACGATAGCACAGGCTACTATTTCAATATCATTATCTGTTATATACGGATGCATTGGAAGTGATAATACTATGTCGCACAATTTATTAGTAACAGTATAATCTGACTCATTAATAACTAAATTTGAGAAAGCTTGCTGCTTATGCATTGGCTTAATATAATAAATCATGCTGGGAATATTCTTCTCTCTTAGTTTATCTTGAAGCATATTTCTCTCTTCACTGCTATTGAGTTTAATTGTATATTGAGCAAAGCTGGATACATAGCCTGATGGAATTATTGGAACAGCTATGATTCCCTCAAGCCTCTCATTATAAAGCCTGTAAACCCTGTTTACATCATCAAGCTCATGCTCTGCAAATGCATTTAGCTTAACACTTAATACAGCTGCTTGAATTGTATCAAGCCGTGAATTAAGTCCAATTCTTATGTTATCATATTTGTTTTTTCCCTTTCCATGGACTTTATATGAATTTAATATTTCAGCAAGTCCATCATCATTGGTGAAAATTGCTCCGCCATCTCCATAGCAGCCTAACGGTTTTGCTGGAAAAAAGGAAGTAGTTGCTGCATCCCCAAAGCCACAAGCCCTTTTCCCGTGAATACTTCCACCAAACCCCTGTGCTCCGTCTTCTAATACTAAAAGATTATATTTCTTTGCAATTCTTTCAATTTCAAAATGGTTTGCAGGCAAACCGAAAATATCAACTGGAATTATTGCCTTAGGTGTCAGCATACCTTCCTCAAGAGTTCTCAAAACCGCCTCTTCAAGCTTGTTTGTATCTATATTATAAGTCTCATAGTCTACATCAACAAATACAGGAGTTGCTTTTCTGAGAGCTACTACTTCTCCAGTTGAGAAAAAAGTAAAGTCTGGCACAAAGACTGCATCGCCTTCTTTAATATCCCAAGCCATCATAACTAAGGTCATTGCTTCCGTTCCGTTAGCACAGGAAATACAATGCTTAACTCCAACATATTCCGCCAGTCTTTTTTCAAGACTATGTACTTCATCTCCACCAATGAAGCGTGCATTCTCTAATACTTTACTTATTGCAGAATCTATTTCTTTTTTATGTCTGTTATATTGTGCCTTTAAATCCCGCATTTCCATTTATAGCACCTCCGTAGTTATAAGTTGTTAACCTTAATCCTGCTCTATCTCCTCAAGCTGTTTATTTTCTAGCTTATATTTTCTACCACATGCCTTACAACTATAGCCTTCCTTAAGCCTAAGTCCACATTCACAAACCCAGCCTGTTTGCTTTGCAGGCACGCCCATCATAAGTGCATAATCATAAACATCCTTCGTTACAACTGTTCCAGCTGCAATCATAGACCATTTTCCTAAAGTGTGTCCACATACAATAGTTGCATTTGCTCCTATAGAAGCCCCATATTTAACTAGAGTTTTTTTATAACCTGCTACTCCTTTTGGATACTTGCTTCTAGGGGTCAGATCATTTGTAAAAACCATTGAAGGACCACAAAATACGTAGTCCTCTAATTCTACACCTTCATATACAGAAACATTATTTTGGATTTTAACATAGTTTCCTATTATTACATTGTTCGAAATATTTACATTCTGACCTATGGTACAATTTTCACCCAGCCTTGAACCCTTTTGAATATGGCTGAAATGCCAAATCTTAGTACCATCACCAATTGTCACATCCTCGTCAATATAACTGCTTTCATGCAAAAAAATACTCATATACTAAACCTGCCTTTAAAATCTATAGTGCTGCAGCTATCTAATGGAAGTTTTATTCCTTTCCCTTCAGCTGCAGACTTATAAATAGCAAGGACAAGTTCCAAGGATTTTCTTCCTTCCTTAGCTGTAACATAGGGTTCTCTATTATTATTAATAGCCTCAATCATATCTGCATACAGAGGATTATGCCCAAATCCATATATATTCTGAGGGTTCTCATGGAATATTGCCTTAACCTCCTCTGAATCATCAAGCTTGTCAGCAAATTGCCATTCTTCAATAATATTCACAGATTTACCGCCAGCTTTTACTGTCCCCTTTTCTCCAAATATATACAGAGTTTCTTCAAGGTTATTGGGGTATATATTTGTAGTCCCCTCAATAATTCCATAGCTTCCATTGAAAAATTTAACCAAAGCTATGCCTAAGTCTTCTGCTTCTATAAAGCTATGCATTAAATTATCCGTCATTCCAACAACCTCTACCATCTCATTTCCCATCATCCAACACAGCAAATCAATATTATGTATGCATTGATTCATAAGTGCACCACCGTCCTGCTCCCACGTTCCTCTCCATTTAGCTTGTTTATAATAAGCTTCTCCTCTATTCCAGCGAATATGGGCTGTGCCATAAAGCAGTCTTCCAAAACGCCCTCCTTCAACAGCTTCTCTAATCTTTTGAATTGACTTATTAAATCTGTTCTGATAGCAAACACATACCCTAACACCCTTTTGTTCAGCCTTTTTTATGATAGCATCTGCATCTTCAAGGGAAAGGGCAATTGGCTTCTCAACAATTATATTACAGCCAGCTTCAATACAATCAAGAGCAATGTGTGCATGTTTGCCGCTTTCAGTTGCAATTGCCACAAGCTCAGGCTTTTCTTTTTCCAACATTTCCTTATAATCGGTGTATTTGCAAATGGGCTTTGTAATGTTTAATTTTGATAGTATGTATTCAATGTTGTCGTGAGCAAGGTCACATAAAGCCACTATTTCAAGATTATTTTTAACAGCCGCTGCTATATGATTAGGTGAAATCCGACCACAGCCTATTAATGCATATCTCACTTTTCTACCCCTTTAGGCACAAGCAAGCCTATTTTTAATACTCTTATATTATATGATTTAAATAATTGATTTGTTTCATCTTTGTTGATTGACTGATAAAGTTATATGTGTTCAAACGTATCGATGGAAATTTTGAAAATTAATAAAAAGAGGTAGTCTTTATTTGAGACTGCCCCTTTTATATGTAGCAACACTTTGTCATTCTGGAAACATTTGTTTTAAAATTTTCAATTGTGCTTGCAACATTAATTCTGACTTTGACTTATATGATAGTATTTCTGACTTTAGTTCCTCACATTTGGCTTTACATTTGAGTACTTCCTGATTTGCCTCTTCCAAAAGTTTTTTAGCATTTGCTTCCGCTTCCTCGGTTATAAGCTTAGCTTTTTCACATGCATTCGCCTTAACCTGTTCACTTGTATGCTGTGCAACAAGAATTGAATGCTGAAGTGATTCCTCGAGAAGCTTATAGTGGTTAATTGCTTCAATTTGAGCAGATATTTTGTTTTTTAGATCTTCATTTTCTTTTAATTGTCTGATGTAATCCTCACTAATCAAAGCAAGCAAATTATCAACCTGCTTTTTACAGTAACCGTCAAAGATTGACCTCTTTAGACATATGCCTCTTAACTCCTCAGGGGTATAATTCATCTTCATTCACTCCTACATTTGCAATCATATTTATATATATTCAAAACAATGAAATATATGCGAGAATTGATTTGTTTCTAGATTCAGATGGAACATGTTTAGGTCTGAGAAACATAATCTATACTCAGTTTTGTATGTTCTCCCACTAATTTAGATTTATAGTATAAACGGGTATAAGGTGCATAGTAATAAGGTATAAATATTTCAAGTCCTTGAGGAATTGGATCATAGCTCTGCCTTAGAAAGTTCACACCATCTGAGCTGACTTCTATTCCAACATCGGCTAGGTTCTCAGATAAATTATTCACAAAAAAGCTAACATGTGTTTTGTCAGAAGTATCTCTAATCATTGTAGTCTGGTATTCATCAGTTGTAATTACTTCCTCATGTTCTGTGTCTGTACTTTTTCCTGCTATAATTGCTTTAGCACTCACTGACGGCTTGGAATCTGTTTCGTATCCTTCTGTCTGAAGAGGTTCATATTGAACAACAAAAACAGGCTTAAATGACTGTTTCTCAACTAAAGCTTCGTCACTGCTAACAAAACGCTTGTTATCATCAATACTTATTTCGTCTGATTTCAATTCTAAGCCGTTATTAGCAAAACCTTGGTTAACCCATCGTTCCACAAAATCCGTTATTATAAAGCAATAATATCCTGGAGTAGATAGATTAGTTGCAAATCCTCTAATAGAAGTGCTTATTGCAGGCTGATTATTCCAAGTAACTGTTGAAACATCCCAACTATCTGTAATAGCAAATGGCGTAATAGTTTCCTGAATTTCCATTTCACTTGCATCATAATCAAGATAAACATTCAAATTGGATGTAATGATTTTAGAACCTGCTGGAATAAAGCTTAAATCAAATTTTAAAAGCGATCTTTGAAGTGCCCCATTTTCCTGTTTTCCAACCCACAAAACAGTTGAATTACTGAAATTTGTATCAGGTTGTGATGAATCAATGTATACGTCATCAAAAATCTGAATAAGAGTAATAATTGACATCAAAATATCTCCTTTCACTTTATATGAATTTAGAATATACTTCATCATATGCTTTGTGGTTACACTATGTTAGCATTGCATAATTTTTTTTATGGATTTATATGAAATTATATTAAAATCAACTTCCGCACGTAAAGAGTCTATTGGTGCGGGAGAATTATCAATGTTTGTTGCAAAGCAAACCACCTTATTTTATGAACCCTATGAACCATTGATAAGTTTGGACACCGATAGATTTTCTATGTGCGAAATTTGAGTATTTTAATATAAAAGCTTTATATTTGTTTCTGGCCAATCCCGAAGGCGCATCACAGTATTAGATAAGCTTGAATAACCATTGCCTATAAAGAAGTCGCACTGTGCTGCAAGATAGGTGTCTTTTATAATTTCAACAGTATCTTTTACAAGCTCAACACCCTTGTGTCTTTTGTTTGGATAATCAAGCAAGCAGGTAGCAATACGCTCTTTAAAAGGTACCTTTTTGCTATCTGAATAAAGTAACATTCCCTGCTTGTCATATAGCTTTTTATACTGTCTTAGGATTTTGGAAGAGTCTGTTATTACTAATAAGTGTCTTGCATTGTATTTCACAACAAATTGCCACACATTAGGTTTGTAAAACTCATTTAAGTCATATATCTGAGCAACCTCATTTGCAATTGCAGCACCTCGTACATGGACACCAATAATGGGTCTTTCATCTCTAAAATTGGGATTCATATTTATATATTTTTGAATTTCTTTTTTTATAGTAGGTTGAAGTTTTAAATACTTGTCAAAAAGCTGGCGATATATCTGATAGGGCGTTTTAGAGTATGCCCAGTGACTCTTTTTAACCCAGGGTATTAGTGCCCTTAACGGATAATAAACATCGCTTACTACAACGTTTGCATCACTTCGCATAAGACTGACTAAATCACGGTTTTCCATTTTGAATCTGTCAGTATCCTCTGCCAAAAGATTTTCATATTTCCAAATGGGTGGATAAAAAGTGTACTCTCTACGAGTAATATCATGAATATTATATTGAGATATAGGTTCAAAAAATAGTTCGTATGAATTAGTATCTATTGCTACACTATAATGACTCTCCATGCCCCAATATACAATTGGAATACGGTCTGTCAGTTCGGCTGCAAAAAGCTGACAAATAACATGGTCTACATCTGTCCAAATGCTTTTACCTAATGCTTTTATAAGAAGAAATCTGTTAGTTGACATATGTGTTAACACCTCCGTACAATTCAGGGTAATCAATCTTATGTTTTTTTTCTTCTATATTGTAATTATTCTTTACAGCCTTTGACCGTTTTTTAGCTAGTTTCAGTTCATTCTTCAAGTCTCTGAAAAACAATATTATATTGTCCTCTTGCCAGTCTCTCAGACGTTTTACAGTATATGACACATTGGAATATCCATTCCCAATAAAAAAATCACATTTCGAGGCTAAATAGGTATCTTTAATTATTTCAATCCCTTTACGCCTTTTGTGAGTATAGTCTTGCAAATGAGGAGCATTATCAGTAGCATTTATAGCACCTCTTCTGCAATCGGTAAACACAACCTTTGAACCATATTTCTTTATAAAGTCTTTCACAATGTCTTCACAGTCTGTCAGTAATAATATCTTTTGTATATGGTATTTGTTTATATATTTTGCTATAGCAGTATGATATCTCTTATTTAAGCTTGATAGATTCTCAACCTCACGTATTTTGTCCCCTCCTCTTATGTGCACACCAAGTGTGGGTCTGTTATCTTTCAAATTTGCATTAAAAAAGTCTTGTATTTCAAGTTCAATATCTGGTTTAAGTCTTATATACTTATCAAAAAGCCCCCTGTAAATTTGTTGTGCCGTCATTCCATAAGCCCAGTGGTCTTTTGTGATGTAATTTATTATTGGACGTACAAAGTAATGAACATCACTGACAACCACATCTGCTTCACTGCCCAAAAGATCACCTAAATTGCGGTATATCCATGTGATTTTATCAAGATCCTCTACCATTACGTTGTCATATCTCCATATGGGCGGATAATAAGTATATTGAGGTTTAATTACATCATAAATGGTATAATCAGATACTGGTTCAAAATATAGATCAAAAGCATTTGTTTTAAAGGATTCTGCATAAAGACTATTAGTACCCCAATAAATCACAGGAATTCTATTTGTTAGTTCAGCCACAAGCAATTGCCCCATAACATGGTCTACATCTGACCAAAAACCACATCCCCAAGACTTAATAAGCAAAAATCTCTCACTTGGCATATTAAGCATCTCCTTTTCTTAGCTTCTTAATATATTTATCTATAAGCTTTTTAGCTCTATTTTTTATGCGAGAAAAAATATTATTACTGTCCTTCTTAACTATAAGCATCACATTAATAGGGTATTTAAGCCTTTTATATAGCCAATATAAGAGGCTGACACTTCTATCTCCCCAATCCTTTATACGTGTTATCGTATGAGATAGATGGGAAAAGTCATTTCCGATAAAAAAATCACATTTTGAAGCAATATATGTGTCTTTTATAATCTCAACGCCTCTGCGTCTTTTTATCATAGGGTTTTCCATATGAGAAATACAATCTCCACCTAAAATTCTCTTGCAATCAGTGAATAATAGCATAGAACCGTATAGCTTTTTATATTCTCTGACAGTCTCCTCACAATCAGTAAGTAAAAATATTTTCTTAATATTATATTTTTCTATATATTTACGAATCTCAGATCTGTACAAGTCATTAGGCTTCTTAATCTTACCCTTTGGATATATTTTTCTGATTTTCTCTTCATTGTGCTTTTTTGTATACCGTTTATAAACCTTATTCCAGTATTGATTTCCATATTCTTTGGAATTTCTCGCATCAAACACTACGCTTTTGTCAACTCTGCGTACATGAACAGCTAAAACAGGATAATTGTTCTTAATCAATGTGTTGTAATAGTTCTGTATTTCCATCTCTATATCAGGCTTAATTTTTATATATTTGCTAAAAAGGTAATGGTATATCTGCTCTGAATTCATTCCATATGCAGAGTGGTTTTTCTTTAAGAAGGGAATAAGCTCAGACACATTATAGTAGGCATCACCCACAACCACGTTTACATCACTGCTTATAATATCGCCAATATTACGATACATCCAAGTATCTCTATCATGATCATCAGCCAATAAGCTATCTGAATCCCATATTGGAGGGTAATAGGTATTATCAGGTTTTGCTATGTGATAAATTGTGTAGTTAGAAATTGGTTCGAAATATAATTCAAATCCGTTTGTTTGTACAAGTCCGTTGTACAGACAGTGTGTAGGCCAATAAATGACGGGAATTCTGTTTGTTATCTCGGCTATTAGAAGCTGGCACAATACATGATCAATGTCAGCCCATAGCGTATAACTCCAAGCTTTAATAAGTAGAAATCTATCACTTGACATGTTTCTTGTCACCTCAATAAGAATGGTTATCATGTTATATTATGTAATCCATAATTGAAGTGTGAATGTAAAAACTAAAAAATTAAACTTCCCGCCAATTAAAGCAGGAAGTCTATTATACAAAACTATGCCACATAATTTTTAATTGTATCCATCAACATATATATTTCATATCCGATTATTAAAAATATGACTAAAGCAATAACAACAGAATATATTAACCATGCTTTATAGCTGTTAAAAGGCGATATATTCTGTTTCTCATGTTCAAACATACTTTTACTTTTTTCTTTCTGAAACCAGCTGTTATATATACAAAAACAAAGTAAAAAAACTAGCACCAGTATAATTAAAATTAATTTCCCCATATACCTTCCCCCATGATTTTATATTACTATAATATCATGGGGTTCCATTTATTACAAACTCAAACTTCGCAGTTAAATATACTGCTTAAAGCCTAGTAATATCAGGCGTGGTAGCATTATCAAATGAAAAGTTAAATAATTTCATAAAATAAGTTAGTTTACTGAACAACAAGCCATCGGTAAAATTGAGCATGGCTCTTCTTTTCATTCGAAAGTTAGGTTAGAAATAATTGCATGAATTAGTTGATTAGGCGAAGTTATTTTGCTGGAAAACCGACACGATGTCGGTTTTAGTACACCATGTAAGCACCAACTATACTTTCGAGTTATTTTGGCAACAAACCATTGATAATTCTACCGCACCAACAGATTTTTTATGTGCGAAGTTTGAGTTACAAATTAAGAATAACAAAATATAAATATATAGAGCCTACAGCCCTTTACTCCTCAGAACATTCCAAACAATTGTCCGAGTCAGTCCCTCCTTGAAGGGTTTAAAATGTTCCAGTTTAAATTCGGAGCATATCTTTTTTATATCCAATTCCACATGTTCAGGGGAGACTTTAATATCTTGAGCTGGAAGTTGCATATGTGACTCAGCTGAAAGGGTACTTCCTGTCAAAGTACATATTTCCTCAGCCAACCTTCTTATGCTTATACTATCCTTTCCACCTACGTTATAAACAAAATCCTTCCCATACAAAAGAATATTAAGCAGCATCAGTACAGCATCTGCTATATAACAAAAAGTTCTCACCTTCCTCCCGTCATCTAGCATAACAATTTTCTTGTCATTTATTGCTTGCTTAATGAAATTTGCCATTACCCTTTCGTCATCAAGTTTTACACCCGGACCGTAGGTCATAGATATTCTGGCAATTTTAGCCTCAACACCTTCAAAGTTTTTATATGCAAAACAAAGTGTTTCACCCATTCTTTTCGATTCAGAATAAATAGCTCTAATGCCCACAGGCGAACACAGCCCAGAATATTCTTCTGGCGTTGGAATGTTATCCCTGTCAGGTTCCCCATAGACTTCCGAAGAGCTTAAAAACAGTAACTTAGCACCATCTTCCTTTGCCTTTTGCAAAAGCTTTTCAGTGGCAGTTGTATTTAGATGCATAGTGTCAAGATAATTTCTTAAGAATTTGCTAGGCTGTGCATAGGTTGCACCATGAATAATATAATCAGTTTGTAATTGTAATTCCTTATAATCTATTTTATTTAAATCTGCTGAAATAAATTTATGTTTATTGTCAAAAATATCTCTTAATGCTTGACAAGGTGCATTTTTGCTAATTCCGACAATTTTAATTCCTGCTCCCTCCATTTTATTTATCAAGTGAAGCATATATATTAAATAAGTTCCTATTAGACCGTTAGCACCTGTTATTAATACTGTCTTTCCGTACAACGGTACAAAATTAATTCTCTTTATATACTCCAAGCAATCCTGTTCAATAATTTTATCCATGATGCTTTCCCCCACCCCCTGCTCACTAGATCCAGTCACCTCATCATATCATGCACTTTCTTAATTATGCTTTCAGAATCCTGATAATAGGCTTTTTCCAAAACATCACTTGCTGGTGTTGGCACATCTGGACAGCATACTCTTCCAATAGGCTTTTTTAGCAAGTGAAATGCCTTTTCTGCAACAATAGCTGAAATTTCTGAAGCAACTCCTCCTGTGATGCAGCCTGTATCTGTTATTAACAGTTTCCCAGTCTTTGCAAGTGATTCAAAAATTATATCTTCATCAATAGGCTTTATAGTTCGTAAATCTATAACCTCGGCAGATATATTTTCAGACTGAAGTTTTTCTGCAGCTTTCAGAGCCTCTATTACCATGTAGGATACTGCCACAATAGTAACATCACTACCTTCCCTTCTTACCACACCCTTTCCAAAAGGGATGAAATATAGATTGTCAGGAACATTGCCCATAGTCTTATAAAGCCACCTGTGTTCAACAAACAATACAGGATTATTGTCTATTATGCTTGAAATTAATAGCCCCTTTGCATCATAAGGTGTAGCAGGGGCAGCAACTTTCAGACCTGGTACATTCATCATCATCCCCTGAACACATTGTGAATGTTGTGCCCCTGAGCCCCAACCTCTTGCACTTATAGTGCGAACTACTAAAGGAATCTGCACTTTTCCTCCGAACATATAGCTCCATTTACAGGCATGGTTCACCAATTGATCCAACGAAATAATTAAAAAATCCATTCGACTGTGTACAAAAACAGGTCTAAGTCCAGCCATTGCAGCCCCTGTAGCTATACCAGTCAAAGAGTTTTCTGCTATTGGCGTATCAAATACTTTGTCAACGCCATATTTTTTGTGCAGATCTTTTGTTGTTCCGAATACGCCAGATGGGTCATCAACACCCTCACCCATTATAAATACTCTTGAATCCCGTGCCATAGATTGATCCAAAGCTTCATATATGGCATCCTTATATGAAATTATCCTATTTTCATTTGATTGGTCTTTAATATAAAATTTATCCTGCTTTTCTACTTCAATTGTTGTCCAGGGCATACTAACCTCCCACGCCCTATTTGGGCAAAAAAATTTTGTAAAGTTTCATTGCAAACCCTCTGCTGAAGCAGAGGGACGCAATATTTTAACTAAATACGTCCACATTCTTTCAAGCTAACCTTCAAACCAAGTGCGAAAATGTACCATATTCGCCTAAAAACCGATAGTTTATCGGGCGAAGGCTTGAACCGTAATTGACTTTAACTAGCCACTTTCGGGGCAAATGAATATAGCATTTTTATTGACATATATCATTAGCTCCATCAGCTGTATACAAACTCAACTAAGTCACTGGATAATGGTTTTGGAGAATTTTGAGCAAATTCAAAAGCATCCTTTATAATCTGATTTATTTCATCATCTATGCTTTGAACCATATTGTCATTAAGAACACCAATGTTCTTTAGGTAATCTCTAAACCATTTTATTGGACATTTTGAAATCCAATAATCATATTCTGATTTAGGTCTCATTCCTTCTCCAACATCATTTACCGTTCCAATATGTCCTTTCCACCTATAAGTCAAACATTCAATTAGTGTAGGACCTTCTCCTTTTCTAGCTCTTGAAATGGATTTTTGTGCCAAATCAGAAACCTTTAGAACATCATTTCCATCTATTTGATAAGCAGGTATTCCATATCCTTCAGCCCACTTGTATATTGGGTTAGATGAATGTCTTACCAGTTCATGTGAATTAATTGCATATGAATTATTTTCGCATATATATATTGCAGGCAACTTTTTTATTGCTGCAAAATTTAAACTTTCGTGAAAAGTGCCTTCGTCTACTGCTCCATCTCCGAAAAATATCGCTGTTACGCTATTTTTGTTCTGTAGCTTGGCTGCAAGGGCAACACCTGTACCAATAGGAATATTACCCCCTACAATAGCAGTAGACCCAAGCACTCCAGCATCAGGATCAATTAAATGCATTGAGCCTCCTCTACCCAAAGAGCATCCTGTTTTACGAAGATACAGCTCAGCTATCATTTTATTAATGTCCCCACCCTTTGCAATATACTGAGCATGACTGCGGTGTGTTCCAATTACACAGTCCTCCTTTTCAAGATGAATACATACTCCTGCTGATATTGCTTCCTGACCTATAGACAGATGTATTGGTGTTTTTATTTCGTCATACTTGTATTCATCCTCAATTCTATGTTCAACCATTCGTATCGTCTGCATTATCCTATAAAGCTCAATGAGTTTTTCATTTTCGGACATATGGGGTACTCCTTTCAAATTATATCTAGCACTGTCAGCTAAAAAGTGTAGGTGTAGGAGCATATCAATGGAAATTTAAATAATTTCATGCATATTTGTGTAATTAACCTTCCCATCTCCAGAAAACCAAAGCAGTAACCGCCACTTATAGAAGAGGGCAACATTTTCTTGCCTCGTTATAAAAGGTTTTTATACCCACTACATCTGAGGATATCAACAATTATCTTGATATCCTGTGCTTTATTTTTTGGACAGACAAGTATTACATCTGGAGTACTTACAATTATCAGATTATCTATTCCCATAGTTGCAATTAGCTTATCCTCGCCAACTATCACTGAATTACATGTTTCTAATCCTAAATGCTTACCTCTTATGGCGTTTCCATCGGCATCAAGCTCCATGGTTTTTGATAAAGCTTCAATTGAGCCTATATCATCCCAGTCAAAAGAACCCTTTACAACGAAAACATCATTACTGTTTTCAAGAACTCCATTATCAAAGGATATATTTTTTATTTCATTATATGCATTTTCAATATATGTGTTACCGCTCCCTTCATCTATATGCATAATAGCATCAGATATCCTATTATAGTGTTCAGGCAGGAATGCTGTTATATTTTTTATTATTGCATCCATACTGCCTACTAAAATTCCGCCATTCCATAAATATTCACCTGTCGAGATAAGTTTTTTTGCAGTTTCTAAATTAGGTTTTTCAATAAACTTCAATACCCTCAGGATTTTATCAGCATCTTCATCATTATCTATTTGAATATAACCATAACCCGTTGCTGGATAAGTTGGTGTGATGCCTATAATAACTAGACCATCCGTCTTTTCAGCAGCAGCATACGCAAGTTCTATTGCCTCTTTATACGCTTTATTGTCTTTAACGTAGCCATCTGCTGGCACAAAACACACTAAGCCCTCACCATATCTTTCCTTTAAAAGTAAGGTAGCATAAGAAATACATGCTGCAGTATTTTTCTTTTCTGGCTCTACTAGTATATTTGATAAAGGTATTAAATCCTTAACAGTATTCTGTGTAATATTAACAAGCTTCTTATTTGTTATAGTAAAACACCTTTCTGCTGGTACAATTTCACATACACGCTCAATAGTTTGTACCAACATGCAATTTCCATCAGCAATATTAATAAACTGCTTTGGTTTAACTTCTCTGGAAAGGGGCCACAATCTTGTGCCAGATCCACCTGCCATTATAACTATAAATTTATCCATTTATATTCCCATGTTACATTTAATTGCGTTCAAAGCTAACTTCAAAGCATTGAAAAACAGTCGATAGCTTCATCAAAACATATCAAAACACATTTATGGGTTTTTGACGCTTGAAAGTGCACAATGTTCCCACATAATAAGTTTTCAAGCTATTGAAGGCTTTGAACGGAATTTGCTTCTAATAATAACATGGTTTCGGCACCTCCTTTATAAAATACTTGTCATTCCCATCGTTCCTTACCTCTCCAATTAATTATGTTTTAATTCATTTTATGTAAATAATAGGACAGAAGTTCATATATTATTTCATTTTATGTTAACTTGGTAATAAATAACTGCTCATCCCGTGTAAATGCTCATAATACTAGCTTTCATTGCCAACAAAAATATAGGTTTGCTATTCTGCTACAAATATTAATAGATTTTATTAAGACTGAATTCTTTACCATAATTTTGTGCCTAAATAGAGCGCAGAGATTATATATTTGAGAATTCAATGTGAAAACAGACAAGTATTCTAAGTAGAACTGGGGCTTATTTCCCCTCGCTCGAGCTTAATTTTTGAAACAAGTAGTGGAACATATAAATTTCTACAGTACAAGACAGCCCTGCATATACTTAAAATACAAATACACAGCCGTTTAAAAGCATTGAAAAAATATTGTATATATGATAATCTAATATAGATTTAGTGAATAAATCAACAAAAATGTTATACTTGTTATAAAATGTACAAAAGTTTATTGCCTAACTTATAAAATATTAAGCTATGAAACGGATTAGTAAAAGGAAATTGAGTCTTGTGGAATGTCCTATATGTGACATAATTTTTCCTGACAGAGAGCTGCAAAATTGGTGAAATTGCAGTAGACTACAGCCTTCGAACTCGCCGTGGAGCCGCTGACAAAATCAGCCGAATATCCTGCGTTAAAGGACAAGAGTGAGCTATTAAGGCTAACAAGAGTGGTACCGCGGATTACCCCGTCTCTTTTTAAGAGGCGGGTTTTTATATTTTTACACAAATACTGGATATAATATTTAAAAAGGAGTTGATTAAATGCCATACTCAGCAGATATAGATAGAAAGTGGCAGAAAAAGTGGTCAGATACTGAGATTTACAAATTTAATCCCCAAAATATTGACAAGAAGCTGTATTGCCTTGAAATGTTCTCATACCCATCAGGTGCAAACCTACATGTTGGTCACTGGTATAATTACAGTTTAACTGATTCATGGGCTAGAATGAAAAGGATGCAGGGTTTTGAAGTCTTTCATCCAATGGGTTTTGATGCTTTTGGGCTACCAGCCGAAAACTATGCAATTAAGACTGGTATACATCCAGAAGATTCAACACTTAAAAACATTGAAACAATGGAAAATCAGCTTAAGGAATTAGGTGCAACCTTTGATTGGGATTACGAATTGAAAACCTGTACTCCAGATTACTACAAATGGACACAGTGGTTATTTCTACAATTATACAAAGCAGGACTGGCTTACAGAAAGAATGCACCTGTTAACTGGTGTCCAAAGTGTAATACAGTTCTTGCAAATGAACAGGTTATCAATGGCACTTGTGAAAGATGTGAAAGTGATGTAACTAAACGTGATCTTACCCAATGGTTCTTCAAAATTACAGCTTATGCTCAGGAGCTTATTGACAAGCTAGACACTCTTGATTGGCCTGAAAAAACTAAGAAGATTCAAACAAACTGGATTGGACGCTCCGAAGGTGCTGAAATCGAATTCCAAGTAGATGACCAAGAGTTGAGCTTCAAGGTATTTACTACAAGAGCTGATACTCTCTATGGAGTAACGTATGTTGTATTAGCACCTGAAAATTCACTGGTAAATAAAATTACTACTACTGAAAACAGAGCCGAAATTGAGAAATATATTGAAGAAACTAAGAAGCAGACTGATATAGAAAGACTTTCAACAACTAAAGAAAAAACAGGTGCCTTCACTGGGGCTTATGCTATTCACCCAATAACAGGTGAAAAAGTACCAATATGGATTGCTGATTATGTATTAGCAAGCTACGGTACAGGTTGCGTAATGGCTGTTCCTGCTCATGACGAGAGGGATTTTGACTTTGCCACAAAATACAGGCTTCCTATAAATAGAGTAATTAAAAGTGCTGATGGGGCTAATGATGATTTACCCTTCTGCGATTATGGCGTCCTTGTAAACAGTGCAGAATTTGATGGTGTTTCAACTACTGATGCCAAAATTGGTATTGTTAAAAAACTTGAAGCAGACAATAAAGGTAGCTTAAAAATCAATTATCGTCTGAGAGATTGGTTGGTTTCTAGACAAAGATACTGGGGTGCTCCAATACCAGTTGTTTATTGTGAACACTGCGGTGAAGTTGCTATTCCTGAAAAGGATTTACCAGTATTGCTCCCATACAATGTCGAGTTTAAACCAGATGGGGAATCTCCACTAAAGAAGTGTGATGAGTTTATAAATACTGTTTGTCCAAAGTGCGGTGGTCCAGCTAAAAGAGATGCTGATACATTAGACACCTTTGTATGCTCATCCTGGTATTACTTAAGATATCCAGATAGCAAGAACAGTGACAAGCCTTTTGATACAGAATGGATTAATAAGATTCTGCCTGTAGATAAATATGTCGGTGGTGCTGAACATGCCGCAATGCATCTGCTTTATGCTCGCTTTGTGACAAAGGCATTACGTGATCTCGGATATGTTAATTTTGACGAGCCATTTCTATCATTAGTTCATCAAGGCACAATCCTTGGTTCAGATGGAAACAAAATGAGCAAGTCAAAGGGTAACACTATTTCACCAGATGTATATGTCCGCAAATATGGTTCAGATATATTCAGAATGTACCTCGGCTTTGGTTTTAATTATGTTGATGGCGGTCCCTGGAGTGATGATGGACTTAAGGCTATATCAAGATTTGCCAGCAGAATAGAGAGATTGGTAGAAAGCCTTGCAGAGCAAAAAGCAAAAGCATCTAGAACCGATATGGATAAGGATGACAAGGAATTAAACTTTGCTCGCCATTTTGCAATAAAAAATGTAACACAGGATACAGAGAGATTCCAGTTTAATACTTCTATTTCTCGTTGTATGGAGCTTGTAAATGCACTTTATAAATATGATGCAGAGGTTAAGGTTAAAAATATAAAGCTCTTTGAGGATACTATTGCAGACCTTGTCAAATTAGTATCTCCTTTTGCTCCTCATTTTGCAGAAGAGCAATGGGAACAGCTTGGCTATGAGTATTCAATATTCAACCAGCCTTGGCCAGAATTCGATGAAAAGGCATTAACTAGAGACACTATTGAAATTGCTGTACAAATAAACGGAACTGTCAGAGGAAAAATTGATATTTCTGCTAATGCTGAAAACAGTGAAGCAGAAGCTGCTGCTTTAGCCGATGATAAAATACAGCAATTCATAGAAGGCAAAGAAATAAAAAAGGTTATTGTTGTTAAAGGCCGTCTAGTTAACATTGTTGCGAAATAATACTATTTCGTTATTAATTCTCTTATGTGTTTTCAGACTTTTTTAATTAATAAACTCAAACTTCGCAGTTGAATATACTGCTTAAAGCCTAGTAATATCTGGTGTGGTAGCATTATCAATGGAAAGTTAGGTTAGAAATAATTGCATGAATCATTACTAATTCTAGCAATTATTTTGGCAACAAACCATTGATAATTCTACCGCACCAATAGATTTTTTATGTGCGAAGTTTGAGTAATAAAGAAATATTTAAACAATAAAACTTTATGAAGTTTGTGTACCAATCGACTTTTCATGTGGAAAAGTTGATTTACTTATTAACTCAACTTTCCCAGTTTTTATATTTTCTGACTTATCAGCGATTTAAATCCAAAACATAATTCGGCAAAAAGCAAATATCATATCGGACAAAGGCTAAGAACTGTATTTTTTCCATTAAGAAGTTTGAGCACAAGCTTACTCATATGTGAAAATTTAAAGGTACCTGTTTTATAAATATGCTTTGGTATTTTTAGTTTATTATGATAAAATAATGTAATATATAAATATTATAGGGGGTTCAGTCTTGGAAATTACATTTTATAGAAAGCTTGCAAACAGGTTAGCAGATGCAGTAGTAAAGAATCAAGAATACTCAGAGGCAGATGAAAAACGGATTCGCCATGGCTTGGTATGTATTTTTTCAGATTTATATAAATTTATATTAATATTCGTTATTTTTTCCTGCTTTTCATTAACTAAGGAGTGTTTTATCGCCTTTATTGGTATTTTAATATTACGTCCCTTCTTGGCTGGCTATCATGCAAAAAGCGAAATTATATGTATATTTATGTCGTTAATAACTATAGCGATAAGTGTATTTGTGGGAAACTTAAATATAATTCCTAATATCCTTCATATAATTTTAATGGTTTTATTGCCTATAATTGGCTTAATAATTGCACCAGTTCGTACAAAAAAGGTGGAAGAAAAGAAAACAATCAGCAAATTATTAACAGCAATATTTACAATTTTAGTATTAATTCTTGATTATTTTTTATTAGATAGTCAGATTTTATTAGTAAGCGTGCTTCAAATATATCTGCTTGCATTGTATCAAATGACAAAAAACCATTTAAACGATAGAGTCAAAAATGACACAGCTGTAAATCAGTAACAGGAATAAAAAGATATTTATTAGTTCATTTATATAACTATTAATATTCTATTTATATTAAATTATAAGAATTTTTCCCATTTTTTTATTTGTATTTATCGCCGATACTCCTTTAATATAGTCCATTAGCGTATTTTGTTAATATATGAAATTAAATAAATTTTTAAAAAAGGTATTGACATTTTGTGTTATATAAGTCATTATTAGGTTTGCCAATAAATTATGAAAGGTGGATTTACAAGTGAAAAAACATTTATTAAAACTAATTGGTATTAGTTCTATAGTAATGGCAGGACTTGCTGCTGGTGCAGCTAAAACTGTTCTTTTCTATGAGCCAAAGTCAAATTAATATATTTTGACCTATAAAAAGACCCAAAAATGCAAGTGCTTATGGTACATGTATTTCTGGGTTTTTTTAGTCCCATTTTTCTTTTCATCAAAGTTCATCTCCCATTATTTTTAACAGTTTTTGTTATGAGCCTTTATTTTCTGCTTTTTTATAGGATATTTTGTTATCATTCGCATTTTTTTGCTAGAATTCATTGACTTTATATGTAGAATTTGATATTATTATGTTAATTTATTGTAAAGGAGGGTTTCTATTGAAAAAACATTTGTTAAAATCAATCGGGATGGGTTCTTTACTAATTGCTAAGCTTGCAGCAGGAGCTACTAAAACTATTGCCTATTTTGAACCTAAAGAATAGTAGCTTTTTTTATCGTACTACTTGAAAAAACTCATAAATACATGTACAGTTAGTATATAGTATTTATGGGTTTTTTTATGGGTTTTTTTGTGACCCTTTTTGAGAGGAGAGTTTGAGTGTACGAGGTTAGTAATATTTTTTTCACTGCACTAGAAGGCTTTATATTTATAATAGCTTTTATGACATTTTCAGATCGGAGAGATTTTTTATTTAAGCATTTAAATAGAGTAGTTATATTTGTAGCTACTTTTACCATTTATTCATTATTCTTGACTGGCCTTTTTCCAACAGGCTTACAGACATTACCTCTTGTGTTACTCACAGCAGTTATTTTAAATTACATATTTAATGGTACATTTTTGAAAAGCTTAATAAAACATTTTCTAACCGTCATATTCTTTTCATTTGTTGAGTTATCCATTATGGCATTCTATACCATTGTATTAAAAATACCTATGGACGAAACAATTACTAATAGCTATAGTCTTTTTTTAGCTTCTATTGTCGCTAAGTCTATTGAGTCTACTGCTGCCTTAATTTTATATAAAAGTAAAATAAGTATAAGCTTTCTTATTGACAGGGATTATCACCGTTCAAAATTTGCACCAATATTAATGCTTATTTCCTCAGCATTAGTAGTATTAATAGGCTTAAATATATATGTATCAGGCGACTCTGACAAACTTATATTGTTCAATATTTGTTCATTTATGATCTATGCAGTCCTCATAGTTGCAGTTATTATAATGTTTCGTGAATTTTCTAGACTTGAAATGCTTGAATTTGCAAGCAAGTTAGAAAAAGAAAATGTAACGCAGTTAATTGAGTTTAACGAAAGGGTTGCAAAGGAGCGCCATGAGTACAAAAATCATTTAAATACCATATATGGGCTATGTACTCTAAACAAACCTGACTTGAGTGAAAAAATCAAAGCCTACATTAATAATTATGCAAATAATAGTGAAACTCGAAATATTGCAATAAATTCTGGAAATGATTATGTTGACGCAATAATTAATGTAAAATATAACAATGCAATTCAAAAGGGAATAGATATTATTGTTGACTTTGATAGTCCATTATCAGTTGCAAACATTGATGAAGAAATAGCTGTCACAATCTTTTCAAATATTATAGAAAATGCTTTTGAGTCAATTTATTCCATTCAAAAGGAGAAAAAATTTATAAAAGTCAAGACTTATATAGATAAGAATATTTACTATATTTCAATCTCAAATAATGGTCCTATCATTACCGAGGCTGATAAGAAGAAAATATTTAATGCAGGTTTTTCAACAAAGGATAATAGAAGCAAAAAGAGAGGCTTCGGGCTTAGTATCGTTCTTTCAGCAATAGAGCAGTCTGGAGGAAGCATTGCGATAAATAGCACTGAGAATGTAACAGAGTTCTTGATTTCTCTTCAGGTAAGGGCTGATTCCAAACCATCCTTTGCTAAAATGGCATAACTGTTTGTAAAAACAAAATGCATATTAATTTACTCAACTTTCTTAGTTGAAAATTGTAGGTGTCCACACTTATTAAATAAAAAGTAAACTAACTGCATAAAATTAGTTTACTGAATAGTAAACCATTAACAGGTGTGGCTCGACTTTTCATTGGGAAAATTGGGTAGTAATAATTGTATGAATTTGTTACAATCAGATATTTTGGCAAATAAAAATATACACATTACTTTGGAAATTGGTTATAATAAAAAGATAGTCAAAAATTTACTATTAATGTACTTTATTATAACAATCAGGAGTAACGAATGTTTCATATTTCTAAAGATAATATATATTATTTGTCAACACCTATAAGAGTTAATAAGGGTTTTGATTATTATAAAGCTAAAAAGGTACGTTCAGTATCCTACAATGAAGACATGTTTTTATTTGATGCTTCAGTTTTAGGGACTCGTCCTTATAATGTTCAAATACAATTTGATAAAAGCGGTATTCTTAAAGACTACTCTTGCACCTGTCATGATTTCTCTGACACGAATAGCTGCTGCAAGCATATTATATCTGTCTTATTTTTAATAAACGAGAAGGATGAGCAAGGATTTTTTAATTCAGCAAACCAAAAACAAGCAATTAAAGAAATATTTGATTTCTTTCAATCAAGAGCTAGTTTAGCTAAATCAAAAGTAAATATTGAATTTAGCTTGGAGCTGTTTAAGCCTAAATCTCATTTCACTAAACGAGGTCCCACCGCCACATTAACAATGCGAATGGGCTTCGATCGGCTTTATGTTGTAAAAAATATAAGTGAGTTGCTAGAATGTATTAAATATAACAAAGAACTGGTCTACGGAAAAGGGTTTTCTTTTGATCCTGCTATACATGATTTTAAAGAAGCCGATAAACCCATAATTTCTTATATTGAGGAGATATGGCAAAACGAGAATTTAATTGACTACATGACTGCAACCATAAAAAAGCAATCCATTCTAAAAGATAAGGATATTTTTTTATCTGAAGCAGCACTAAAACATGTACTAAAATTACTAAGGCATACCTCTTTTAATCTAATTATTGATGAGCAAAAACTGGAAAATGTTTGTATAGTAGAGCAAGACATTCCTATAGATTTTATGCTGACTAAAAATGGAGTTGCAGTTGAACTAAGTATAAACACAAAGAATCTTTTACATTCCATTACTACTGATTATGAATACTTTTTGTATGAAGATAAAATTTGTAAAGTTTCAAAAACACAGCAAGAATATTTTAAACCCTTTTTTCAGTACATTTCCATTCAAAAATCAAACAAGATAGCCTTCTTAAATCAGGATAAAGAACGATTTTTTGCTGAGATCTTGCCTTTTGTCGAAAAAACAGGACAGGTTGCCATTGATGAGGAGTTGCAAGCAATAGTTGAGCGCCATGAATTTGAGCCTGAATTATACCTTGATAGATATGAAGATATTATAACTGCTGACGTTAAATTCAAGTACGGAGAAAGGAGCATTAATCCCTTCTCTGCTGTTGGCGTTCAAGCAGCTTCTGACAAAATACTCATAAGAGATATGGAAAAGGAAGGAATTATCCTTGATATTCTTGCTGAAACAGATTTTAAAGTGAGCGGAAATAGAATTTATTTAGATGAAGAAGATAAAATATTTGATTTTGTGAACTATGTTATTCCAAAATTGCAAGAAAATTCACAGGTATTCTATTCAGAGAGCTTCAAAGCCATGAGCTTTAGGAAAAGCCTTTCATTTTCAGGTAGTTTAAGGCTAAATAGTTTAAATGATTTTCTAGAGTTTAGTTTTAATATTGATGGAGTAGGGAAGGATGAGTTAGCTGCTATATTTGATAGCATCAGGCAAAAAAAGAAGTATTACAGATTAAAGGATGGTGCTTTTTTACCGTTAGATTCTGATGAATTGATAAACATGTCTGAAATAATAGATAACCTTGATTTAAATTACACTGATATTAAGAATGACATGATTCAACTGCCCAAATACCGTGCACTTTATATAGATAGTATGCTTAAAGAAAGTGGAATGAAATTTTTTGAACGTAATAATGCATTAAAAACTTTACTTCATGATATACAAGAACCTGCAGAAACAGAATATAAAATACCCTCCACAATTAATGGAACATTAAGAGACTATCAAAAACTAGGTTTCAAATGGCTCAAAACCCTCTCGGTATACGGACTTGGTGGAATCTTAGCAGATGATATGGGTTTAGGCAAAACTCTACAGGTAATTACACTGCTCCAGTATGAAAAGCAAAGTTCTGGCAGCTGTACATCCATTGTTGTTGTACCTACTTCTTTGATTTATAATTGGTGTTCTGAGGTTCACAAATTTGCACCTGAATTGACCATTACAGCTGTAGTAGGCAATAAAACCGAACGAGAAAACCTGATTAAATCAGCACTTAGTTCAGATATGCTTGTTACAT
The DNA here is from genome assembly GCA_023398105.1 of Bacillota bacterium. GTDB lineage: Bacteria > Bacillota > Clostridia > Acetivibrionales > DSM-1351 > Ruminiclostridium. Next base: position 29,865 of record JAEWST010000012.1, on the reverse strand, counting down.
CCTATGCTCTTATTAGAAGAGATATTGATAGCTATAAGAATTTTTCCTTTAGATATTGTATTCTTGATGAAGCACAACATATTAAAAACCCAGCATCTCTAGCAGCAAAGGCAGTAAAGCAGCTTATATCAAACCATAAGCTAGCTTTAACTGGAACCCCAATGGAGAATAACCTGACAGAATTATGGTCGGTGTTTGATTTTATTCTTCCAGGATATTTGCGTTCACATTCTAAATTCGTTGAGAAGTATGAAGGACCTATTTCAAAAGGTGATACCTCCGCTTTATCAAGTTTAAGCAAACAACTTAAACCCTTTATTTTAAGGAGACTCAAGCAGGATGTTCTCAAGGAATTACCTGAAAAAATCGAACATGTAATAGAAGCGGAACTTACAGATGAACAGAAAAAGCTGTATATGGCGTATTTAGAAAGGGCTAAAGGAGATTTATTCAATGAAATAAATGAGAAAGGCTTTGAAAGAAGCCAAATGAAAATACTCTCAGTACTTACAAGGCTCAGACAGCTATGCTGTCATCCTGTCCTTTTTGTAGACGGTTATGAAGGAGAAAGTGGTAAGCTTTTGCTTCTAAAAGAGATTGTAGAAGACTCTCTTATGTCAGGTCATAGAATACTTCTGTTTTCACAGTTTACTTCCATGCTGGCAATTATTAAGGAATGGCTCATCGAGTCCCAAATAGATTACCTTTATTTAGATGGCTCTACTCCAGCTGAAGAAAGGATAAGATTAGTACGAGGCTTCAACAATGGTGAAGGCAAGATATTTTTGCTTTCCCTTAAGTCTGGCGGAACAGGCTTAAACCTAACTGGAGCAGATACTGTTATTCATTACGACCCGTGGTGGAATCCTGCTGTAGAAGATCAAGCAACAGACAGAGCCTATAGAATAGGGCAAACCAAAACCGTTCATGTAATGAAATTAGTTACACATGGTACAATAGAAGAAAAAATACTCAACTTAAAAGATAGAAAAAAGCAGTTAGTTGACTCAGTTATTCAGTCAGGTGAGACATTAATAACTAAAATGAGCAAGCAAGAATTGATGGGGTTGTTTGAAATGTAGTCGTTGCATCTATTTTGCAATAAACAACCCCTTATCTTCTTGTGTATAATATGTCTTTTTTGATTATTTCAAATTTTCAGGGTTTAAACACTTTAATTCTTCTATAACAAACAGACCATCTTTTCTAATAAGCTTATCATCAAACCATATCTCTCCACCGCCATATTCAGGCCTTTGAATAAATACCAAATCCCAGTGTATAGAAGATTTATTTCCATTGGGGCACTCGTCATAACAGCTACCTGGTGTAAAATGCAGGCTACCCTTAATTTTCTCGTCAAATAGTGTATCCTTCATTGGCTTTTCAATATATGGATTTACTCCAATTGCAAATTCTCCAACATATCTAGCTCCTTCGTCTGTATCAAATATTTCATTGATTCGCTTAGTATCATTTGATGTTGCCTTGATTATTTTACCATCCTTAAATTCAAGGCAGATGTTCTCAAATGTAACACCCTGATAAACAGCGGGGCAGTTATATGTTATGATACCGTTTACTGAATCCTTTATTGGAGCTGTAAATACCTCTCCATCAGGAATATTCATTTTACCATCACACTTTATTGCTGGTAAGCCTTTTATTGAAAAGCTCAAATCTGTACCTTTTCCCGTAATTCTAACCTTGTCCGTTGCTTCCATTAATTTAACCAAAGGCTCCATAGCTGCCGACATTTTCTTGTAGTCAAGATTACAGACGTCAAAATAGAAATCCTCAAAGTATTCTGTGGGCATGTCTGCCAGCTGTGCCATTGAATGTGTTGGATATCTCATAACACACCATTTTGTATTGTTTACTCGTTCCTCTGAATGAACAGGTTTTGAAAAGAGTGACATGTACAGCTTCATTTTTTCAGCAGGTACAGAAGACTTTTCACTGACATTGTCACCAGAACGTATACCAATATAGGCATCCATATCCTTCATACGAGCCAGTTCATAGCGAGCCATATCCTTAATTTGCTCTTCTGTACACTGTTCAAGAATAATTCGGTCAAGCTCTGGATTTTTAACCGTCAAATAGGGTATAGCACCAACTTTATAAGCTTCACGAATAAGTGCTCTAGATAGGGGCATTTCGTTACCTACATTCTCAATCAGTATCTTTTCGCCAGCTTTCAACTCACAGGAATAATTTATTAAATTGGAAGCAAGTGTTTCTATACGTGAATCCTTCATTTTATCCTCCATTTTTTAGTTAAAATTGTAATAATTTCCTCATATTAAATCATTAAATCAACTTTCGCAGTTGAAAATTGTAGGTGTGGTAGCATTATCAATGGAAAGTTGAGTCAGAAATAATTGTATGAACCATTACTAATTCTAGCAATTATTTTGGCAACAAAACATTAATAATGCTACCGCACCAATAGCTTTTTTGTGCGGAAGTTGATTTATTAATATTAGCCCAGAATTTCCTCCAGCTCATCTAGAGTTTTTTCAAATACAGCTAATGCGTCCTGAATAGGCTGTGGTGATGACAAGTCTACGCCTGCTATTTTTAGCAACTCAATTGGATAGTTTGAGCCTCCGCTTTTCAAAAATTCCAGATACTTGTCCACAGCAGGCTGTCCCTCTGTAAGTATCCTTTCCGCAATAGCTGTAGCCGCTGAGAAGCCTGTGGCATATTTATAAACATAGAAGCTACTGTAGAAATGAGGTATTCTTGACCATTCCATGGAAATATCCTCATCAACATTGACTGTCTCTCCAAAATATTTCTTATTTAATTGGTAATACATATCGCAAAGCTCTTTAGAATTAAGTGCCCCACCCTGTTCTACTTTTTCGTGAATTATTTTTTCGAACTCAGCAAACATCGTCTGTCTGAATACAGTTCCTCTGAATTCTTCAAGGTAATGATTCAAAAGATATGCTTTCTCTTCCTTGCTCTTAGCTCTTGGCAACAAGTATCTCATCAGCAGTGATTCATTTACTGTTGATGCAACCTCTGCAACAAATATTTTATATTCTGAATAGACATATGGCTGAGTCATGTTTGTATAGAAGGAATGAAGGGCATGTCCCATTTCATGTGCCAGTGTAAATACATCATTAATTTTATCTTGATAGTTTAACAGTACATAAGGATGAGTTTTATAGGAACCCCATGCATATGCACCGCTTGTCTTGCCTTCATTTTCATAGACATCAATCCAGCTTGAATTCATACCCTTTTGAAGATATCCAATATATTCTTCGCCTAGAGGTTTTAGAGCCTCTAAAATAGTAGCTTTAGCCTCTTCATATGGTATTTTCTTATCAAATTCTTCAACCATTGGCACATATAGGTCATACATATGGAGTTCCTCTAATTTCAATGCCTTTTTTCTTAATTTTAAATATCTGTCCAATAATGAAAGATTATTATTTATAGTTTCAATCAGATTGTTATATACATTAACAGGAACATTATCATTATCAAGGGATGCTTCAATTGCAGAAGGGTATTTTCTAACCATTGAATAAAACCTATTCTTCTTTACATTAGCTGTAAGTGTAGTAGCCAAGGTATTTTTCATTTTCTTATAGGTGCTGTAAACCGCATCAAAAGCATCCTTTCTAACACGTCTGTCCTTGCTCTCAAGAAAAGCAACATATCTTCCCTTTGTAACCTCAACCTCTTCCCCTTCCTCATCCTTTATGTAAGGGAATTTGATATCTGCATTATTGAACATGGTGAAAACATCTCCTGCAGCATCAGATATTTCTGATGACATTGCAAGAAGCTGCTCTTCCTTCTCAGATAGAATATGATTCTTTTGTCGCAAGCTTTCTTGTATCATAAACATATACACTGAAAGCTCCTTGTCTGTCTTAGCATAAGATAACAACTTGTCCTCAGGAATATTAAGCATTTCAGGAACAATAAATGAAATTGCCGCAAAAACTTCTGTTGCAAGGGTGGATGCTCTGTCAGTCAACGCTTGGTAAGTAGAATTTCCATTATCCTCATCACGTTTCATTCTAGCAAAGACAAAAACCTTGTCATTAAGGGACAATAGTTCATCACTCATTTTCAAGCAGTCCAAAAGCATTTGTGGACTATCAGCCAGCTTACCCTTAAACCCTTCTATTTGAATTGCAATACCTTTAACCTTCTTAAAGTCCTTTTCCCACAATGAAATGTCACTATAAATATCTTCTAGCTTCCATTTGAACTGGGAATCAACATCTTCTCTCTTAGGTAAATTCTTATTTGTAGCCATTTAGTATACCTCCATTTTTTTTTTAATCATATTTCTATTTATCAAACATCATTTTGATTATCACTCCAACACATCTCTTTTAGTTCAAAAAACTTCAAGCCCAATCTGCAAACATCAGCTATAAAGCACAATCATTAAATAAAATAATTTATCATCTTCAAACTAAGCAGAAAACCACAAAACAATATCAATACATCATCAAGCCCAATAGTCTCAACCTTCTTGACCAAATGTTTTTGCCACTTTTACTTAGTTTGCACATAAATTAAATAATATTGCATAATATTTTGATATTCACTATTAAATTATAGAACAATCAAAGAATAAATTCCACGCATTTCCAAGTTTTATTATAAAAATTAAATACTCTAGGCTTTATTCAGTCACCTTAATATAGATTACTATGAAGAATGTAATATATTGTATTCAAGAAATTGCTTGGCTCAGCTCTTTGGTGCAAATAGTAACTAAACTCGGGTTAATTTTATTTACGGCAATTATGATGATCTGATTGTTTGATTAGCAATATTAATTACATTCATCAGCTTTCAATTTGAAATAACCAATTAATTTCTTGGTTTAAAAATCATACCAAATCAAAATAAGTATCGTACAATTATTTATATTTTGAAATTAATATGGTAAAGTATATACTATATAGTTTTATAAATAGAAGCAGTTACTTTAATTTTTTATTAGTCAATTATTGTATCAAGCCTTAACTCGATAACATATCGGTTATTCTCTCAATAGTAATTGACTTTTTGATTTATTTGATTTATTATTATTTACTCAAACTTCGCACATTAAAAAGTTCTTGTAATTACTGATATTAGTATACTCCCTCTAAATGGAGTATGCAGTTAATAAAAATACTACAAAGCTATAATCAGTATATTTAACTGCTAAGTTTAAGTTATTTATTTAAATAGCTCTTTAAAAATATATTCTAGCTCAAGGAGGAAATATGGGATTATTCAGTTTTATTAAATCTCAGTTTATTGAAGTTATTGAATGGACTGATAATAGCTCAAATGTAATGGTATACCAATTCCCTGTTGAAAACAAAGAAATCAAGATGGGAGCACAGTTAACTGTACGAGAGTCTCAAATGGCAGTTTTTGTTGATGAAGGTCAGCTCACAGACGTGTTTACACCTGGTAGATACACTCTTGATACGCAGAACCTTCCAGTATTAACAAAGCTTAAATCTTGGAAGTATGGTTTTAACTCTCCTTTTAAATCAGAAATTTATTTTGTTAATACCAAACAGTTTACAAACTGCAAATGGGGTACTACAAACCCCATAATGATGAGAGATGCAGAGTTTGGCATGATTAGAATTAGAATGTTTGGCGTATATTCCTTTAAAGTAGTTGATCCGACTATTTTCCTCAGAGAGGTTTTTGGAACCTCCAGCCTATTTACTATAGATGGAATTACAGGTCAGCTTAAGAGCAAAATTGTTGCAGGTGTTGCTGACTTATTGGCTGAAGCTGCTATACCAGCTCTTGATTTGTCCTCAAAGTACGATGAAATAGCTTCCATGTCAAAGAAAAAATTAGATGAAAGCTTTAAAAAGTTAGGATTATCCTTGGAGTCAATTGTTATCGAGAATGTATCTCTTCCTGAAGAAGTTGAGAAGGTTCTTGATAAGCGTACCTCAATGGGAATAATAGGTGATAGCCTGAATCAATATACTCGCTATCAGGCTGCTGAAGCTATCCGTGATGCCGCACAAAATCCAGGTGGAATGGCAGGTGCTGGGGTTGGCATGGGTGCTGGAATGGGTATAGGAAATATGTTTGCTGAGGCTTTTTCAGCACAACAGCAAAAGCAGCCTGAGACCACAACAACTGCTACGCCTGCGAAAATCAAGTGTTCTAATTGCGGTGCAGCTATGCCTGAGCAGGCAAAATTCTGTTTGGAATGCGGAACAAAAGTAGCTCCTGTTGTAAATAAATGCTCTAGCTGTGGAAACGAGCTTCCTGCTAATAGCAAATTCTGCCAAGAATGTGGTCAAAAACAGTAACGCCTACTTACTACGATTAGCCCTAGGTATTTATACTTTAAACAACTTTCACATAAAAGTTTATCGGTACGGGAGAATTATCAATAGCTTGTTGCTAAGCATACCAACTTATTTTATGGCATTATTTCACTTTCCATTTGATAACTTCTCCCATACCTACAATTTTCATCTGCGAAAGTTGAATACTTTGTATATGCCTGCTTTATCGATATTCTAGGAATTCTTTCTAGCAGGAAAGCAATATGGAATTATAGAGTATTGCTTTGTAATACAATAACTAGAGCTGACAGTTAAACCGTTTAATCCCTTTTCTTAAGCTCCTATAAGTATATGTCTGCCCTAATATGGTAGATGTAACTGTATTGACTTTATGAAGTATAGAATTTAACTTGCAAAAAATATAAATACTCTAGTTTGGAGACAAAATATATGAATGATACAAAAGTAAATAAATCACAATCTGATTTTAATGCTGATGAAGCTCCTGAAACCGCATCAACCTCTTATAAATGTCCAGCCTGCGGTGGAGTTATGGTATTTGATCCTCAAGGACAAAGCTTGCAGTGTGAATATTGCAAAAATGTTATTAACTTTGATGATAATAAACAAGATCCCACTGCTTATGGGTTTGACAATGACAGTGAGCTTGAACCACAGGTTTGGGGTGAAGAAAGGCACAGTGTGAAATGCAAAAGCTGCGGTGCTTCAACTGTTTTTGATGCTTATATTGTTGCTGATAAATGTCCGTTTTGCGGTAACAGCAATATACAAGAAGAAGTTATCACAACTGGTATAATGCCTGAAAGCTTAATCCCTTTCAAAATAACAGCCGATACTGCCATTGCCCAATATAAAAAGTGGCTTAAAGGCAAATGGCTTGCTCCTACTAAGCTCAAAAAAGGTGTAAATAATCAGCATGTCCAGCTAACGGGAATGTACGTACCCTGCTGGTCTTTTGATGCTGATACTAGCTCCTTTTACACTGCAATGGCAGGAGAATACTATTACGTTACTGTTTACAGAAATGAAACACGTAATGGAAAAACTGAGCGAGTAGCTCATCAGGAAAGAAGGACAAGATGGTATCCTGTTTCTGGGCAGTATGTACAAGATTTTAGAGACTATATTGTTGATTCTTCAGTTCATATAGATGATGATATGATGGCAGATATTCAACCCTACGATTTAAAGGAATTAACACCTTATAAGTCCGAGTTTTTATCTGGTTTTAAAGCAGAGCGTTATTCTGTTGATTTAAAGACAGGTTGGGAAACCGCGAAAGAAAGACTTTCCCATGTAATTGAGAATGGAATAAGAGCACAGATACATGCTGACGAAGTTAAAAATATAAGGTTTAAGACATCTTACTACAGCAAGAAATATAAGCACATTTTACTGCCTTTATGGTTTTCTTCCTTCATGTACAAGAAAAAAACATATGGCTACATGATTAATGGGCAAACTGGTAAAGTCGATGGCAAATCTCCTCTATCTCCTTGGAAGGTTACTGCCTTGATAATAGCTATTCTTGCTATTGCTGGTTTGGGCTTCTACTTAATTGGTTTGTATACAGGGAGCTAGGGTTTTGTATAAGTTTTAATCACTATAGGCTGAAACCCGATGCTATCGTGGAATAGTTTGGGTTTTAGCCTAGCTAAACTGTGCTAAAAGCATTATCCGCCTGAAAACCAAAGCGGTACCCACCACTTATAGAAGTAGGGGACATTTTTTTGCCTCATTATAACTACAATGGGTTTTTTATTGAATAAATCTACTTGAAATAATTAAAAATATTTAGTATAATGGCATAGTTGTTTATTTGAGTTTATTAATTTAAATTACTTAATTATATTAATGCGTTCGTAGCTCAGCAGGATAGAGCGTCGGTTTCCTAAACCGCAGGTCGCACGTTCGAATCGTGTCGAGCGCACCAGATGTAAGCCTATAACCGCAATGGTTGTAGGCTTTCTCTTTAGTTCCTATTTCAAACATTGCTTTCCAATCTGGCAACCTAAGTTAATATGTTTACATAGCTCAATAATATTAAAACCAAAATACAGTTGGGTGGTTTTTGTTACATTATTATTTGACTTGTCCCCTATTCCTTCACCATATCTAATACAAATAATAAATATAAGTAATCAGAATAATGTCATCTAGTAATTTATTTTATATTTGATAAGATTTAATAGTATCTATTTATGTTATAATTATTTACGATATGTACTATAAGTATGGGAGGAATAACCAAGTGAATAAAAAAGTTATATCAATAGACAAATTAAAAACAAAACATACATTTACTGTAGTGTCTTTATTTGCAGGTGCAGGTGGACTAGATATTGGTTTTGAAAACCAAGGTTTTAAAACAATTTGGGCTAATGATATAGATAAAGATGCATGCCAAACTCATCGCTTATGGTCTGATGCTGAAGTAGTGCAAGGAGACATATCTAAAGTAGATTTTAATGATATTCCTAATCCAGACGTGATTACAGGTGGATTTCCATGTCAAGGATTCTCTTTAGCAGGACCTCGTAAAATTGATGACAAGAGAAATGTATTATATAAATATTTTGTAAAATTAGTTGAAATTAAGCAACCCTATATTTTTATTGCTGAAAATGTAAAAGGAATACTTACTTTAGGAGAAGGAACTATTATCGAAGCCATTATCGAAGATTTTTCTTCACGTGGATACAATGTGTTTCCTACTCTCGTTAATGCGGCAGATTATGGCGTTCCACAAGATCGTTGGCGTGTAATTATGGTCGGTATACGTAAAGATTTAGATATTGACAAGTATGAATTTCCTAAGCCTTTGAATAAAAAAGTTACATTAGCAGAAGCTCTAAAAGATATCCCCAAACCAAAATTGAGTGATATTTGCCAAGGTGCATTTTCTTCTCGCTATATGAGTAGAAATAGGAAACGTCAATGGAACGATGTTTCTTATACAATACCAGCAATGAGCAAACAAGTAACTCTACATCCTTCTTCCCCTGATATGAAAAAAATAGGCGATGATTGTTGGGTTTTTGGAGATAACGAAGAAACTCGAAGGTTTAGTTGGCAAGAGGCTGCTGCAATTCAAACTTTCCCAAAAGGTATGATGTTTATCGGTAATCTAACAAGCAAATATAAGCAAATTGGTAATGCAGTACCCGTCAAATTAGCTGAGGTTATTGCAAAGGATGTTAGAGGGATTTTAGAGACTTATATTTATCAAAAGTTTAACAAGGAAGTAGGAGACTATCATGGCAGATCAGACTAAAAAAGGTAAGGCTTTTGAATATTCTTGTTTAATGGCTATAAAAAATGCTCTTGCAGATAATCAGGATATTTCTATTGAACAAACAGATACATTAGAAACTGCTAGAAGATTTTATGATGAGTTAGATACTAATACTATAAATAAACTCGATAAAGCCGCCAAAGCCGCTGTTCGTATAATATTAAGACTAGAACCTCAATTACAAAATCATGAAGATAATATCCCACTGTATTTGTCTATACAAGAAGATTCAAAAGGTATTGTAGGTGATGTTAGAGATGTTTTATGTATTCGTAAACAAAACGAATGGGAGATAGGATTATCATGTAAACATAACCATGCAGCTGTAAAACATTCACGATTATCTAATTCAATTAATTTTGGTGAGCAGTGGTTTGCTAACTCATGTTCAATAGAATATTTTGACGAAATTAAACCATTATTTGATGAACTAAAAAATATGAAAGACAATAAGGTTCAATGGAAACACGTAACAAAAAAGGATACTCGTTTTTACGTACCCCTTTTAAATGCCTTTATCCGAGAATTATTAAGATTAGATATCCGATATCCTGGAGAAATACCTCCCGCTCTTTTAAAGTATTTACTCGGTAGAAATGATTTTTATAAAGTTATAACCAGAGATTCAAAAAAATTAACACAAATACAAGCATATAATATTTTTGGCTCATTAAATAGACAATCAAAACATGTAAAGCCAGAACTAAAAGTTCAGCAATTAAAACTACCAACAAAATTTTTTGATATAAGCTACAAACCAAACTCAAAAAATACAATATATGTGACTTGTGATAATGGATGGGCTCTTTCATTTAGAATTCATAGTGCTAGTACGTTAGTTGAGCCATCATTAAAATTTGATATTAACTTAATAGGTATACCTCCAACATTACATACACAAATAGAGCCATGGTAGTATACTTTGTGGATTATATATCTTATGTTATAAAATAAGAATAATATTGGGTAAGAAGTTATTACTTCTTAATCACACCTATATGATTAAGTCATCCCTACATCCTTTTACAAAATAACTTAATATATCTAAAATAGTATTGAACAACATTTGCGGACTACGTCCACGTCGCCGCAGATGCGGCTATTTAAAAATGTGATACCACATTTTTAGTATTAAGACAAGAAGAATGGTCTTCTTCATATTACAGATATGATAATTTTGATACCTCTATATTTATGTGGGTTAAATAGCCAAGATATTTAAAGAATCTGAATAAAAGCTACAATTTCACATAATTACTTCTATTGAATGATGCAGACAGTATATTCTCAAGCTTAAAAACCCTGACTTGGTTTCTCAAGAAGCAAAACGCCCGAATATTACTGTCACTTATATCATGTACTCTTATGTTTCTTTCTGTTATTTCATTATCTTTTAAATACATAATCCGAATGACTCTGTTGCACTCAAGCGATGCTTTAAGAAAATAATTTATCATAACAATCACCTAATATAATTTTATACCGAACGTATGTTCGTGTCAATGATAAAATATTTTAACCTCCAAAGCATATTGTGAGGGCAACTTCTAGATTTTTAGATGTAATGAAATTTTTCTACAATCGAAAAATTTCATTTTGAATCTAGGCGTTATAATAGCAATTTACAAAACATTCGCTTTAAATCAATTTGTTCCTACTTCCCCTCCCATTTGTACTTTCAATTCTAATATGATAAAATCCAATATATAAAAAAAACATACCAACAAACTATATAATTGCACTAAGCAATAAACACCTGTTGCTCGGAGACAGTTCCTTTGTTTTCTTCAAGCTTAATACTTCGAAAACATGCAACCGCCCCCTTAACATTTTAATCTTAAAAGATAATAAAGACTTAGCGTCATTTATATAAATTTATGTAATTAGAAGGTGAATACAGTGAATAAACCCAAGATAATTGATGCTCATGCTCATATATTTCCATCAAAAGTGGCTATAAAAGCAACACAAGCTACTGCTAATTATTATGGTGCACAAATGTATGGCAACGGAACTATAGAAGATTTGCTCAATAAAGGCAAAGAAATAAATGTATATAAGTATATTGTCCACTCAACGGCAACAAAAGTAGATCAAGTTGAATCAATAAATGATTTCATAGCTGATGCACAGGCAAGGAATCAAAGTTTAATAGGATTTGGCACTTTACATCCTGACCTTACCGATGTGAAATTAGAAGTTGACAGATTAATAACCCTCGGGCTCAAGGGTATAAAGCTACATCCGGATTTTCAAGATTTTAATATTGATGATGCATCTATGATGCCAATATATGAAGCACTTGAGGGTAGGCTTCCAGTTCTCATCCACATGGGTGACGAAAAAAGAAATTCTTCAAGCCCTAAGAGATTGGCTAATGTATTAAATAAATTTCCAAATCTCACAGTCATTGCGGCTCACCTTGGTGGATATCAGATGTGGGTTGACTCAATTAAGTACCTTGTTGGCAAGAATTTATACCTTGACACCTCCAGCTCTCTGGCTTTTCTTGGCAAAGAGAAAGCAACTTATATTATTAAAGAGCATGGTACAAAAAAGGTTCTTTTCGGTACAGACTATCCTATGTGGTCACATAAGGAAGAACTCGAAAGATTTTTCAACCTCGATTTGACAGCTGAAGAGCAAGAATGTATATTATGGAAAAATGCTTCAAAATTATTAAATCTATAATTATTGAAATTTAAAAGAGGCTTACCTAAAAACTCTACAACTATAAAAATTCTAGTATTACTATAGTTGAAGGATTTTTAGCAAGCCTCTTCATTTTTACAACTCAAGCTATAGTTTCACAGTTGAAAATTGAACTATTATCATTCTTCACACTATTTTTAAATTTGGTATGGCAGTTAATCCCCACAACAAACTTTTCTATAGCCTATTAAAACGATAGTTCCATCTTTTTAACCATTAGTAATTGACTTTGGAAACATTGCAATAAAAAACAAAGCTATAAATGAACCAAAAAAACCTGCAAAAAAAGCAGGAACTGTATTAAATCCTCTCTTTTTAGCCATACTAACAGCAATTATTCCCATAACAACATTAACTACTAACGCCAATAACGCTGGTACTACAAGACTTGCAAATAAAAGTGCACTAGCTGCTGCTGGATCCATTGACATATCATAATCCTCCTGGAAGTGTATTTTATAACAACTCAGCTTTTCCAGTTGTAAATTGAAGGTGTTCAAATTATCAATTGAAGTTTTAGAAGCAATAAACCATTATTCTTAATTTGAGTAATTATATCCCTTTTATGTGGAGAAGTTAGGTTGCTAAGTAAAAATAATTCTATATTTTAGGTTAATATTCCTTCAAAATTTTAAAATTTTTTCAGAATATGTAAAATTCTCTAAGCCATAATATCCTATACTTATTTATTATTTACAAAAAAAAATAGTTTTATTTGTTATGCCATTAGTTTCTTTACAACACAAATTTTGATATATTTCGCTATGTTTTAGCATTTTTCTATGCATTTTTAGTTATATTATTCATTTTTTCGACTATATTCATTGATTTTCTTTGTGAATACTGTATAATTAAATTATAAAACCATACTTTTGTAAAACTATAGTAATTACATTTTTATACAAATTGCAAGACTATAAAAATTATCTAACTTAGGAGTATACATTATGTTTGAAGCGTACAAAATGAAATATCGCTTAAATGCTAAACATAGCCTTAGTAGTGATGCTAAAAACATACATCCACATACTTTTGAGATATCGCTATTTATTGAACAGTTTCAATTAGAAAGAGAGGTAGCCTTGAATAGTAGTATTGACATAATTGTTGATAACTTCTTTTGCAACTACCAAAATCAATATTTAAACGATATTTCACCCTTTAATGAGTTAGAACCCTCTATAGAAAATATGGGAAACATATTTTACGAGGAATTGAAGGCTATTCTTAATAATGAACGGCTCAATCTGATTCAACTAGAAATAAGTGAAACACCCTTGCGAGTGTACTTAGTATCTGATCGCTTAATGTTTAGCTCTATAAAACTTATATAGTACTATTCCCCTTGCGAGCTCTTCCCTAGCTCCGCATATACGGCTATTAGTATAAACAATTGCTTACTTAAATTTCTTTTTAAGGTTTGTCCTTGACTGATAATAAAACAAATACTATTTATTAAACTATGTAATAGATGAGAGGGTGATTACTTGTTAAAGTTTAGAATTAAACAAATATGCTCTATTTTAGTGACAATGCTAATAATGCTAATACCATCAATTGCCATTGCAGAAATGCCAATTACTATTGACGGGTATTTTGACGATTGGGCTGACAAGCCCCACACTGCATTTTACTATGGCACTTATGATGATAGAGATTATGAAAAGGTAGCATTATTTTCTGATACCAAAGCTTTATATGGTCATATCAAAATGAGTGATTTAGATGGCAGATATGATTCTTTTGTTATGTATTTGAATATTAATAATACCTACAATATTCAATTCATTATTATGCCCACAGCTGATAAAAAACAAATAGATTGGTCAAAAACAATTAAAGATTTCCCTGCTGGAAGCAATTTCGATATAGCTGTTTTTGACAACCTTAATTATAGCAATGTACTTGGTGAGGCTGTTTTACATATTTATAATAAAGAGTATGTTCCAGGTGATGATGTAGAATTCAGTATTAGTTTTGATAACATATCAAAATACTGTAATAACATACCTTTTAATGAGATAAATAATATTACTTTTACATGTCCAAGTATAGGTGAGCAATCAGTTACACTTGCAGGCACCTCTTCCGAACCAATATTAGGAATTACTCTTACATTATTAGTAATAGGACTAGTTTTGCTTTATCGTAAGTACAAGCAAACGGAAAAAAACATATGAATATATTAGTGATTTTATTTGTAATAATATGGATTTACATATTATCTGTCCTAACTCGTAGTAAGCTGGATTTTTGGAAGTTTTGCTGGGGCAGTGTTGGCTTATTTATATTGATGATGGTATGGCTTCAGCCAATTGTTTTAGAATCATTAACTAAAGCAGTAGCTTCAGTATCTGGAATTTTAGGTAGTCTGACCCATATGTACAGTTCTTATTTTCAATACGGAATACTATTTATATCAAATCACGGTTCCTCAATATCCTTATATATAGATTATGAGTGTTCTGGAATAATTGAAATTATGGCATTTACATCTTTACTTTGGTTTTTTAATGTTTATAGTTTTTACGAGAAAATTGTCATTAATATATTTGGGTTTATATGGATATTTGTAGCCAATGTAATAAGAATTTTTATAATTTGTGCATTAATTTATTTCTTTGGCAATAACATTTTCTATTTTGCCCATACAATATTCGGGAGATTAGTTTTTTATACATTCTCCATAGCGTTATATTTTTTAGTGTTTACCAAATCACATATTATCCGTCAGAAAGTTGGGAGTTTTAATTATGGGCATAATTAATTACTTTTCAAGTTCAATAGTTTTTTGGATGGCATGGATAATTATTCCTGTCATAATGGAGATTATTCCAGCTGTAGGGGAAGCTATAATCCTCTTTAGGAAAGCGTTTGCCAAAAAGGAGAGGAATATTAGCACTTTCCCTGAAATAACAGTAATTATTCCTGTATATAATTCTGAAAATACGCTATATGAATGCTTAAAGTCAATATATTTATCAACTTACCCTAACGATAAGATTAAGATTATGCTTGTAAATAATCAAGGTATTGATAACAGCTTTGATATATACAGACAATGCCAAAACGAATTTAAAGAATTATCTGTACAGTGGCTAAACGCAAAGCAAGGCAAGTCAAAGGCTCTAAACTTGGCACTATTTAATAGTGAAGGGAAGTATATTATACATATAGATAGTGATGGCAAATTGCATCCTGACGCCCTTAAAAATGTAGTTACCCGCTTCGAGTTAAATTCTGATATTCATTGTTTAACAGGTTCTGTTCTAACTGATCCTAAGCTTATTGAAAGTACAAAGGGTTTTTGGATGCGTACGCTTCGTCGTATAGAGTTTTGTGAATACTGCCAAGCCTTTTTTGCAGGTAGAAACTTCCAGTCTGAAATGGATAGTATATACACTCTATCAGGCGCATTCTCTGCTTTTAGGAAGTCTACTATTTTAAAGACTCAGTTATACAATACAGATACTATTTGTGAGGATACTCATGTAACCTTTCAAATTAAAAAGCTTCTAAAAAAGAAAGTATACTTTTGCGAAAACGCTCTGTTTTTTGTTGATCCAATTGAGAGCTTTAACAAATTGTATACACAAAGGCAACGCTGGCAGCGAGGGGAAATTGAAGTTGCCCATATTTTTATGAATAGAAACTTATTTACTGATAAGGGGCTCTTTTTTAATCATTCCTTAAGACTTTTTATTTATGACCATACTTTCGCTTTTCCACGTATGATATGGTATTTCGCTTTAATTTGTTTAATATTTATGAATTACTCACCAAAGCTAGTTGCTGGCTCACTTGTGTTAATACTTTTTCTATACATACTATCAGCATTTTTATTTTACTTTGATGTTTTACTTTTACTGAAACAATTTAAGGAATTAAGACAGTATTACCTTAAAAAGTGGTATGCGGTTGCTTTGTTGCCACTATTCAGCTTTATAGTTTTCTGGATTCGCTTTGCAGGCATTATTAATAGTATTAAAGGTGAAAGCAGTTGGAAAACAAAAACCCTTACAGATGAGTGGAAATATCTTAATAAAGTTATATGTTCCGACTTTTCTCACATATCAAAGCACATAGAAAAAATGAAAAGTAGGTATAACAATGAATGAATTAACTGTTTTGCTACCAGCATACAATGAGGAAGGAAATCTGGAAGTATTAATAGAGAAATGGCAGGAATTAAGTATACCTCTGAGGGAAAAGTTTGCTTTGTCACTGCATATTGTTGTTGTAAATGACGGCAGCAGTGATAAGACAAAGAGTATTGGAGAAAAATTAGAAAATAAATACCATAATTTCACACTTATAAATCATACCCAAAACAGAGGACTAGGAGAAGTATTAAAAACTGCCATTACATATATTATAAAAAATAGACCTGATAGTATATTTGCATGTCTTATGGATTGTGACAATACCCATGATCCTAAATACATAATGGACATGCTTGATAAAACCTGCTTGAGAAATGAATCAAGCTATGCAGATATTGTAATTGCTTCTAGATATCAAAAAGGTTCTTGTGTTAAAGGTCTTTCTAAACACCGTATTATGATAAGTAATTGTGCAAAGTGTGTGTATCATTTTTTATTTAATGTTAAGGGTGTCAAGGATTATACCTGCGGATATCGTCTTTACACCAATGAAATTTTAAAGAAAGGTGTTAAGTATTTCGGTGATAAACTAGTGGAGGAAACAGGGTTCTCTTGCATGGCAGAGCTTTTATATAAGCTTAGCATTATAGGTGCAAGCTTTAGTGAAGTACCTTTTGAACTTAGATACGATTATAAACAGGGCAAAAGCAAAATGAATGTTTTTAGTACCTCTCTCAAAAGCATAAACCTTGCATTTAGGTTGCGTAGATTACGATATAAGGGTGACACTATATGAATACATTAATGCATACAAAACCAAAATATTTATTTATTGTAATAATATGCCTTTTATTTTGTGCTGCAACAATAATATTTGAAACAAAAGTTCTAAAACAAAACCAAGATTCCTTTTCAAAAAGTTTTGGAAAGGAACAGGAACTATTAGTTTCGCAAATTGAAAAACAAGCCTTAAAGACACTTTCTTTACAATCAGGTAACGAGCAGGATGTAATTGAAGAAATTATTAAAAATTCGGTCACATCATCAAATCGCTATTGCTTCTTTATAAAAGAAAACAAAATTCTATTTTTTAGAGATGATAACGAAACAAAGCAGTTAAGAATTACAGATATTAATATGCTATTACAATCCTATAAAATGGCTGGGGGAAATAATATTGACCCTATGATTGCTTTATTTTCTACCAAGACAAGTGGCTCTGTTTTGTTCTCTGAATCAGATATAAACGAGAATAAACTAGCCTCAGTAGCCTTTTTTGAAGTTAACGGAACGACTTATTCAATTGGCATATGCACAACAGAAACCTATATCTTAGATTCAGGTTATATTTTTAGACATAACTCCTATTCCATTATTACAGTAGTAGCGTTATGTCTGATTCTATTTGCCATTGTTTTAATAAGTATAATTTTAATTGATAAAAAAAGTGAGGAAATACAAATTTTGAAAAAGTTTATACAGTCAAAGAATCAAAAAATAGAAAAACTTACCACTGCACCTGGTTCAGATTTGGATTTATTATTCAATGAAGATACTAATATTTACAATAAAAAGGTTTTTGATGCTTTGATTAGTAAAATAGAGAATCCTCAGCTCTTTCCAATCAGCAAAATTGTTTTTAATATATCTTTCTCTGAAAATATAACTTATGATGGCTTAGTGTCAGAGTTATCACCCACGCTGAAAAAACTGCTGCCTCAAAAAGGTATTCTTGCCAGAACTGAAGAAAATGAGCTTACAGCCTTACTTTTCAGAACAGATTATAAATCTGCAAAAGCGTTACAAACAAAACTTATGAAAGCTTGGTCAAATATAATAAAAAAATTGAATTGCTCTATAAAATCTGATGTATTTTCATTAAATGAAATAGCTTATTCAACCACGACTATATGTACAGAAAATAATAAAAATATTTCTGAAAACCAAAAAATATCGAAAAACTTTAAAGAAAGGATTTGAAAATAATGGTGTTACAAATGCCCAAAAAATTACCGCCATTATTATTATATTTGTTTTACTCTATAATAGTAACAATCGTTGATATATCCATTGTATGGGTATTGCACGGAATTTTTTTAATAAATATAGTAGTTGCAAACACAATAGGTGTTATATTGGGCTCAGTGTTGCATTATTTGCTTTCTTCAAAATCAGTATTTAGTTTTGAATATGGTTTATCTGGATTTGCGATATATTTCATTACTTTTTTATTTGGCTTAATATTAGCAGATGTACTGATTTATTGGGGAAACATTTATATTTTTGATACATTAACTGATAACTTAAATTTTTTATTTAGCAAAGGCTTGTCCGTTATAGTCCCATTCTTTTGTCTATATTATTTAAGAAAACTACTGTACACAATGGCAAAAAGTAATAAAGAGGGAAAAACTTAAAATAAATTATAACCAAAAAAGGAGGCACCAAGCTCATGACATTTCCTTAATATTCTTGTTTGAAATGTTGGGCATGGGCATATTTATGAGTGAAAAAAGGCATCAGCAATATAAATTTAAATTTTATTTAAATGCAAGTCATTCTATATTTATCAATGGCGATTTAGGAAGCAGACATCCCCATACCTGGGAAATCTCTATTCACTTATTAAAAATGCGTGATGAATTTGTTAAATTTTCCTCAATTGAATCCCGCATTGAATCTCTGTTAGATGAGTATCAGGATAAATATATAAATAATGTAGAACCCTTTAATACTATAAATCCTACCTTAGAAAATATCTGCACTTACTTTAAGGACAGGATACGTGAATTAGTTAATTGTGAAGGCTGGATTCTATTACTAATTGAAATAAGTGAAACGCCTACTCGCTCCTATGTAATTAATCTTCTATCTGAAGAAGCTGAAACAAATATGGACAATATAGATTCTCAAAGAATGCAATACCATCATTACATGAGTCATTGTAAACTTACCGCTGACGATGTTGCTGAAAGTATTATCAAAAAGTTTCTAGGTGACCAATAACTAAGCTTTCAAGGGGATTTTCATGGAAAATACAAAATTATCAAAAACCAAAATTAATATTAGGTTATGGCTTAAAATTTTTGCTACTGTTTTGTCATTAGCTTTTATTTCAATTGTCTTGATGTATGTAATGAAAACTCAAAGCTATTTTGCATCTGGTAATGATATTTGGGGTCACTTGTTTAAATCAGATTTAATGTACAAAAGCATTATAAACGGAGACTACTACCCTTTATATACTGAGCTTTGGTATAATGGCGTTCAGCCCTTTCGGTATTGGGCACCTCTTCCATATTATATTATGGCAGGCCTTCAATACCTTTGCGGTGGAAGTATCATAAATGCCTATTATCTTTTTACTGGTCTATCATTTTTTGTTGGCGGCATAGGCTGGTTACTTTGGGGCATATCTTCACGAAGAATAGTACTATGTTCTTTTTTGGGAGCACTATGGTTTTTTATGCCCGAGAATTTTAGAATATTTTTTTGTGAAGGAAATTTACCTAGAATGATAATAGCTATATTGCTTCCATATCTGGTTTACTTTTTATGGAGATTCGTTGAAATAGAAAGAAACACTTCACTTTTCGCTATTATACTTCTATTGTGTATGTCAACACTATGTCATGTTATGGTTTCAGCAATGATTGGTATTAGTTCCTTTATTTTTCTTGCTATATACTCAATTTATACAAAAAAGGTTATGCGTTCTATTTATTCACTTACTGGAATGATATTATCCTTTGCTTTATGTGGTATATGGCTTTATCCAGCACTCATCGGCGGATTGGTTGGTATGGATCCCTCTGCAAATGCTGAAGTTATGAGTTTATTAAGTGCTCCACTTAGTATGTCTTTAGACCCTATAAATAGAATTACAGGTATTGTCGATACTTTTTATTATGGAATCTCAGTTGCAATAGTATCTTTAGTTGGAATTCTTCTTTCAAATAAAAAGGAGAAAGCTGGCTTTTATACTACTATTCTTATATTGCTGGCTACTACAACAGCAGCTATGCCCTTCCTATCCAAGCTACCCCTCAGTCAAATTCTATGGATGCGACGCTTTGCACCAATAGCCTATGCTTTATTTTTCATATCTTTGATTGAGTGGAAAAAGTGCAAACGCAATTTTATGTTAATATTAGTTCTAATTATAGTTATTGATTGTATACCCTCCTTTGACATTTCACGTTACTATACTCAATTATCTAAAAAAACTGACAATGAGATTGCAATTGCAGAAGCTATCACAAGTCAGAGGGTCGCACTTATGGATTTGAGCACAAATGGTTCTTATCCTTCCTGGGAGTTGTGTGAAGGTGACAACCCTACAAGCTATACCTATGGATGGGCGTGGCAGGGAGCTTCCACCTCTTCAAATATTGTTATGCTTAATACAGCACTTGAACAAGGGTACTTTAATTATATGTTTGATAGGTGTATTGAATTAGGAAACGATACTGTTATTGTAAAAAAGGAATTGCTAGAAATGTCAAGTAAAAGCTTCCAGGACTTATCTGATGCTGCTAAAAACTCAAATTATACACTTTATTGTGAGACAAAGCGGACATATATTTTCCATAGAGACGTATCCAATTCATTCGGAGTAATAACCAATTACGAAGGTATAGCTATAGGAAGATCTGCCTCCCAAATATCTCTTAGCTTTCCAAGGTTTACAGTTGGTAATTCTGATAATATTGAAGATTATACTGTTGAAGAGTTATTAAAATACAAGGTTATATATTTATCTGACTTTAAATATAACAATAGAAAAACTGCTGAAGCTATCGTTCGACAATTAAGTGTAGAAGGTGTTAAGGTTGTTATTGATATGAATAGAATTCCCACAGATAGCCTAACAAATAGAAAAACTTTTTTAGGTGTAACTGCTCAGACAATTTCATTTGAAAAGAGATATCCAAATTTATTATATAAAGACAACTTTGTTATGCATAAAAATTTTAAAGAAGATTACTCTAACTGGAATACGGTTTATTTAGACAATATTAAGTATCCAACAGGAAGATTTTCTTACTTATCTCAAGACTTGGATTTTATAGGTACAAATGAAGATAAAAATATTATTTTTATGGGTCTGAATATTCTATTTCATGCTATGCAAACTGAAGACAAAGAAGTTATGAATCTAGTATCTGAAATACTAGATATGGATGAAAATTCATTGCCAGCTAGAGAGCTGATAAATATTAACTTAACCTATAAAAAGGATATGATTATCATTGATACACCTGCAGAAGGAGTAAATACTACTATAGCCTTCCAGGACAATTTTGTATTTAATGATAGCATAAAAAAGGAAAATAATTTGCTGATAGTTACAAAAAAGCATACCGAAATAAAGCTGATATATCCGTACCTAAAGCAAGGAATTCTAGTTACTGCAATAGGTATTATTGGGATATTAACTCTGTATTTATTAATAATTAGGAAAAAGACGTCTGTAGCTAATATTGATTCTCCGTAAATACAAATACCTTTGATGAAATTTTTTAACATTATCTACAGTTATAACAATATAAAAACCACAAATTATCCACTTATATATAGTTTTATCAACAGATTCATACACAAAATATAGTGTTTCTGTGGATAACTCTACTAAAAACGAACCTGTTATCCACATATATATTAACAATATACACATATTGTCTTTTTATCTATACAATATTATCCAATATCAAATATTTCTTTTTAACTAACCTTTTCAGCTAAAAATGATAGGTGTGGAAGAACTACTTAACTGAAAAGTTAAATAATTCTATAAAACAATTTTGTTTACTTGGCGACAAAAAAGGAACTCATCTTTTTAATCCGCAAATATAGAAATTATTATGGAAACAAACCCTTACGAAGTCTAAGCATATATCGGCTCTTTATGTGAAAAAGCTATGTTTTAACTTTTAAATTTATCCTCAGATCTAGATAGGAAATATCACATGTTTTCCACACATATTTAGAGTTATCAACATATTTATGCACAAAATATTGGATTTCTGTGGATAAATCAGACTATTTAAAGCTTATTATCCACATTAAATCTACATAATACACACATTTACACACAGCTAATATCAATTATTTAAACAGTATCTTTTATTGGTCTTCCTCTGATACAATTGCTATTGAAGCACTCGCCCCAATTCTACTGGCACCTGCATCTACCATAGCCTTTGCAGTTTTGTAATCACGTATCCCACCAGACGCCTTTACTCCTAGTGTAGGCTTAACTATAGACCTCATTAGTTTGATGTCCTCAACTGTAGCTCCTCCTGTACTGAATCCAGTTGATGTTTTAACAAAATCAGCACCTGCTTCTTTGCAAATATTACAGCTCTTAACTTTTTCATCCTCTGTAAGCAAGCAAGTCTCTAAAATTACTTTAACAAGAGCTTTTCCTTTAACTGCCTGAACAACGGCTGCTATGTCACTTTTTACAAAATCTAAATCCCCTGATTTAATTGCACCAACATTTATTACCATATCTACTTCCGTAGCCCCATTTTGTACTGACTCATCTGCCTCAGCGACTTTTACGGCTGTCGTTGTAGCTCCTAAAGGAAACCCTATTACAGTACACACCTTTATAGGATACGCTTTCAAAATTTCACTACAAAGCTTTACATAGCAAGGGTTTACACACACTGAGGCAAATCCATACTCTATAGCCTCCTTACAAAGAACCTCTATTTGTTCCTTAGTGGTATCAGGCTTTAGTGCTGTATGGTCTATTAGACCTGCAATTTTCATCATTCAGTAACCTCCATAATAAACACATTTTATTTTATAACGGCTTGATTCAAAATGAAATTTTTCGATTGTAGAAAAATTTCATTATCAATATTTATTATCATAAATTATCTTGAAAATTACAAGTATATAACTCAAACTAAAAATTATTATGTAAAATTTTATTGTGTTCCAATTTCAAGCTTACAATTCCAATGCTTCAATAAACTCTTATACATATAACTTCATATATAAAAAAAAGGTTAGCCGTGTCCGACTAACCATGTAAAGGGGGTCAAAATGTATTTTGTGAGGTCAATATTATTTTAGCCAATAATACAAATATATATTCATTTCTTTCAAAAATAAGAAATAGTTTGAAAAGACATTCAACAATACTAATACAAAAATTATTAATATTTGATATTCCAAAAAGGCGACTATAATATCCTATAAACTATATGAAAATTTTATGCTTAAAAAATATGATACTAATATTTTTATTACAATGGGCAAATAATAATAAAAGGCACTCAACTAAATATCTGCCTTTATTTGTTTTTAACAAAAGATTATGTATTAGTGAAAATTATGCAGGTTATGGTGTTTTGCAAACGCCTAAATTAAAATGATAAAGAGGTGTTTTTATGGAATTACAAAATAATATAATAAATTCTGAGATGTTAAATGAAGTCAATGCTATTGATATAGTTGAGAGTAAACTAAAACCAGGTGAAACTCTGGTACTTGATATAGGCAATAATTATTTCCATCAAGCTGATAAACTTTATGACTTACTAGTAACCAATGGATATTATGTGAGAAAAACCTTTGTTAATGGACGGAATCAGCTACTTGTTTCATTTAAAGACAATAAGCATCAAATGTATTGAATGCCATACAGAAGCCAAAACTATATTCATATAGAAAGGGTATCACAAATACCACCTGAGCAGTAGAAAAATATCCTAAAATAAAAATTAATAAGATCTGTTGAAAAATACACTTAACTATTTAAGTGATTGAATTGAAGAATTCTATGTTTTTATGCACATAAATATTTAAATAAAAAACTTTATTGCTTACCAATATAGAATTCCTCAATTCTGGCACTCTGCTAAAACTGAACATATATTAAGCTAAGATGATGTTACATGTAGTGGCTAAAGACCTTGAAATGATTTTAGTTAGTAATAAATCGCTATAATTCAATTTATTCTAATATATTTTGATTATTAAAATCAACTATGTCTTGTGGAGCAAATACCTTCAACATTTTATTTTTAAACTCAATATGTGATGGAAATAATTCTGACCTTTCACCATCAATTGTAATGGATATCTGTGATTTGCTACATATATCACAATTCTTTGCTTTAAGCATTATTACATTTTTATCATTTACTGAATCCTTACTTAATACTTTAAAGAAAATGCTAGCCAAATTTATATTTGAACATTTTTTTACAAGGATTATATCCATATATCCATCTGTCAAATCTGCGTCATTTACTAAATTAGGAAAACCTGCTGCCTGCCTGCCGTTTACTATTAAAAATAATAAGAATTTTCCTTCTATAATTTTATCATCGGCAGTCACTTTTAAATCAAAGCTTTTAATGTTAGCTACTTCTGACAGTCCTTTAAGATAATAGGCAAAGGGTCCAAAGTTCTTCTTCAAGTCACTATTTGTACTAAAGGAAACATCCACTAAATTCCCTCCTGCAAAAGTACTTAGAAAATATTGAGATTCATTAATGAAACCAACATCACATGCTAAAATTTTCCCATCAATAATTATATCGATACTCTCCTGCAATGAGTTAATTCCAATACTTTTAGAAAAATCATTACATGTACCAGACGGAATTACTCCAATGGGCATTTCAATTTTGTTTTCTAGAAGTATGTTTGCAATAGAATTTATCGTTCCGTCTCCACCAGACGCTATAACATAATCGTATATACTTGACTTTAGTAAATGTATTATATTATCTCTCTCACCCTCTAAAAGTCTATATGGCTGAACAAGTATACCATTTTTCTGAAATACTGATAATATGTAGTCTAATTCATTTGGTATTTTATGTCCTCCCGATACAGGATTATATACGAATAGTGCATTTTTCAATTTATGCCCTCCTCTACCAATACCTAATCAAAAACTCTCCAAATTTCTATAATTCTCGTATAACACTAATTTTGTCTCTTTACCTTATAATAAAGTAATTCCCAAGTAAAATCAATCTAATAAAACTAATTGCAACTTAGATGCTTTACACTATATACACAGTAATATAATTTTGCTTGAGCTTAGGGAGTCAAAATGGACTGTAGCAAGTACATAGTGACTTGCTACAGCCCTAGCTACGCTAAAATATTCTATTATTGGTTGACACTTCTTTCAGCCATTTCAATTGCCTTCTTTACCATGTTTCCGCAATCTCTTGAAGTTACTGCTCCCCAACCCTCAGAAGAAACTGTGTTGTAGACTCCAAGTTCTTTGGCAATTTCCTCTTTAAGGGCTTCTGACATCGTACTTTTGTGTCTACTCATGGTTGTGCCTCCTTTTTAGGGGCAATGTGTGTGTGCGTATTAAGTTTTAAAATAAAATTAATAATACGCTATTATTGCCCATAATAGATTTATAAAGCGTACACTTATATTTTGTCTCAAATGTAGATAAATATTTTGGAAATTCTTTCTTTCAACAAATAATCCACATTATTCACACCAGTTATAGAAGAAATTTCATACTATGAACTATATATTGTGCTATATACTGATTAACAATAACAATATTTAGTATGTAACCTTTATATGTGAATTAATAATTATATTTATAACTACTAATCCACATTTATATATACATTTGTGGATTAATTGTTATTTATATATTGTCATCAACTATGCAATTTAAAAGACTTATACCGTTTATTAAAATTTCAATTGTGTATAATTTAAAAAAACTGGGGATAACAATTAAATTATCCCCAGTTTTATACCCTAATATATTCTTAATAAATATTCATGCTAATATCTATTGAATTTGCCGAATGTGTAAGCTTTCCTATTGAAATAATATCAACGCCTGTTAGTGCCACCTCATAAATAGTTTCCTCAGTCATATTTCCAGATGCTTCAACTAATGCCCTCTTATTAATTAAGCTTACAGCCTCTGCCATTTGCTGTGTTGTCATATTATCAAGCATGATAATATCAGCTTTACAGTCCAATGCTTCTTGAACCTCTTCCATTGACTCAACCTCTACTTCTATTTTCACAGTATGAGGTATACAACCTCTTACACGCTCAACTGCTTTTGTAATTCCTCCAGCTGCTGCAATATGATTATCCTTTATAAGTACACCATCTGATAATGAAAATCTATGATTTGAGCCACCACCTGCACTTACTGCATATTTTTCTAAAAGCCTTAACCCAGGTGTAGTCTTCCTTGTATCAGCTATTTTTACTGGAAGTCCCTGTACTTTGATAACATATCTTTCAGTCATTGTTGCTATTGCAGAGAGCCTTTGCAAAAAGTTTAATGCAGTTCTCTCACCTTTAAGTAATGCACTTGTTGATCCACTAACTTCAGCAATTATATCTCCCTTTTTAACCTTGTCTCCATCCTTAACTAAAGCCTTAAATACTATATTAATATCAAGTATCTCAAAAACATATTTTGTAATATCAAGACCAGCAATAACCGCATCCTGCTTAGCTAAAAATTCAGCCTTTGACACTTCTTCTTCACTAATAATATTGTCTGTTGTAATGTCTCCTAAAGGCATATCCTCTTTAAGTGCATTCATAATGGTATCATGTATATATAATTTATCTAGCTTCATTATAACCCTCCATTTAATCTCTTTACGATATTCCTCTTCCAATTAACATCATCAGACTTGTCAAAATCAGACCTGTAATGAGCACCTCTGCTTTCCTTTCTTTCAAGAGCAGACTCAATTACCAGTTTTGCAACCACAAGCATATTTGCAACTTCAAGCTTAACCAAACTAAAACCAGTCAATTTAATATATTTCTCATATATTTGATTAATAATGCCTGATGCCTTTGTTAGACTTTGCTCATCTCTTATAATACCAACATACTTAGTCATTGTTTCCTGTATTTCTTGCTTCATATTTTTAAGGATTTCTTCATTATCTAAGTTTAATGTATAAATATCTTTAATTTTAATATTTTGCTTTTGAGAATTTTTATCTTCCATATCAATTTTTCTCGCAATTTTCCTACCGAATACCAAACCCTCAAGAAGAGAATTGCTTGCTAATCTATTAGCACCATGTATTCCTGTACATGCTACTTCACCACAGGCAAATAGTCCAACTATGTTGGTTTGCCCGTCAACATCAGTCCTGATTCCTCCCATACAATAGTGCTCCGCTGGAGCAACTGGAATATAGTCCTTAGACATATCAATACCATATTCAAGACATGTTTTAAATATATTTGGAAATCTCTCTTCAAGGTGTTCTCTGTTTTGAAAAGTAATATCTAAAAATACATTTTTCTTCCCTGAAATGGACATTTCTTTAAATATAGCTCTTGAAACGACATCTCTAGGTGCTAATTCACCCTGTTTATCGTACTTGTGCATAAATCGTTCACCATTATCGTTTTTTAATTGAGCACCTTCACCACGAACTGCTTCAGATATTAAGAAGCTTTTATCTTTAGGATGATATAATACCGTAGGATGAAACTGAATAAATTCCATATCCATAGCTTCCGCACCGACTCTTAAACACATACCAATTCCATCACCCGTTGCAACCTCCGGATTTGTTGTATGTGAATAAATCTGTCCAAAGCCACCTGTCGCTATTACAACAGAATCTGCTCTAAATATTTTTATGTTATTTTCTAACTCGTCATAAACTATAACTCCACAACACTTACCCGACTCAACTATTAAATCAACTGCAAAAAATCTTTCATATATAGATATATTTTCCTTCTTCTGAGCTACGCTTATTAGTGTATCACATACCTCTTTGCCTGTAGTGTCACCGGAATGTATAATTCTATTTACGCTGTGTGCACCTTCTCTAGTTAGTGACAGTTCATGGCCTCTTTTATCAAAATTTACACCCAATTTGCAAAGCTTTTTAATGTTCTCAGCTGCTTCTTCTACTAAAACCCATACACTTTTTTGATCACAAAGACCTGCACCAGCAAAAAGTGTATCCTTAAAATGTAAAGCAGGTGAATCATTTTTTTCATCTAATGATACTGCAATCCCTCCTTGGGCAAGTACCGAGTTGCTAATGTCCAAGGTTTCCTTTGTAATTATACCTACCTGATAGCTTTCAGGTATTTCTAACGCAGTATATACTCCTGCTATACCGCTTCCAATAATAACAACATCTTTATCAATGACTTTAACATCAAGGCTTTTCGTATCCTCTTCCATTTTTCCCCCTATTACCCCATATTTGCCTATACTATTTGCAAACTTCTAGCATTTTGTTTAAGCAATGGGATGCACGATTAATTATATCGTCACTTAAAATAATATCATATCTTTTAAAGGCTAATGCATCATGAACACTTTGTAATGAAGTCTTTTTCATATTTGGACATATAAGTCCATTAGACATAAGATAAAAAGTCTTGGTAGGATTGTCCTTCTTTAATTGATATAAAACTCCCATCTCTGTTCCAATGATAAATTTATCATTATCTGAATTCTTAGCAAAGTCAATGATTTGCTTAGTACTTCCAACATAATCAGCAAGCTCTGTAATTTCTGGCTGACACTCAGGATGTACAAGAAGAATAGCATCAGGATGTAGCTCCTTTGCTCTTAAAACTTCCTCTACCTTAATCCTATGATGCGTAATACAATATCCTTCCCAAAGAATAATATTCTTTTCAGGAACCATTTTCGCCACATAACTGCCAAGGTTTTGATCAGGAACAAATAAAATATCTTTTTGCTCTATTGATTTAATTACAGTTAACGCATTTGATGACGTGCAGCATATATCACATTCTGCTTTTACCTCTGCACTAGAATTTATATAACAAACAACTGCAGCTTCTGGATATTTCTTTTTGGCTTCTCTAAGAGCTTCAGCCGTAACCATATCTGCCATAGGACAACCTGCATTAATCTCAGGTAACAAAACTGTTTTTTCGGGTGAAAGAATTTTAGCACTTTCTGCCATAAAATGAACTCCACAGAAAACAATTGTATCCGAACTATTAGATGCACAAAATTGACTTAACGCAAAGGAATCTCCTACAACGTCGGCAATTTCTTGTACATCATCTACTTGATAACTGTGTGCAACTATCACTGCATTTTGTTCTTGTTTCATTCTATTAATATTACTTATTAGTTTATATTTATCCATTAATATACCTCATTTTTTATAGTTTGTGTAATGTACCTCACTAAATATAAGGTAACCCTAGTAGTACTAGATTTTACATCTTATCCCCTCAACGAAACATTTTCTAGTGTACACATTCGAGCTAGAATTACAAATTCTTATATAATACTCATAAACATATAATTCCAACAAAATATATATCAACTATGTTAATAACATTTGAAATACTGCATTTATTTTAATACTTATATTTTGCTTTGTAAATGCTTTTATAATAATTGAATAAAAGGATGAATTAGCATTCT
>JAEWST010000189.1 GCA_023398105.1 Bacillota bacterium | reverse complement strand
TCGGCGTGGAGGTTATCATGAAAACACATTGGACAATAAAAAATCTCTTTACAAATTACAGAGTCCTTATGATTATACTTGGATTAGAGTACGTGTTTCAATTTACTCAAATAAAGAAGCATACCCTTCCTCAAGTGATAAAGGAAATATTAAAGCCTTTTAGGGTAGGTTATAATGATTTAGAGCTTGTTACTAATCTTTCAAAGATTTTATTTCAAGAACTTACATATTTGATTTTACTAGTATGCATTTTTTCAGGAGTGCTATTTTTATACAAAAAAATTATTCACCACAAATCATACGACATGGGTGATTTCATACATGGATTAGAAATTAACTGGAAAAAAGCACTTACAACTGGAGTATTCTTTACTTTTACTTTTGGTCTATTAACAAATGTCTTAAAATGGTTTGTATCTGAATTAAGACTTTCAGATGATATAAAATTTGTTTATTTACAAAAAACGTTTTCAACTTCACTGTCCCTATTTTATACAGCATTAGTTATTTATGGCTCAATTGTGCTTATAGAAAACGGATTTAATATTAAAAACCTTTTTAGAAGTACTCTAAAATTTATATTTTCAAAAGAAGCTTTCAAGCTTTATATACTAATGCTTTTGGCAGGGGTTTTGCTCCAGCCAATAAACCACTTGAAAAGTCATTACTTATTAAGTCCTTCTCTATTGGGTAATGGGAATTTATTTAGTGTTATTGATCATATATCTTCTTCCATTATTCCTCTTTGGCTAAAATGCCTTGAATGGTTTATTAATACTATAATTACTTCATTTATAATCTTGTATACTAGTTTGACTTTTTATTGGAATTCCATAAAAAATGAAATTATTAACCCTGACTGTAAAACGCCAAAAGAGCTTTAAATTCCTCTATTACCATTAAAAGCTAAGCATCCTAATTCTATCTACGACATCATTTTGAAATCGTTCGATATAGCTTTGAATATACTTACTTATATTAAGAGAATCATCCTTAATTAATGGCGTTAAATCCATTGCATAGCTTAGTGCATTTGAACTATCAGTTCTATGTGATTCTGAATATGTTGCATTTGCAAGTCTTCTTCCCTCTGTTGCCAAATCATATCTCTTACCGCCACATATTTGAGAATCATGGACGCCAAGAACTGCAGCTGCTATATTAGCGCGAGCTGACACATCAAATATTACCTTATCTTCGCCATTAAGCCAATCAAGACCCCTCCACACTTCACAGCCATAAACCTTTTGGGGTCTAAGCTCTTCTGGAAGTAGTCTGATTGCATTGATAACTTTTATAGCGACTGCTACATGTGTGTCGTGCTTATCAGCTAGGTTATGCGTATAAACAACCTTTGGACTGGCTTCTTTTATTAGTTCTTTAATTTCTTCCACAACCTCGCTGTTTTTACTGTCCTTAGCCTCACTGCTGGTATATCCGAGAAGTGCCATAGCTCCGTATTCGCCAACATAAGCTGCTTTCTTCTGCTCAAGTTTCCTAGTCTTTTGCATTTCTTCGTCTGTATATTTCTCATAAAGACCATTCCTTGAACTTCCAGCACCATTTGTGACAACTACTCCACAAAACCACTCATCATCTCTTCCAAAGCAGTGTGCAATACCATGATAAGCCATTATCTCAATATCATCTTGATGTGCAGAAATAGCCATACAAGTTGTTCTTTTTAATGCTTCAGCAATAGGTTTTCCATCAGGTATAAATAATTCAGCATCGGCTTTTTTAAAATTCATATGTAGATTCCTCCACTTTTTATTAATTTATTTCAGGCAGGCTATTCTCGGAATTGTCATTCGTGATAATTTAGTACTCCCCACTGGCAAATTTTTTCTGGCAAATTCTATCCAGAATCGTCATTCATAGATGATTTAGGACTCCCCAACTAATTATGCAATTATTTCTAACCCAAATTTCCCAATGAAAAGTCGAGCCATGCTCAAGTTTACTAATGGCTTGTTGTTCAGTAAACTAACTTATATTATAAAATTAATTTAAATTTTCATTGATAATGCTACCACACCTGATATTACTAGGCTTTAAGCAGTATATTGACCTGGGAAATTTGAGTTAAAATACCTAAAATTTTTAACTACGAAAGTTAAGTTTGTTAGTTTAATTCCGATACAACTCTTTTATAATAAGATTTTATATATAATTTGTAAACTACCAAATGAATTATCAAAAATACTAGTGATGTGAGCAATGCACATAAAATTCCTATCAATCCATACCCATATGAACTGTTTATATAATAACTATAAGCAATATTTAAAATAATTGCATATAAAAGAGGTATTAGAAAAATTACCAATATCCTATCAGATAATATTTTCTTAATCTCTATTTCTTTTATTCCAATTCTATAAAGACTATAATACTTCTTCTTTTCTGCTTTATATTCCATTTTTAATTTAAAATGAATCATAATTATTGCTGAAAAATATAAAAGAAAGCTAATGTATATCATATTAAAAATTAAAAAATTCGAACTTTTTAAAGCTGTATCATATGCCTCTATTCTTGAACTTACTTTAAAAAATTTGTTATCTTTGTTACCACTAATTTTATTCTTTTCTATTAATTTATTCCACACTTCGCTTGCTATAGGACCAGAACTTTGCCAATTTTCAAAATCATACAGATGTAAAGTTCCTTTTATATAATGTTCATTATTATACAATGTAATCCATTCATAATCATCTTTATTTACTAAAATTATATAATCGGAAATACAATTTACATTGCCGAATAAAGGATTAAAAATAGTATCCTGTCTGTTAAATCTTTTTTTGTCTTCATTAGAAGCAATATCAATATTTGAAACGCTAAAATTAGTATCATGCGGATAGCCATCGTTTAGGTCATAGGGATTAACAAATATAAATGAATTTGGCTTGACTCTATGGTTTTGTTTGAGAAGTCTATTGACATCATCTGCTGAGAATATTGTAAAAGCACTATTTCTTACAAAATTAATTCTATCACTCAGTATTATACTATTACCATTTTCCTTTACTATAATATTCATTTCACCAGCTTCTAAGGGTTTAAAGCTATCTTTTATTTCTGGATATACCAAATGAAACGGATGATATGTATTTGAATTATTAATGAAGCTAGGATAAGTAACTAAACTAAACATAATGAAGAACAACATAGTAAAGAATAACCAAGTTGTAACTAAAAAGATGTTCTTATTCTTTCCATAATAATATTTAATATCTGAAATCAAAAAAATATTCTTAACGTACTTTTTGTAATATTTTTTTTGAAAAAACTCAATTAACGCTTCACCATTATAAAATATTAATACAGAGCCAAACATACAAGTAAATAAGCTTAATAGCCATACATTGCTATTTATGCGGTAAAACAGAATCATTACAACAAAAGAAGCAATTGTAATAACTAATCCAGCAAGCAGCAATTTTATACTATGATGTTTTCCACCTTCCGCTTTTTCAGTATATTTAATTTTTTCGTATATAGTGCTTTTAATCATTGCAACAAGGTTAAAAATTAATGAAATTAAAAATATTCCAATCACATAGATAATTGTTATTTTATATGATAATACTGAAATTGTAATATTAATTTTATCAATTCCTATTACATCTCGAATAAAAGCTAAAAAAAATAGGGACATAAATGTTCCTAGTAATAGCCCACTTACTAAAAACACTATACAAAGTATTATATTTTCTACTAAAACACTGTTTCTAACCTCATTTTCAGTCATGCCAAGTGTTAATAAAATTCCATAATCCTTTTGCCTATCTTTTATAAATACCCTTTGAGTATAAGGAATAAATATGCATGTAAATATAACTACAAGAAAAGTTGGTGCAATAATGTTGCTGGAAATCATCGGATCAACAATTTGGTTGTTTTGGAACTGCTTATTATAGAATATTGATAAAAATGTATATAAGATAGCAATAGATATTAGATTACATAAAATAAACAGCCGATACTTTTTTATATCAGCCATAAACATTTTAAATGATATGTCCTTAAAAGTCATGGTATACCTTATATGATAAAAGTCTCAAACTTACAACTTGAATATGTCTCTATGATCCATGAAAATCCAATAATAGCTTGCAAAACAAACTTATTTAAAATTGTTATATGCAGAATTTTCAAGTTCCATAGCTAACAACTATGTACAGGTTTGAGACATAAATCATAATTTCCTCCCTAGTTATTATTTGAGTTGAAATGCTGTAATACCTCAAGTATGCTATTAAAAAATTCCTCTTTACTGCCTTTTCTTATAAGCTCCCTAGTAATTGAACCATCTTGTAAGAAAACCACTCGCTCACAGTAACTGGCTGAGAACGGATCATGAGTTACCATAAGTATACTTGCATCACATTCTTTATGTAACAACTCAAAATATGATAGAACTTTTTCTGAGGATTTGGAATCAAGATTGCCTGTAGGTTCATCAGCAAAAATTATCTTAGGATTGTTAATAATAGCACGACAAATTGCTACTCTTTGCTGTTGTCCACCAGAAATTTCATATGGATATCTCTCCAATATTTCTTCTATATCCAGCGTCTTTGCAAATCTGCTTATAACATCACTTTCCATAACATCATACTTTTTATCTAAAATTAGAGGTACCATTATGTTTTCTTTAACGGTTAAACTATTGATTAAATTAAAATCCTGAAATACCATACCTATATTTTCTCTTCTGAATAATGACAACTCATTTTTTTTCATTTTGCATATATTATTATCCCATATGTTTATTTCGCCCTCATCACATTTGTCAATACCTACGGCTACATTCAACAACGTTGTTTTACCGCTTCCAGAAGTCCCCATAATGCCTATAAACTCATTACTTTTCAGTACCAAATTCACATTGTTTAATGCGACTGTACTATATTTTTTATTTGTAGAGTATTTTTTATTAACATTTATTACTTCCAATACATTCATAATATTTGTCCTTTACTTCTGTAAATTAAGTATTTTGCCACTTATAATATAACAATCCATAATGCAACTTTCATTCTAATTAAAAATTTTTCATTGTCACCATAAAATTTATTCTGTTATTATTCTATTTTTGCTGTTTTTGCGACTAAAAATAAATTTTTTTTATTAGCTGTATTTCATACTAAATAATAAGCTCCTTTTTATTATACTATTATTCCCATGATTGTAAAATATCGTTTTGAAAATATAAAAACAATATTTAAAATACAAATTAGTATAAAACATTTCAGACTATTAACTTATATTTAACCCTATCGTTCAACTTAACCAACTTTTTACATGAAAAAGTGGTTTATGTGGTCAGGTGTAGGATACAAGCATGTTTTCACGAAAAACACTCACGAAAAGTTAATATAAAAAAATTGAAATTAGTCTTAAAAAATGTTATGCTAGCAACGGTAACTCAAAAGCAAGTCTTTGCTGGATAAAAATCAATTAAGAAATTGCGATTGAAAAGACAATATATTCAAGAGCTTATTTATATAAGCTCTTTTTTAATGACATAGAGAGGTAATAGAGTGAAAAATGAATTTTCTGCATCAATCCTACATTCACTCTTACAAAACACAAGTATTTTTATAACTATTTGACTGCGTGCTAGCACGCAAATGGGAGATATATATGATAAAAGTTGAAAACCTATCCTACTCGTTTCCGCAAAAAGATCTATACAACAAGATTTCCTTTACACTAGAAGATGGTCAACATTGTGCTTTTATAGGAACAAGTGGCAGTGGAAAAAGTACACTGATAGATATACTTATGGATCCAGAAAAATATATGTTCGATGGAAAACTAGAGATAACCCCCAATTGTAGAATCGGATATGTAAGTCAGTTCTCTCAACTAGACAGAACAAAGGAAATTACAGTTTTCGAATATATAGGTGAAAAATTTATTAAGCTACAAAACGAAATAACATCTATTTGTACCGAAATGGAATCATCTTCAGATATTGATTCTTTAATGGAAAAGTACCAACAAGCTTTAGATGCCTTTGATGCAATAGATGGGTATAATTTTGAAAGTAACATTCTTAAGAAACTAAATCTAGCTAACCTAATCAAGCATAAAGATTTAATGTTATCTGAACTTAGTGGTGGAGAATTCAAACTTATTCAAGTAATTAAGGAAATGCTAACTAGCCTAGACTTAATAATTATGGATGAACCCGATGCATTTTTAGATTTTGAAAACCTTAATGCTCTTAAAAATCTAATTAATTCACACAAAGGAATAATGCTAATCATCACACACAACAGATATCTATTGAATCACTGTTTTAATAAAATTATACACCTTGAAAACATGTCTCTCCAGGAGTTTAATGGAAGTTATATTGATTATAATTTTTCATTACTTCAACGTAAAATAGAGTTGCAAGAATTAGCTGTTGCTGATACCGAAGAAATTGAGAGAAATGAGATATTAATAGATAGACTAAGATTTATCGCAACTAACAATGCTGAAGCTGCTAGAGGTAAATCTCTAAATGCTAGAGTTAAACTACAAGAAAGATTGGAAGCGCGTAGAAGTATATCACCATTTGTAGATATTAAACAACCGAATATCAATTTCGTTGCAAATAATGAAATGGAAGAAATCATTGCTTTAAAAGTCAGTGATTATAGTGTTGCCTTTGATGATATTCTTCTAGAAAATGTTAGCTTTGAAATTAAATCTACCGATAAAGTAGCCCTTATCGGTTCAAACGGCACTGGAAAAACCACTTTACTCCGAGAAATCTTCAAGAATAATCATGCTTCTATTGAGATAAATAAAGACGTTGAAGTAGCTTATTTGTCTCAGCTTCAAGGCGAAAGGCTAAATGATTCTAATACAATATATGAAGAGTTCTTCGATGCTGGGTTTAACACTTACGAAGAGATTAAATCATATATTTCAAACTATGGTTTTGACCAAGAAGTCCTTGATCAAAAGATAGGAAATTTATCTGGTGGCGAAAAAAATATACTTCAATTGGCGAAAGTTTCTGCCACAAAAGCAAACCTGTTGCTTCTTGATGAGCCTACAAGCCATTTAGATACTTATTCACAATTAGCACTGGAAAAATCCATTAAAAACTATAAAGGTGCGGTTCTTATGATTTCTCATGATTTCTACACTATAATAAATTGTATGGATTATGTTTTAATCATTGAAGATAAGACCATTAGAAAAATGAAAATGCAAAAATTCAAAAAAATGATTTACGCTAGTCATTTTGATAGAGACTATCTAGAACTTGAGCAAAATAAAAAAGCAGTTGAAACAAAAATAGAACTAGCTTTAAAAGCTACTGATTTTGCTCTTGCAAAAGTTTTGTCAGAAGAGCTAGAAGAGCTGATTAAGTTACTTTCAGTCAGAGTAACACCTTAATTTTACTTGCTTCCGCCTCCTTGATCTAACCTCCTGATTTTATGACCAAATAAACTTCTTCCACGAACTGGTCAAAATCTTCTTTTTTATTTTTCCCTAGCGTTGAAGGGGTTGGGCGGCAGGGAAAAGTACTGTTAGTGTTAGCTCAATATAAATTTGAGGATTCATAGCGTACCTCCCTAGTATTTGAATAAGCACTAGCCCAATCCTTACTCCATCAATAAATCCAACATTCTTTGGGTGTTATTCAAAAAAGTCTTCATTATTTGATAATGTTCTGTATTCTCGTATTTAACGATTTTAAAGTCTTCTTTAATTTCATAAATTACTGAATCAGGATAAGCCATAATTATTGGCGAATGGGTTGCAATAATAAACTGGGATTCTTGTCCAACCAACTCATGCAGCCTTGTAATAATAGACATTTGTCTTGACGGTGATAGTGCCGCTTCTGGCTCGTCTAAAATGTATAACCCCTTACCGCTAAATTTATTTAGAAAAATAGCAAGAAAGGATTCTCCATGAGATTGTTCATGCAATGATCGCCCTCCATAGGAATCAATTATTTTAGGTAGCCATCCATCCTCTTCATCAAGTTTATCAATATTAGACGCAACATTGTATAGACTTTCTGCTCTCAGAAAAAATCCATTTTTCGGTCTTTTAACACCCTTTATAAGTTTGATATAGTTATACAATTCAGAATGAGTGTTCATTGATGAAAAGTTGAAATTTCTCGTTCCTCCTTCGGGATTAAAACCGTAAGCCACAGCAATTGCCTCCAAAAGTGTAGACTTTCCTGTTCCATTTTCACCAACAATAAATGTAACTTTAGGATGAAGCCTAAGCTCCTTCAAATTCCTAATTGCAGGGAGACAAAAAGGATATTTTTCAAAAGATTCAATTTTATCTTTTCGTAATTCCATACTGAGTATGTAGGGATCTATATCTTTTAACATAAGGGGACCTTTCTGTTTGGTATGATTAATTGTTGATTTATAAATTGCTAATAGGGAATTAAAAATGTTCTAGGAAATACTCTATTCTGCTCTTTGGCATCCTCAAGCCCATAATAGTACCCCTAGCATTCTATCCCTTATATATTATATCAATATTTCCATCAACAAAACCTATCCCAACTACCTTAACTCGCTTTAACACATTAGCATAATTGCCATGCTCTAAATACCATTTAACAAGCTTAGTTATAAACTCAAGTCCTTCTTCCCATTCACTACCAGCCTGTTTTCGTGAAACTAGAAAGACATCCTCTCCCGTTGTAAACACTTCATCACATGCCCAATCATCATCCTCTTCAGGAAGGGTTTCAGAGCCAATTAATTGAACATGGTAATCATCTTCCCCTTCATACAAGTTAAAATTGAATGCTTTAATTTGTTCTCTTAATTCCAATGCTAAATACTGGCTTAGCCATTCCGAAAACTCTGCTTGTAATTGTGTGTTCATCCTTTACCTATCTCTCAATCTTGCCTATTAATGGCTTATTCAACTATCGCTCACTGTTACTGATTTGCCTATTATGCTTTCTTTAACCTTCTCAAAGCTAATTGGTGTATAGTCAATACATTCAACGCTAACATTAAAGAATTGTCTATCCGCATACTTCAAATGGTGAATATGCCCGTGTATATTGGCATATGGCATATTTTCATTTAAGTATACAGGCTCATGGGAGAGAATAAAAAAGTCATTATATATAATTGGATACTGATAAACCTCATTGAAACCCGTTTCCCTCCACCAAGCCACTGACCTGTCTTTATCATGATTTCCAATGATTAAGGTTTTATGATAAAAAAAATCGCACAAAACAAGTACCTATTTTCCAAATCTGCTATTGGATAAGTATTCAACACGATATCGTCTTCCTTATATCTGATTTATACTTTCCACTTATATCAAATTTATTATTATCCATTGTTTAAGTATGTTCTTGTAGATTTCCCGTGTCTAACATAAAAATCTGTCAAAACTCCTTCGGAAAATGAATAATTTGAATTAACAACATATGGTATGTCATTCAAATAATCTGGCAACAGACCTGTGATTAAAAACATTGATATAAGTATCCACAAAGCCCCAAGACGCACATTTAAATCAATTCCAAAGATTTCCCACCCCTAAATATTCTTGGAATAAAATGAACAATGCCTAAAACAAGCATGACTAATGCTATAAACACAATTCCTATCACCGAATCAAAGAATTGTGTTTTTTTGTTCATATTCTTCCTTTAAAAAACGGATGGTAATACATAATTAGAGCTTTAATGTAAAGGGTCAAGGGAGAAGAGTTAACTATTCAATCATTAATATCCTTGAATACATAATCACCATATTTTCTCTTACGCTTTGCAGCAGTTCCATAGCAGTAATTTTCATCCCGTTTAGATATAACCACTATATTCATTACTTTTGCATCTCTCACTAACGTATACACGACTCTTATGCCAATGCCTTTATACTTAATTTTGAAAAAGCCAGTCAGGTTGTTCCCACCCTTATTTCCAAGAGGCTTACCGTAACCACCTTCACTTTGCGGCAGAGGATTTTGTCTGACTTTCTTTATACCCGCTAACACCATCTCACGTAAATCTGTATCAAGTTTATCAAGGTCACTTTTGGCCTCTTTTAAATATTTATCCTGCCACATTTACTCAATCTCCACGGACTCCATAACTTTATCGAGCCGCTCTTCGCTAATATTGTACTCTTTCAGTATATCATCATGTGATAAAGTTTCTTGTTGGTTAAAATTCTTCATTCTATCATCAGCAATTTGTAATAGTTCAAGGTTCTCTCTAGCCTCCAAAAGTTCTGTATATTCATCAACAGAGAGTATAACGGCCTCTGGTTTATTGTTCTTTACCACGATAAACTGCTCCTTGTTCTTACCTACCTGCTGTATAATTTTTGAAGCCATACCTCTGCTTAAATCAGATACGGAAATAAGTCTTCCTATCATCTCTCTCAAATCAACTTTTTTAGTTTCTTGCATAGAAAATCACCTCTTTAACAATACGTACTAACATTTGTCTTCTAATAATAGTATATGCAATTTCAGTAATATTTTCAATATAATTTTCATTAATATTTTTTGTAAATTATTAAGAATAATTGTCACAATCCTTCGATTTCTTTTACTTAATTAGCATCGTCATTAACATTTCAATTATTATTTAAATATCCAATTAGCTGTGTCCAAATGATATTAGGAAATTCAATACAGTTTCTTTATTTTTTATTATATATTCGATAAAATCCCATAATATAAGTTTGAATTACAAAAGAGTTCAAATAAACAATGCCAGCACAATCAAGAGTATCAACTTGGACTTTTAGAGAATTCATTGCTTGATACTTGAATTACTACATAGAACTGACTTAAAAATACTATTTTACGTGTTGAGTGCTTTCATACTACGCTTGAAATGGTTAATCCCCCTTCTGTAACAAGCATATGTACATGGGGATTGAAATTCATAGTTGCTCCAAATGTATGAATACCTACCATCATTCCCACTTCTACCTTTGCACTCTTCTTATACCAGTCCTGTGTTATGTTGACAGCTAAATCCATCATATCTTTAAGAAACTCTCTATGTGCCAGAAATATTTTCCATAATTCCTCTGGAAGTGTAAACATAATATGTCTATGTGGCATATTATACATGTTTTCAGCTGTTTTTCTACTCCATTCCTGAGTATATTCAGTAGCACAAACACTGCAAAATCTGCCTTTACATCTATGAGGCACTACTTTGATATCTCCACACACTTCACATGCATAAAGACTAAACCCAGATTCTTTTTCTCCAAAAAACCTGAACTTTTCAATCTCTTTTATTACAATACCTCGAATACTTTTGGCATTAGTCTTTTTAAATTTCTCCCAGTTATTATTCTCATCAAAGAATATTTTCTTAAGTATATTATTGTCATTATCCATATCAACAATATTTTATCATTTTGTGTTTAAATTTAACATCAAATCGGCATTTGGTAATTTCTAGTGTAATGCTCTAATCTCAGCAATACCAATCT
>JAEWST010000142.1 GCA_023398105.1 Bacillota bacterium | reverse complement strand
ACCTGAAGAATATTATAATAATACATTTCAAAAAGCAAAAGCAGCATAAAAAATGAAATATTACGATACTCTATGAAAAAAGAAGAAATAACGAGTTTCAGGTGTCTAGTTTATTGGGGAAAGGGCATAATACTTTTTTAAAGAAATTTTCAGTCCACTGTATTTGTTGAATATGTTTTAATAATTCAATGATATTTTTATAGTCTTCCTTTTTCAAAATATCTACGGAGAACTCTATTCCTTGTGTCAGTATATATCTTAATAATTCCCGTCTCTCATAATCTTTCAAATCCATTAATAAAAATTTCTCAACTAATTCTTTTTTTTCAGTGAAATTAACACATTCATTTCTCATTAGTGATGTAATAAAATTTGCTCTAGATAAGCCATTTATCTTTGGATAAAAATCCATATTTGAAAATTTCGTTGCAACTCTATTATAAAAATGTTTAAAAAGACTACCTCTTCCTATTTCCAACGAAATAACTTTACTAATTAATTCTTTACTTCTTTTTTCAATTTCTTTTTCATCTAAAAGATGAGTCAGAAAAAACGGAAAATCTTTTATATCCTCATTGTCAATAAATTCCCGATACATATTACTCAATACCCTTTTCGCC
Organism: Bacillota bacterium; assembly: GCA_023398105.1. Classification (GTDB taxonomy): domain Bacteria; phylum Bacillota; class Clostridia; order Acetivibrionales; family DSM-1351; genus Ruminiclostridium. The sequence goes on along the minus strand of JAEWST010000142.1, from coordinate 15,569 downwards.
TCATATTTAACACTAACAGGTGTACCTTCATCAACTCCATCAATAAAATACTTTTCCACATGATTTTTAACTTCAATCTCATATTTTATGTCTTTAAGAATTCCATATTTCAATTTAGAGTTTACTTCAAGGTACATTTTACTAAGTTCACTAATAAGTAAATCTTTTATTTTTTCTCCTTTTATCTGATTCTTTATAAAAATATAGTAATCATCTACATATCTACAAGCAAAGTCATAATATGAATCCAACTGCAGATTTAAGAACTCATCAAATGCTGCCAAATACAATTCAGCTAGATATCTTGCATATGCAGGTCCTTGCGGAACTCCCACTGTATTACCACTAATATCATTGCATGTGTTAATAAGATAGTTGACAGCATTATTGTACTTTAATTTCTTTTCCGGACTTAATGACTCAATACTCAATTTAATAAAGTCAGACTGAATTCCAGTATTTGATTTAGCTGTAATAATCTCTTTCAGCAATGCCATATCTATTGAATTATAAAAACTTTTTATATCTAGCTTAATTACATAATATTCGTCATACGCTTCATGATTGGCACAACTCTGTACTGCTTTTATAAATTCCATCCACAATGTGTTCCAATTCATAAAAATATTTGTTCTCGAATTAGTATTAATTCTATAACTATAGCTTATTGGCGATATCGAATCTACACCAATCACATCATATATGTATTTCATTAATGAAGTAGTTATAACCCTATCTTTACCTGACATTGAATAAAGAATTCTCGTTTTTTCTAATTCACTTCTTTCATACTTATAAACTACTGGATGGTTATATATACCTTCATCTAAAATTCTTTGCAATTCAGATTCTATATTATCTAGTTCTAAATCATTAAGTTCATCTTCAATAAAACATAATGGTACTTCATCATTAAAATTCAAATACTTGATTTCTGACTTTACCGCCCAATCTACCGTTTCTGTCAAATAATCAATATTTCTGAGCGTTATATTATCAATAAGTTCTGTTGCATTTTTAATTCCTTTAGATTCGCAATATATACACTTTTGACCTAAAGTTTTTTCAATATACGCAATATTAGGAGGATATAGATTTTTTAATAAGTTAATTTTTATGTCAGTTTTTTCAACATCATAATTTTCACTGTTAGAAAAGATTCGCTTTAATAATTTTAAACCATATTCTGGTTCACCATCATATTCAATTCTAGCAAAAGTACCAACTAATATTCTCCGCTCATTTTCCCCTAAAGAAGACATATTATCAAACAGATATTTAAATAAAGTAGACTTACTCAACATTTTAATCAAATCATTTTCATTGATTTTTTCATCCAATAAAATATTTACGCATTCGTATTCCCTATAATCACTTAATTCACTGATTTTCAAACAATCAACTACCGTTTTTACATCATTATTCTTTACTTGCTCTAATTTTGAAATCTGTGTCAAAACAAAATCTTCTGTTAATCCTTGAACTTTTTGAATATTATTTATATCTTCAATTATGTATGAGTAACTTCTACTTTTCAGATGAAATGAAACCGGAATTTTTACTCCTTTTCCTACAATATTATTTTTAGAACTTGGTACTTTTGGAAACAAGTCAATAGCTACCGGAGAATTAAATTTATTAATATTTTTAAAAGGAACATTATCTACTATTTTTTCGATAATAGTATATCCCAATCGCTTTGTAATTGGTGACGCAAAAAACATCCATAAATGAATTCCTCTATTACCTGAATACTCAAGTAAATATGATATATTTAATCCATCAAGATATTCACAACATAATTTAACTTCTTCTATTAATATTTTTTTATATTTATCATCAGTAATAAAATCATAATTTTTTATATTGTCTATTACATTTTTTACTATATCAAAATCTAAACATACCCAATTTAATTTATCAAAATTTTGTTGATATGCTAAAATAGAACTTTTCTTATCAATATAATAATTAATTTTATTGGCATCTATCCTTTGATGCTTTGTAAAAAAGCAAACCTCTCCGTCCACTTCTTCCTGAATTGCATATGCAGAATGATTATAAAAAAATTTTCGATATAAAAGCACTCCTAATTTCTCATATTCCATTTTCATAACTTGCACTTATCCTCCAACTTGTATCTATTTTCTTGTTCTCTTTCCTATTATTTCTACACTAATTTTAAATAAAATATATATTTACTGCTAATATTTTCTATCTTAATTTTTTCTCTAAAATAATTTATTCTTTATTTTATATTTGTCCAACATACACTCAATGATGTCTCCTATAGCATAATCCAGTACTTTACAACTCTTATCAATTATCTCTAGCGTCAAATTTTTAATTATTTATTTCTTGCTTCAATTTGTATACACAATAATTAATTATACAACTACAATTTTCAGTTTACAACAAAATAGTACTATTTTTCCAAACTGTACAATTCATTTTTCCCTTTATTTGTAATTACTTTTCGCTTGACCTCAAAACTATTCAAACTTACTCCCTCCCAATCTCCCATTTTATTCCTCTTTACAGAACACATGTTCTAGTTGTATAATAATACTACGAACATACGTTCTGTGTAGAGGTGATTTTGTGGAAAGGACTATATTGCATTGTGATCTTAATAACTTTTATGCCTCAGTTGAATGTTTATACAATCCGTCAATCAGAGATTGTCCTGTAGCTGTTTGTGGGAGTCAGGATTTACGGCATGGGATAGTGCTTGCAAAAAATTATATTGCGAAGAAATATAAAATTACTACTGGTGAAGCTATTTGGCAGGCAAAGCAGAAATGTCCCAATTTAGTAGTTGTAAATCCTAATTACTCTTTGTATTTGCGATTTTCCAAAGAAGCTCGGGAGATTTATTCCAAGTACACCAACCTTATAGAAGCTTTTGGCATTGACGAATGTTGGATAGATGTATCTGAAAGCACCAAACTATACGGCTCAGGTGAGAGAATTGCAAATGAGATTAGAGAAACTATTAAAGATGAGCTGGGGGTTACTGCTTCTGTTGGGGTAAGCTTTAATAAAATTTTTGCCAAGCTGGGCAGTGACTTAAAAAAACCTGATGCTGTTACTGTTATTTCAAGAGAAAATTACAGAGAGCTGGTTTGGAAGCTTCCTGTAGGTGAACTTTTATATGTTGGGCGTTCTACTAAAAAAAAGCTGAACAATATTGGTATTATGACTATTGGAGATCTTGCTGCTGTCACCCCTGCATTTTTGAGAAGTCTGCTGGGCAAATGGGGTGAAACACTTTGGGCATTTTCAAATGGCATGGATGATTCTGAGGTTACAGCCGTTGATTTTCAAAACACAATTAAAGGCATTGGAAATAGCATGACTACAGCAAGAGATTTAGTTAATAACGATGATGTGAAGCTCACTTTTTATGTTTTGGCAGAAAGTGTCGCAGAGCGTTTGCGAAAACACAATTTTATGGGAAGAACCCTACAGGTTTATATAAGAGACAATGAGCTTGGCTCTGTTGAAAGGCAAGCAAAGCTCCAGAATCCCAGCTGTATTTCTGGTGAAATAGCTACTAAGGCTTTTGATATATTCATCAAAAACTGGAGCTGGCACAAACCTATACGCTCACTAGGCATAAGAGCTACAGACCTTGTTACCTCTGACACCCATATTCAGCTTTGCCTGTTTGAAGATCAAAACAGAAGGTTCAAGCAAGAGGCACTTGAGCAGAGTATTGACGAATTAAGAAAACGCTTTGGACATTATGCTATTCAAAGAGCACTTTTTCTTAAGGATAAAGCTCTTAATGCCAATCCCGTTGAAGACAATACTATACATCCTGTTTCATTTTTCAGGTAGACAGGTGGGCTTGATTTCCTAAAATATGCAATTAATCCCCATTATCATCTGATTATATTATTGAGGCTGAGGTAGGTATGGCTGGATTATACTGCATATTGCATTTGTTTCATTATTATAAAAGCTATTTACTAAAGCTGAAAAATACAATAATAATATATTCCCTGATAGTTTTAGTTTAAAGCTAACCTCCATGCCAACACAAAAAAATAGTGAAACTATCGTGGAAAATACGCCACCTTTTTGTAGTGCATATTTGATAAACAAAAGTTTGTAAGTCAATTACTATCGCCTAAATATCCGATGTTATCGGACGATAGTTTATCGGACGAAGGCTTTAAACCGTAATTGACTTTAGTAACGGTTTTTAATATTTCAAATAAAGGAGGGCTAGGTTCTATGTCTGTTCCTTGATGAATTTAATTCTCAAATTCAGGCTAGAATATAATTATGCGAAAGGTTTATGTTCAAGTAAATGCAATTTTTTCATCAGATGGAGAGCTTACTCCCAAGTCCTTTATTTGGGATGATGGCAGACACTACGATATTGACAAAGTTTATGAGCACAAACCATCTGCAAGCCTTAAGGCAGGCGGTCATGGTATTCGCTATAGGTGCAGGGTCATGGGAAAGGATATATTTCTTTTTTTTGAAGAAGGACGATGGTTTATGGAGGGTAAATAGTGTCTTACATTGACTTTATAAGCTGGTGTGGTATTCTGATTATATAAGCAACTCAACTTTTGCAGTTGGAAATTGAAGGCTTTCAAACTATCTACTCTAAGCCATTACTAGGGGACAATTAAGTTCCAAGCCCTCGACTTTAAAGGTCAATTATACTTTTAAGCTGGCTTTAAATGCAGTTTGGTTTTTGAATTTGTTTTTACTTTAGTAAATAAGTCTCAACTCAAAACATTAACTAATAGCAATTGACTTTTAAAACTATGAGATTTTTGAGTTATTACCGATGGAGGAATACCCAATGTGCGGACGCTATGCGATTTTCACTGAAGAAGAAAATGAAGAGTTACGAGAGATTATTAATAATATAAATGAGCGGTACAAAGATGAGCCTGTCAAAGAAAACTTGGCTTGTGACGAGCTTTCGCAAATGCAGAAGCCTAACTGCACTTATGCCAGCAAAGTGCAGTATAAACAGAACTCAGCTTATACCCAGCTTTCGCTCTATCCAGAGGAGCCTGTCCGCACTAATGTTTATCAAGTACCCTCACAAATGAAAACCTGTGAAATATTCCCCACCAATATAGTTCCTGTTATTACTGGTGTTTCTGGAAGTAAAAAAACCGCAGACCTATTCAAGTGGGGCTTTCCAAACTACAGGCAAAGCAGCGGAGTAATTATTAACGCAAGATGTGAAACCTTATCTGAAAAACCCACATTTCGTAAGCTACTCAAAAATAACAGATGCCTTATACCTGCCAGTGGCTTTTATGAATGGAAAACAGTTGAAAAGCACAAAGAAAAACATTTAATTCGCTCTGCCTCTAGTAAATTAATGTACTTTGCAGGTCTGTACAATAACTTTACTGACAAAAGCGGTATTCCCTTCACTAGCTTTGTCATAATTACTACTGAAGCAAATAGCCAGATGTCACAAATTCACACCAGAATGCCAGTTATTTTAAACAATATTGAAGCGAAAAGCTGGATAAATGGCATTATACCAGAAAGTACAAATAATACGTCTATCTGTACAAATACCTGTGATAAAGATATTTTACGCCTGCTAAAGCCGTATGATAAATCAATTACTATTGAGAAGTTGATAGTATGAGTAACACACCAATACTTGCACTAATTGAGTTAGTTTGATTTAAATTTGTTTTATTACTCCAAGTAGGCTCTGTAATTTAACTTTATTTTGATACATACCTAACAGGTTTAATAAGTTTATTTACTATATTTAAAGATATTGCTCTTTCCACCCATGTAGACGCTTGTTTTTTATTTATATTCAATTTTATTGCAATTTCTTCTAGAGTCATTGGTTGTTTTAGCAACTTAATTATTGATGGAATAACTATATCAAACAAGTCATATGCTGTTTCATTTGCAGTTAATTTTTCCTTTGTACCTTCTGTTGCTTCTATTTCATTAGTTTTTTCTTTTTCATTAACTGTATCTGTATCTCTTTCAGTATCATTTTCGCAAATGTTGCTTGTATCTCTTTCTGCATCTTTCTCATAAACTGAATCAGCAGTTTTTTGTTTATCTGTTTCTATATCAGCAGCTCTTTCTATGTCTGCTTTAATATAATCTTCCGAGCACTCTCTAACGGCCAAATTTTTCTCATACATTCCAAATAAATCCATTTGCTCATTTGAAGGAACTTTCTCATTTATTATATCTGATAAATTCTTCTCAGCAAAATCAACAAGTGGTATTCCACCCTTTTCAATTAGTTTTACATTCCCATCATATGATTTATTATTCCATATAAAGGTTTTAACCCAACTATTTTTAATATTCTCTGTTGCTCCAGCCCAAGTTCCTCCTTTGTTAAAGTCTGATGCAACAACAAAAGCTGCACTTGACAGGCAGTATATATATTTATTTCTGTTCATAGCTCCACCAGCGGAAAAAGGAGCATCCGGATTGTTTGCACTTATTAGCAGCAATTGTTTATTAACAATTTTTTCCCTAATTTCTTTCTTTTTTATTCTCTGAGATAGCGAATCTGCCAAGATTGAAACCACCTTACCTCCATTTACAATTGCCGATTGTTCTGAAGTGGTATCTATCCCTTTTGCTCCGCCCGAAAATATGGCAAGATTTTCACCAACTGCCTTTTTAGCCAAGTCGTAAGCAAATTTAACACCCTTCTCATCTATGTTTCTTGAACCGACAACAGCTATTCCATTATTGTTTATCAACGATATATCTCCACAATAGTAAAGCAGTGGAGGAGCATTCTTTTTTAATAGTGCTTTCAGCCTCTTTGGATATTCCTGGTCACTTTTGGTTATCAATCCTATGCCTTTTCTTGATAATTCTTCAAGAGTAAAAGCAAGCTTTGCCCCCCTAGATAGTAATATAGCAATTCTCTCTGCCTTTTCTTCAGAAATCAATAAATTATCTTGAATTTCCTGCTTGGAAAGCTGCATTAAACCCGCTGGTTCCTTAATTTTTGAATTTATAATATTTGTTGCCAAATTACTCCACTCAACTATTGAGAATGGTTTAGCCACCTCATCTTTCAATAAGTGATTGCATAATAAAATAGTTACATAAGCATTATCTGAAAACATTTAATCTTGTCCTCCCGAGCCTGCCGTATTTGCCAGTGCAAACGGATATACAAGCCCTGCTCCCTTTTTTCTAAGTTTATATCCACATACGGTAAACGTCCATCTTGAATCTACCATATCATCAACTAATAATACATTACCCGTGTGAACATTATAATTTATATCAAAACTTTCCCAAGCATTTTTGCATTGGCTGTGTTTATTATGAAGTTCCTTTTGCTGCTTGGCATCGGCATTCTTAATAATTGTATCATAATATGGTACTCCCAGTGCCTTAGATAACCTTTCGGCAAAGCTTTTAACTAATAATGGCCTTCTAAGTGATGAAACAGCAGTTATCCATTCTATCTCGTTTTCAATTACAAAATCCTTTAACAATTCAAAAGAAGCTTTTACCAAATCATCTGAAAAATATCCGTAGTTATATTTATTTTTACTAACTTCTCTACCCCAGCCAGCATCTCCATAATTACTTAGTGCAATTCCGCTTTCGCACCGATACATTTCATTAATTTTATTTGTTCCATCTATTGATACTCTTGCTGGCCACTGTTTTCTTGCCTCAATTATATAATGCTCCTTTTTTATATATTTTAGTGCCTCTATAATTGTATCTCTTTGAGCTGATGTTGGGTATATATCTTTTTGAAAACAATTTCTGCATCGGTTACACTTTTCCGCTAAAGAATCATTTAGCTCCTTTGCTATAAACTCCATATAACAATCATCTGTTTCAATAAAATCATTCATTCTTTGCAGTTCATATTGTCTTATCTTAGTTATACTTTCACCATATGCTAAATCTGGCATCCATACTTTAGGTGACTTATAATACTTTGAATGATCTTTATATAGATCACCATTTATTAATAAAAACTCTAAACAATTATCCAATCTTGTTTGAGCGATATCTATTTCTCTCATAATTTCATTTATAGACAATCCATTACTATTCTGTATAGCTTTGATAACGATATCCATTTCTTTGTATGTAGGAAATGCTGAATTAATAAAATAATTAGTTATGTCATCGTCTTCATTGCCAGCAAGTAAAATTGCATCTGCTGACTCAATTGCTCTTCCAGCCCTACCTATCTGCTGATAATATGCAACAACATTTCCAGGTTTCTGAAAATGTATTATAAATCCAATATCAGGCTTGTCAATACCCATACCGAAAGCAGTAGTTGCAACAAGTACTTTCATATCATTGCGGATAAACATCTTTTCAAGCCTTAATCTTTCTTCTTTTTCCTCAATTTTGTCTTTCCTCAAACCTGAGTAATAAGCATATGCATCTATACCACACCATTTTAGCCATCCGCTTACTAAATTGCAATCATGCTTAGTTAAGCAATAAATTATGCCTGTCCCATACATTTTCCTAATATTTTCAGTCAACCATGCCAATCTTTCTTCTTTATTATCTAAATGTATAACTTGTATTGAAATGGATTCTCTTATCAATGGACCTCGTTGTATAATTATATCATTGCCTAACTGTTCTGAAACATCCTTAACCACTCTATCATTAGCTGTTGCAGTAGTTGCTAATAGTGGTACATTGGATGGTAAAAATCTTACAATATTTATAATTCTTCTATAATCATGTCTAAAATCATGTCCCCAATCAGAAATACAATGTGCCTCATCAATTACCAGCATCCCCATCGAATTATTAATATCATTTAAGACATTTTTTTTAAAGTCTTCATTATCCAATTTTTCAGGAGCTATGAACAAAACATCAACCTTATTCTCCCTCAGTTCTTGATAAATTTCTTCCCACTCATCTTTATTATTTGAGTTTATTGTTCTTGTATTTAGACCGAATTTATAGGCTGATTCAATCTGATTGTTCATTAAGGCAAGTAATGGACTAATAACTAAAGTAAATCCTTTTCCTTCTTTGCGCAATATTTTAGTTGATAGAAAATAAATCAAGCTTTTGCCCCATCCTGTTTTTTGAACAACCAAAGCTCGTTTCCCTTGTAAAACAGCAATAATTGCTTCTAACTGACCATTTCTAAAAGTTGCATCCTCACCATAAAACTCTTTTAGGTACTCATTTGCAATACTTATTATTTGCTCTTTATCCATAGAGTCACCTTCATTCTTAATTTATAAGCTTTCCTTTAATTTTGTATTAAACCACCCACAAATTAAATAAGTTATAATTACTAAGTGATTATATTACTTCAGTAACTCTATTATAATATTTAAATCAAGAAAATTATATAAAATTAAACTTTTTATCCCATTTATATTACCCTTATATTAAAGATGGCTAGTATTTCACACCTGATTAAAATTACGCCGCTGATGCTGGTTTATGAAATATGCAAACCTTTGTAAATAAATTTTTTTATTGTATGATTCTCCATTCTTACTTCATAAATTTCTACATATCCAGCAAATTAAAACAACGTAAGCTGCTTATCATAATAGCCACGCTTATATCCGTTAATAATATCCTTCATTTTATACAAAAGCCCAAGCCTCTCGCATTCCTGCTTAGTCATTGACATTAGCTGCTTTGCATTAGGTGAATGGCACTCATAGGAATCGCCATACTCTTTTATATATTTTTCTTTCATACCTGGAAAAAATTTATCTAGCTTGCTAAAATACCATTCCCTCTGGTTTTGCCTTAGCGTTACACCAAAAGCAGGATAAATGAATTTCGCACCGCTTTCATGTGCTTTATGTATTATTCCTCTTATATTATCTTCATTATCCTCAATATAAGGCAAAATAGGCATCATGAGAACTCCTGCAAATATGCCGTTATCGGACAATTGCTTAATAGCAGCAAATCGTTTTGAGGCTACTGCAACATTAGGTTCAAGCTTTCTGCATAGCTCATCCTCACAAGTAGTAATTGTAATCTTAATCAGGACGGGAGAATGTCGCTTTATCTTTTTCAGTAAATCTATATCTCTTGTTACTAAGTCACTTTTTGTGGCTATGGATATCCCAAAGCCATATGTATTAATTAGTTCAAGTGCACCCCTCGTCAGCTCATACTCCTTTTCAAAAGGGTTGTAGGGGTCGCTCATCGCACCTGTCCCTATAACTCCAGTTTTGCGTTTAGACTTAATGTCACGATAAATCAAGGCAAGAGCATTTTCCTTTGCTCTCACCTCATCAAAATTATCTATATGATAGCACTCACTTCTACTGTCACAATATATACACCCATGGCAGCAACCCTTGTAAATATTCATATTGTAGTTGTTTCCGAACCAATTATCATTCTCACGATATCCCGAAACAAGTGTTTTTGCAGGTATGAAATCCATAATATAATTAATCCTTTACATCTTGCTATACGTTGCTATCATAAGTCCAGCCAAAATCATTGTGATAAATCATAAGCTTTGTCATTCCGCCATCAATTGCAATGTTCTCACCTGTAATAAAGCCCGCTTTATCGCTGCAAAGAAAAAGCACCATATTGGCTATATCAATGGGAGTTCCAACTCTGCCTGCCAGATGCTGTGTATTGTCTGCACCGTGAAATTCAGTTCCGCTAGTGTCAATCCATCCCGGGCTAATGGAGTTTACTCTTACCTTGCCAGCCAAACTAACTGCCAGTGCATGAGTCAAAGCTGATATTCCGCCTTTTGCAGCTGTGTAGCTTTCTGTGTTGGGCTGGCTCATTCTGTCTCTGCTAGATGAAACATTTACAATTGCCGCATCCTTGCTAAAATTGTTCATAAATAATTTTGCCAGCATGAAAGGAGCTGTTACCCCAGTTCGAAGCACATAGTTAAAATCCTCATAGGAGCAATTTTCTATTCCACCCATAGAAAAACAGGCATTATTTATAATATAATCCACCTGTCCGTAATCATTTAAAACCTTTGCTGCAAATTCATGAAGAACTTCTTCTCTGGCAATGTCTCCTACAAAATAATCGTTATCCGATTTATCAATAATACATACCTTTGCCCCTGCCTTTTTAAATTCATCACAAATAGCCTTTCCAATACCACTGGCACCACCAGTCACAACAGCCACTTTGTTTTTAAACATAAACGTCTCCTGTTAAACAAATATATATGGTTATTATACCATGAATATATAGCAAATAATCTTATTTACAAAAAGTCAATTCTTTGTTAAAACAAGCTAAAAAACAAACCGCCCAAGATTCATTTATCTCAAACAGTTTATCTATTAATTTAGCTGCTTTTAATTTCAAAAAGCATATTAGACATTTATTAGTATTCAGTATGAATTTTTCTATTTTTCACAAAGTGCACTTTTAGGGCATTTTTGAACACATGCATTACATTTTAAACAGTTAGCCTCTGTAACTTTTTCTTCATTCTTATAGCTTAATACATTAATCCCCATAGGACATGTCTTTGTACATATATTACAATTTATACACTTATCCCTTTCAAAAGTTACATACTTTGTAGTTAGACTTGCCTTTAAACCACTTTTAATTTTCGTCACATAATATGCCATTGTTCCCATAGGGCAGAACACACACCAAGTTCTTTCTTTATAAATAATTCCTAAAATTATAGTTATAACGGTAGTTATTAAAATCATTCTAACAAATACTCCTCCGATTTTAACTATATCTCCCCACGCAAATGTAAGCTGCACAGTAAATGCACTCATAAGTATAATCAAAAACAGATTTCTAAACCAGATACTCTTCATAAACTTGGGTATTACTTTTTTTCGGCTAAGCTTAGCTAAAATATTATCATTAAAGCTCCCTCTTGGACAAAAATTTCCGCACCACATTCTGCCCCTAAACAAAGCAACTACAGATGGTGCCAACATACATATCAAAGCAGCTATACCTATAATGGGATATATTAATCCAATAATGCAAAAAACAATAAGCATAACCCATGCCCATTTGTGTATAAATTTCCTAAAACTTGCCATCTTAAACCCCTTTCAAATAAAAACAATTTTTCAATTTCAAATGAAATATCTGCTATTATTATAAATACACTTATTGTATTTGTCAATCTATATATTCAAATATTACAATGTTTGTCCTAATAATATCTGCTCACAGTATTGTCAATATCTTTATATAATTAAAAAGAAAAAAGCTTCCAAGGCAGATGGAACTGTAAATTATAGCTTAAAAAAGATATTTCCTTGGTTCATAATTGGATTTTTGTTAGCATCACTTTTAAATACCTTAGGTATATTCAGCGAAAGTATTGTTGAATTTCTATCTGCTACAGGCAAATTTATGATTGTAATGGCTTTATCTGCTGTAGGGCTTAGTGCAAACTTTAAGGACATGCTTAAGACTGGGGTTAAACCTCTTCTCCTAGGTTTAATATTATGGTTTGTAGTTTCAGTGGTTAGTATACTAGTACAGTTGTCCACTGGGCAAATATAAAATAGTTTTGCTGAGTAGCTTTATTACTATTTATGTCGCAGGGCAATTTGACAAAATAGATATAAGGAATTATTATAGTAAGATGTATTCTACAATTATTATTGTTTATGCCTATAGTGGCGTTGGAGCTAGGAGTTTATTAACATAGAAGATTATATAGTGCGAACATAGTTAATTTTTCGAGTAGAAAAACAACATGTGGTTTTGCAGTATGGAGGATAATATATTTTTATGGAACAATTTTTATGGCTTATTCCTTTAGGTTTTATGGTGGGGACTTTTGGCACACTGATTGGAGCTGGCGGTGGATTCATATTAGTACCAGTCCTGTTACTTTTATATCCAGATAAAAGTCCTGAAACCATTACAAGTATTTCTCTGGCAGTTGTATTCTTCAATTCATTGTCAGGTTCAGTTGCTTATGCAAAAATGAAAAGAATAGATTATAAATCAGGTCTGATTTTTGCCTTAGCAACACTGCCAGGCTCAATATTAGGTGCCGTTACTACTTCACTAATACCACGAAACATTTTTAATATATTATTCGGAGTATTGTTAATTGCAGCATCAGTATTTCTTATGCTTAAACCGAACAATAAAAACCCTTCAGAAAACAAGCAGTCAAAGAAGCACTTAAGTCGTTCAATTACAGATATTGAAAGCATTACACATACCTTCTCCTATAATCCTATACTTGGTATAATAATCAGTGTTTTTGTAGGCTATTTATCAAGTCTGCTGGGAATTGGCGGTGGAATTATACATGTTCCTGTGCTGGTACACGCACTTAATTTTCCTGTTCATATAGCAACAGCCACCTCCCACTTTGTTCTTGCTGGAATGTCTCTATCTGGTACAATAGTTCATATTCTATCAGGAGCATTATCAAAAGGAGTGCTTCAAACTATTGGTTTAGCCATTGGAGTTCTCTTTGGTGCACAGGTTGGAGCAAGGCTTTCCAAGCGTATGGGTGGTAGCTTTATAATAAGAGGGCTTGCTATTGCGTTAGGGATTGTGGGGGTAAGGATATTGTTGATAGAACTATTGTGAGAAAAGGCATATGAGATAGTTGATTTATGACCTCAAATCACCTTCTTGCAAATATCATTTATAAGCTCCACCTCTGCCTTATATAGTTTTTTATATATGCTATTTTTATGTATTAATGAATCGTGATTGCCATAGCCTGCTAATTTCCCTCTATCCATTACATATATAACATCAGCTTGAATTATTGTTGAAAGTCTATGAGCTATTATAACTACAGTACATTCCTCAGCTATTGCATCAATAGCCTTTTTAATGTAGAATTGAGACTCATTATCTAAAGATGATGTTGCTTCATCAAAAAGAACTATCTTTGACTTTTTAATTAAGGCTCTGGCAATAGCAATTCTCTGTATTTGACCACCAGAAAAATTCACACCATTTTCACCTATTACTGAATCATACTTATTGGGTAAGGATTCAATATATTCATGTATATAAGCCTTCTTACATGCACTTTCTATTTCCTGCTGAGACGCATTTGCGTTTGCAAGTAATAAATTTTCTTTTATTGTCATCATAAATAAAACAGGTTCTTGACGCACAACAGAAATATGCCTTCGCAAGTCTTCTTCTTTAATATCATTTATATCTATGCCATCAATTAATATTCGCCCTTCGCAAGGGTCATATAGCTTAAGCAGTAAATTAAACATAGTGGTTTTACCACTTCCGCTGCTCCCTACTATTGCAGTTTTACTTTTTGCTGGAATATTTAAAGTTAGGTTGTCAAGCACATTTGATTCACTGCCATATTTAAAGAATACATTTTTAAACTTTATATCACCATTTAAATTATCTACACTTTTTTCACCGAAATTCTCAGATTTATAAGATAGTCCATCAATTAATAAAAACATTCTCTCAATGGAATTCATAACCTGTTGAAGATCAAGATTTAATCTGCTAATGTTCAATATTGAACCTGAAAACTGACCTGAATATGAGTAGAAGGCTATAAAATACTTAATATCCAATAATCCTTTTACAACAAATAGTCCTCCAATAAAAGCCACTGCCATCTGAGAGAAAAAATTTATAATGTTTGATAATGCTTGAGACTTAGCACTTAACAATGTTACATCTACTATCATTTTTTTTAATTTGCCTGATAAGTAAATAAAGGAACTAAATTTCTCTTTTTTAACTCCTAAACTTTTAATTTCTCTTATACCCCAAATAGCTTGTCCAGAGTCACTATAATATTTATCATTCAATTCTGATAACTTCTTATTACTATTTCTAATTTTTTTGCCGTATTTATTAAAAATATAAAAAGATATGGGAAAAGTGAACATCACTATTAAGGCTAATTTTATACTTATAGTGAATACAGTTATTCCTATAGCAATAAGACGTATTATATCCACAATAGTATTTAACAGCGTTCCTGTAATAGCATTTGCAACTGCTGAAGCATCCCCATGTAATCTGGACATTAATTCCCCATTACCCATATCATCATAAGCTTTTACAGGAAGGTCAAGCATAGCCTTATACATATCTTTTTTTAAGTCGAATATTATGTTTTGGTTTAGTGAAGCAGAGACATATGACTGAAAATATGAAATAATATTTGTAAGTATTCCAAATATAAGACTGTAGGTTATATTAAGTACAGCACCATCCATGTCTTTTTGAAAGAGACTGTCAAGTATTCTACCCCAAAGCAGAGGCATTACTATTCCAGTACCAATTGTACTAATAATACACAAAAGTGCAATTACAAATTTAGCTTTGTATAAAAGAACATATTTTAGGACCCGTTTGAGTAAGATTACATCATTTTTATTTAAGCCTTTTATCTTCATTTTTTGTCTCCATAGTAATAAATATTATTTTTAAGAGTTATTTTCTATCTATGACTTGTAAATCCATTACAAATTAAAATAAACTCTTATAACGCCTAGATTCAAAATGAAATTTTTCGATGTACAAATACACCGTCAAAAACCACTTGTGGTTTTTGGAGCTTGAAAATCCACCATGTTTGCACTAACTATATTTTCAAGCTATTACAATCA
>JAEWST010000111.1 GCA_023398105.1 Bacillota bacterium | reverse complement strand
TTTGCTGTCGCACACATTCACCATCCATGGTTCATAGTGTGCTAAAACCGACATGGTGTCAGTTTTTCAGCAAAAGAACTTCGTCTCATCAACTAATTCATTCAATTATTTCTAACTCAGCTTTCCATTGATAATGCTACCGCACCTTATATTACTAGACTTTAAGCAGTATATTCAACTGCGAAAGTTGATATAGTTATTCTCTGTTTACTGAGAAGTCCATATAAAATGTTTCTTCATCAATTTTATAAAAATCCACATCATTCCTTCCATACTGTTCCAAGTCCTGTTTTGTAATATATTGACCATTTGCAAGTCCAAGCCTGTTGCGAAAATATTCCCCAATTAGTGAGTTGTTTAATGGGGTCGTTATAGCCTTATCATTTTGCTGTTCAACTCTAAGTATAATATTTTTATTATCGTCTGTTAATACTGTGAAATGAGTTTTATTTAATGGGAAAAAGCCACTTCTCGCAATATTTGTTGGTAGAGGTATGTATGCTTGATTAGGCTCTCGTCCTGGTCTTTGACCCCAATTAAGCCCAGAACGTCTTCCAACTTCGCCGTCTCTTGCCAAAAGTGATAATGTGACTTTTTGAGTGTTGGAGGTTTCTTGAATTTTATGTTCTGTAGTTTCTATCGCATCTCTTTCATCTGTTTTTTCAACATAAGCACGTTTTTTTTCTTTAAAAATAATGTGTTCTTCAACTTCTCCATGATTGCAATATATTGTATTGGGTTCTATTTCTTCATAATAGTTATAAGCTATTTCTGGCTCGCAAAAAGTTAAAACTTCTTTTCTATTATTACCAAAAGCTGGCTGAGTATAATTTGCAGATCCTATAAAAGCAAGCATAGGCGTATTGTCTTTGAACCAAACATATACTTTTGAATGTACAGCAGGGTTATTATAAACGTATTTACATTCAAAATCAATTCCAGCACTATTTTTCATCAAGTTAACAAATCCATTATGTGTTGAAATATCCATGCCGTCTAGTGGGCACATGCCAACAATTAAGCTGATCTTAAAATCATTTCTATAGTCAAGTATGTCTTTTATATGTCTCGAAGCCATTGTAGCAGAAGCATATCCAGAAACAATATAAAGTTTATTAGCACCTTTTTGTAATGGCTTGATTAATGCTTCATCATATAGACATTTACTTATCATGTTCCCACAACCTTTTCATTTTTGTATTCTTTTTTGTGTATCATAGGTGTAAAACTAGGCTTAACAGTATCATAGGATATTCCTGAAAAAGAACGTAACACAGATTCGAAAATTATTTTTGCTCCTTGCACTGGTACAGCCATACCTATTTGCTTTCTTGCACTTTCTTTAGAACCATAAAAAATAAAATCGTCAGGAAAAGTTTGAAGCCTTGCACGTTCTCTATTAGTCAACGCTCTATTTTCAGACCAATGGTAAACATGTGTGCCGCCTCCACCGCTTCCTGTGACAGTATACGAAGGTTTGTGGGGTTCAAGTCGTTTGTATATTTGGCTTATTTTTGCTCCTGATACATTTAATTGAAGATGTTCAGGCAATTTTGCTGTAAATACATTTTCTCCAGCTTTTATATAAGAAAGACGCTCAATAACCGTTGAGGATTGTTTAGTAAAATCATGGTTAGGAGCATTATCTTGTATAGGTGGATTTTCTATTGCATTTCGGCAACTATTATCAATATGTGAATAGGGTACAGGAGACGGAACTTTATATTCAATGTCTATATCCTTGCGAATACCGACAATAATGATTCTATGTCTTGCCTGTGGCACTCCATATTCTTCAAATTTGTATAGATGAGGATATATAGAATATCCGCAATCATACATATCTGATAGAATTTTAGTAAATGTTTTACCGTCATTAGAATTCTTTAGACCGCCTACATTTTCAGCCAAAAACCATATTGGTTTAAAATGCTGAATAGCTTTAACACCGTAGGAATATAGTGGACCAAAAACTCCATCTATTCCTTTTTGTTCGCCTACAACACTAAAATCATTACAAGGAAATCCAAATACTAATGCATTTATTGGACTCAGTTTTTTTATGTCAAGTTTGCGTATATCTTCATGAATAACACTTTGAGGGTTATTTGGACAAATATTTTTTCTATAAGTTTCGCAAGTGTCTTTGTCATAATCAGTACACCATTCATGAATAATTCTATATTTGGGGTTTTCTATTGAAGATTGCAATGCCCCAAGTGCAAGCCCACCTGGACCGCAGAATAACTCTCCAAGTTTAAAAATCATTATTTCAGTCCTTTCCGAACATACGTTCACAACTTGATTTATTGTATCACATATGGAAGAAGAATATCAATATCTAAGTATTTTTTTCACTATTATATTATCAAAAATATATAAAATATAATAGCTTTTTATAAAAAACACAGAATACGCTATTTGTAAGGGTAATTAATTTCTAAAGTATACTACTTTTTAACTTTACATAATAGACTGCAAAGAAACAAACTAAATTATTATTGAAATTATATATGTTTACAAAAAACTAATAATTTATATATAGAGACATATGACTTTTAATATATTACAAATTATCAAAAATGGTTGGTTATTTATGTCCATATAAAATGTTGTTTCATAAGCAATTTTATTATAATATTATAACTATAAAAATTTTGTTTGAAAATATGGGCAACATAATTATAAGATTAGTATGAGAATTATAGGATTTAAGAAGGGCGATTTTGGAACTAGGGACATCATTTTAGAAAATTATATAAAAGTGTTCTACTTCAATATAAATTGAACTAAAATTAAGACTTGTAAAAATATTAACATTTTAAGAAACGAAAGGAACAACAACATGATAATAAAAAATGCAGATCATGAAATTACAGCTGTAAAGCCAAACCAATATCCAGTTACAGGATTTCCAGAGGTGGCTTTTGTGGGTAGATCGAACGTGGGAAAGTCCTCAATAATAAATACCTTGTTAAATAGAAAAAACCTTGCAAGGGTAGGTCAGACGCCAGGTAAAACAAGACAAATTAATTTTTTTGTTGTAAATGAAAATCTCTATTTAGTAGATTTGCCTGGCTATGGCTTTGCAAATGTATCAAAGGATATGAAGGCTTCTTGGGAAAATATAATCGAGACATATTTGTATTCCAGAAAACAAAATCAGCTTAAGCTGGTAATAATGCTTGTGGATATCAGACATTCGCCTAGCAAGGATGATATAATTATGTATCAATGGATAAAGGGTTTTGGAATGAAGTCTATAATTGTTGCCACAAAGGCTGACAAAATAACTAGATCACAAATAAATGTCAGACTAAATGATATTAGAAAAGTGCTTCAAATTGATAAATCAACCAAAATCATACCTTTTTCAGCTGAAAAAAGAACAGGTAAAGAAGAGGTTCTTGAGGAAATAGGTAAAAGCTTGTTTGGGGAAGAAACAGCTGTGGATTTATCAGCAGGAGATGAAAAACAGGAAAGTGCAGATAAAACTGCTCAAAGGGAAGAATTAGCTCAAACATCAAATAAAAAGCAACCAGATACAGCACAAGAAATTGATGAACTGGTAGAGTTGGACAAGCTAGATATGTCAGATGAACCAGAAGATATGGAAGAACCTACAGAACTAGCGGAGCCAGCAGAATAGCTAGGGGAATAATATAGGTATATAGGTATAAGCGGATAAAATAGTCCACTATGCAAAAATAGTGCGAAAAGTAAATTAGAAACAACCTAGACGGCAAAAAGCCGATGCAAGCTAGGTGAGTCAGAAAACCCGAGGACATAGAAGAATCAACAGAGTTTGAAGGGTTGGTGTAAGCTAAATACATTTAAATGTCAAAATGAATTAAATTATATAGGATAAATCAAAATATTGAAATTGCTAAGCTGTAAAGATGAAACAGTGTATGCATTGATTAATCAACTTTCAATTAAGTATGAGTACCTAAAATTTTCAGCTTTGAAAGTTGATTTAATTAGCTAAGTGTCAAATGTGTTAAAAGAAACAGTAAAGTTATTATGGAGCAGTGATATATGGAAAAGAATGATTACAAAAATGAAGAAGAGAAGCTACGAAAAAAATTAAGAAACATGAGAGTTATTGCAACATCTCTGCTGGTATTTATGGCAGTTGTTTTTATAGTGTTCAGAAGATATGAGGACAGAGGTTTGTTTTTTTCATCGGTAGCGGCATTTGCCGAGGCATCCATGGTTGGTGCTCTTGCAGACTGGTTTGCAGTAGTTGCACTATTTAGGCATCCTTTAGGCTTAAAAATACCCCATACTGCAATTATTAAGAATAATAAGCAAAGGATAGCAAAAGCATTATCTAACTTTGTCATGTCAAATTTCTTTACTCCTGAGATTATAAAGGCAAAGTTGGACACAGTGAATATTTCTGAAAAGATATCTGGTTATATTCAGCAAAACAAAGAAACAATTGCAAAGGCTGTTTCAAGCAAGCTTCCTGATTTACTTAATTCAATTGTTGATGATGCTAAGGTGGAGGAGTATATAAAGCAGCGGGTGGTCAGAAAAATTGATGCTATAAAACTATATCCTCTGCTGGCTACTGTTTTGAAGCCAATACTTGACGGGGGATATCATAAGCCAATTGTAAAAGGTCTTTTAAATTCTACATATAATTATATTGGAGAGAATAAAGACAAAACTATGCTTGTTTTGGGCGGAATAAACAAAACCTTAACTATGCCCTTTATTGGTGATATTATTTATAAGAAAATCTTAGAATTTTTGTATACACAAGCTGATGAGATTGATACAAATGAGGAGGTTGAGGTAAATAAGCTGTTGCTATCGGCTCTTCCAAAGCTTCTTGAGGATATGGAAAATTCACAGCAGCTAATTAGTAAAGGAGAGCTTCTCAAAGAGCAGATAATTAATTCTGAACTTTATGGTGAGCTTCAGAATAAGCTAGTTGATGTGGTGATCGAAATTAAAAACACAATTATGACAGATGAAGAAAGGTTATCCGAAAGGGTAAGTGCAATTCTGGACAAGCTAGTAATAGGAATTTCTGAGAATAGTAGGCTTCAAGTAAGCATTGATAATGCAATAATTGAAACTATTGAGGGAATTGTTTCTCAATATGGAAATAAGGTTGGTGACCTTATATATGATACAATGGACGGCTGGGAAACTAAGAGCATGGTTGAAAAGATTGAAGTACAGGTCGGTGCGGACTTGCAGTACATTCGAATTAATGGTACTGTAATCGGTGGGCTTGCGGGACTTGCTATTCATTTTTTGACAGTGGTGTTTTAAGCAGATGCCAGTAATAGTTTGAATAATTAATAAACTAAAAGTAAGTTAAAAGTATCAATACTAAATGATTTACTGTTATTAAGAGTTATAAAGTTGTATGTTTATACTATTTTGATTAACATATAAAGTAGTTAATTTATTTAAAAGCAATATTTGCTAGGTCAGTTTTTTTATTTATAACGAGGCAAGAAAATGTCCCCCACTTCTATAAGTGGCGGGTACTACTTTGGTTATCAGGCGGTGAGAATATCTCCCGCCTCGATGAAACGCCGCTGATGTAATGAAATTTTTCTACAATCG
>JAEWST010000107.1 GCA_023398105.1 Bacillota bacterium | reverse complement strand
CGATTGTAGAAAAATTTCATTACATCAGCGGCGTTTCATCGAGGCGGGAGATATTCTCACCGCCTGATAACCAAAGTGCTACCCGCCACTTATAGAAGTGGGGGACATTTTTTTGCCTCGTTATAATAGACACAAGAAATTTCGCTTCACTCAGTTCTTCAGTGAAAATAGAATTTCTTCTAGTGGTATTTATATACATATAGACCCTAATTTGCAAATTTTGCAACACTATAAAATATATAATTTCCTATATTCTAGTCAGTAGAAAAATCTGCATCTATAATCATAATACTAGAATGTCAGACATTTTTCTGATAAAGCAATCCCCTATATTAAATTGTTATGATAAATAGGAAAAAGAAATCAGCAATAAGCTGGTGGTGAAGAATCTGCAAGACATAAGAAATCACGTCTTGTAAAAAAGATTAGCTTCTTATTTAGGTAAATAAAAATAACAATAAAAACTACTAAGCCAGCATTAGTAGAAAATAACCTAAACGGCACTGAACTATTATTTATATTCGGTGTCTTTGAATCAATAGAATCCTGAGATATCAGCTTGTAAAATGCAGCTGGAGTCCCCTTCTTTTCTGCTGTATCAGTCTTTTTTATATTATAATCAGAGACAGCATTTAGGCTGTCCTGCATTACATCAAAATAGGTAAGATTAACCAAGTAGTAGTTAATTAATTCATCAGAATAAGAAACCCCACCTTCGGAAGCAAAAGCAGACAATATTATTATGCTTAAAAATATTTTTCTTAACATCATGTATCTACTTATCCTTTTCCTCTAGTCTATCTAAAACGAGATTATAACCATCCGCTCCATAAACCAAGCATCTATTGACTCTGCTAATTGTCGCTGTGCTAGCTCCAGTTTGCTCACTTATATCAGTGTAGGTTCTCTTGTTTCGAAGCATCTTTGCCACTTCAAGTCTTTGAGCTAATGCTTTAATCTCAGATATTGTAGAAATATCCTCGAAAAATTTATAGCATTCTTCTCTATTCTCCAAAAGTAATATAGCATCAAAAAGGCTATCTGTATACTTGTCCTGTAATTTGGAATTCATAATTAAAAATCTCCTAACAATAAACAATGCAAATTGCATCTAAAGCCAATATCAACATATATCACCAAAAAAATAATATAATGGCTATAAGTTCTAACCGTAATTGACTTACCAACTGAGTTCATAAATGCATTAAGCAAACTCCTTTATAGAAATACAATAACAGTTTTTTCAATAACAGTCAAGGTTGTAAGTTCGCTCAAATACTCTACTATTTAATCACTAGAAAATATTTTTTTCAAAACTGTTACTTTTTAACCACTTAATCTAGATCATTTACTCAACTATCCTACGAAAAAATTCTTACTGTGTGAGAGACTTAATTGTTGTTTAATATATAGTTTATAAAAGCATGTCTTTTCAAATTTTGTTTTTAAATAACTAGATTGTAACTTGATATTCTGAATATTTTATCAATTTAATAATTTTATAACGAGGCAAGAAAATGCCCCCCACCCTATAAGTGCTGAGTACCGCTTTGATTTTCAGCGGTGAGAATATCTCCCTCCTCGCTTACACGCCGCTGATGTAATGAAATTTTTCTACAATCGAAAAATTTATTATTAATCTAAGCGTTATAATGAAAATTTTTAAGTTTTAATATATAATGTAATTAATATTAAAATTTATAATTAATTACACAAACTAATTATATTTAATTAATATAGTATTTTAACCAAAAATAATAAGTATATAAGCAAAAGCTTCTTCGAATCAGGATTTCTCCACGCCATACTATTTTTTGTGCCTCCATTTTGGCGTGGACATAGGTTAATATACTTAACTACAGAACGATAAATTCCATAAACCGTACCAATACTATTATATGGATTTTACCCTAAATTCAAGGCACAAATATAATTATGGAGATAACTTAATGGACGCTAACAAAATAGAAATCGGTACTAAACTAGAAATAAAGATACCTTACACTAGCACCAGTAATTCCTCAAACAATACTTATTCCAGCCAATTAATTGATGTTATTGATAATAAAACAGTTAGTATTTCTGCCCCAATAAGCGAAGGTAATTTCAAATACCTTAATATAGGATTAGACTTATTCGTATATTATTTAGATGAGAAAAATGATTTTTTGTTTTTTAGTGCTATTGTAAAGGGTCACAGAAAAAATGGTCCCATTGAAGCATTTGACATAACTATTGTCAGTGAAATCAGCAAAGTCCAACGCAGGGAGGCTTATAGGTTAGAAACGGCACTAACCTGTAAATACACCATTGTGGATTCAGCATTGTCCAACCCTAATAGTGTTAATTTTTCTGAGATAAACTATACTGTTCTTAATACTGCTTCAACTAAAAATATAAGTAGTAATGGTATTTCTCTGCACCTTGAAGCACCAATTGAAGCAGGTACTATTCTATATATTACAATAGACCTTGAAGAAACCTCAAAAATCAGAGTGCTTGCTCAAGTAAAACGCTCTCTGCGAATAGATAACAAACGATATATGGTAGGTCTTCACTATATAAAAATAGATTCTCGGGACTTAGAAGTATTAACAAAATTCATATTTGCCAAGCAGAGACTTATGCTAAAAAATAAAATACCATTGAAATTTAAATAAGTTATACTTTTCATGCTTTTTAATAGTATTGTCTTAGGGAAAAATCTATGGGTATTCAAACTTGCCAATTGTTTGTTGCTGAAATAGTTGCAAGCTTTTTTACTAACTAATTCATGCAATTGTTTCTACCCCACCTTTACATTGATAAATTTGTATACCTACGGTTTTCAGTTGTTAAAGTCGATTTTAAATTATAAAAAGGAGCCCTATACGGACTCCTTAAATTCTTACGTTTTTAATTATTTAGCACCCTTTGCCATCTCAGCGAGTTGAGCAAAGCCATTAGCATCATTTACTGCCATATCAGCAAGAACTTTTCTATTTAGTTCAATTCCTGTCTTTTTCAATCCACCAATAAATTTACTATATGATAAACCATTTATTCTTGCAGCAGCATTTATTCTTGCTATCCAAAGCTGTCTGAAATCTCTCTTTTTTAATCTTCTATCATTATATGCATAATTTCCGGATTTCATAACGGCTTGTTTAGCCATTTTAAAGAGCTTACTCTTTGCTCCGAAATATCCCTTTGCGAGCTTTAGCACTTTTCTACGTCTTGCACGAGTTCTCATCGCACCCTTTATTCTTGCCATAACCCTATGTCCTCCTTCTTATTTATATGGAATAAGTTTCTTTATTGTCGCTAAATTTGCGTCTGAAACATATGCGCCCAATCTATGATGTTTCTTAGCCTTTGTAGCCTTAGAAACAAGTCTGTGGCTTCTCCAAGCATGTCCAAACTTTATCTTACCAGTAGCTGTTACTCTAAATCTCTTCTTTGAAGCACTGTGTGTTTTTAACTTTGGCATAATTTTCTCCTCCTGTCTTACTGCTTTGGATTTAGTATCATTGTCATACTTTTGCCCTCAAGTTTTGGTCTTTTTTCAACTATTCCAACATCCTTTACTGCTTCTGCAAACTTTTCAAGTATCTCATGTCCTATTGAGGTGTAGTGCATTTCTCTTCCTCTGAATTTGATAGATACCTTTACCTTGTCTCCATTTTGTAAGAATTTATAAGCATTCTTAACCTTGAATTCAAAATCATGGTCTTCAATCGAAGGTGAGAATCTAACTTCTTTAATATTTATGATCTTCTGATTTTTTCTTGCTTCTTTCTCTTTCTTGGCAAGTTCGAACATATATTTACCATAATCCATAATCTTGCAAACAGGTGGTACACCTTGTGGAGCAATCTTCACTAAGTCAAGATTCTTATTACTTGCAAGCATTTGGGCATCCTTAATTGCCATAATACCAAGCATATTACCATCAGCATCTATAAGTCTGATTTCTTTATCTCGAATATCCTCATTGATCATTAATTCATTTTTGCTAATAACTGACACCTCCGAAATTTAATAGGCTAGAAGATTTACACTTCAAGTCCTGCTATTTATAAATACAATAAAAAAAGTGGATAGAAGAAATATCCACAATAATATCTAAGTCTTGAACGTATTATACGTAAGGAACTGATATTAACCTTGTAAAACAAATGTTCACTAGGTGAGAAGTGGAAAACTTCTTCTTGTTTTGCATACCTATGATATCAGAAACTATTCTTTTTGTCAAATTTATTTTTTACTATTTTGTTTTTTCATAAACCAAATGCATGTACTCATAAGGGTTATTTTCATTTTTCACCCCTGACTCGCTAGTTACAAGCCTCCACTTTGAATAATCTATCTGCGAAAAAAAAGTATCTGCTTCGAATTCATTATCTATCTTTGTAATATACATTTTGTCTGCAATAGGCATAAAAGCTGAATATATTTCTGCACCACCTATTATAAAGCAGTCCTTATCTTTGATTAATTCTCTAGCCTTCTCCACTGAATCAACTATAATACAGCCCTCATGTGAAAACTCTTTATTTCTGGTAATAACAATATTTGTTCTTCCCGATAAGGGTCTGCCCAATGATTCAAAAGTTTTTCTACCCATAATAACGGGCTTCCCCATTGTAACTTTTTTGAAATAGGCCAAATCTGCAGGTAGATGCCATGGCATTTTGTTTTTATAACCTATAGAATTGTCTTTTCCCATCGCAAATATTAGTGATATCATACTGATACAACCCCCTTTATAGGCGGATGGGGATCATAGTTTGTTAACTTAAAGTCCTCATATTTAAAGCTAAATATGTCTTTAACATCAGGATTAATGCTCATTTTAGGGAGTTCTCGTGGTTCTCGTGATAGCTGAAGCTTTACCTGTTCAATATGATTTAAATATATATGCGTATCTCCAAAAGTATGAACAAATTCGCCAGCCTTTAAACCACAAACTTGTGCAATCATCATTGTAAGAAGTGCATATGACGCTATATTAAAAGGAACTCCAAGAAAAACATCCGCACTTCTCTGATACAGCATACATGAAAGCGTTCCATTGACCACATAGAACTGGTAAAAACAATGGCAAGGCGGCAAAGCCATTTTCTCTATCTCCCCGACATTCCAGGCACTCACAATTATTCTTCTTGAATCAGGATTATTTTTTATTTGATTAATAACATCACTTAGCTGGTCAACAGTCTTGCCATCAGAAGCAGGCCACGACCTCCACTGATGACCGTATACGGGTCCTAAATCACCTTTTTCATCAGCCCATTCATCCCATATAGATACTCCATTGTCCTTTAAGTATTTTATATTTGTATCTCCGCTTATAAACCATAGAAGTTCATGAATTATGGATTTTAGATGCACTTTTTTAGTAGTAACTAATGGGAATCCATCTTGTAGATTAAATCTTATTTGGTTGCCAAATGTACTTATTGTTCCTGTACCCGTCCTGTCTTCTTTTTTTATACCATTTTTCAATATATGCTCACACAAACCAAGATATTGTTTCATTTCAACCCTACCTCCCAGTATTTAATTAATATAAATAAATATAAATAAATATCAATATTAATTAAATTATTTTCTAATTCTTAGCAGTCAAACTTTAACAGTATACTATATACATAATAAAGTCCAAATCAATTATTATTAAAATTACGTACTTTGATATTATTTCATAACTAAGGTTTAAAAACAATAATTTGTATCAGTATAATTATTTTATAATTAAATTGCCATAATTAACTTTGCGAATATTTTTTCTATAAGCACCGCACCTGCTAAATAACATTTCACTGCCCTTTGCAGCCATAATAAAAACTATTATTACTGCAAAATACCTATATCTTACTTGTATTTCAATGAGAAAATGCACACCAAAATAGCATAAAAGTATCAAAGAAAGCAGTGAAATTGCTTGACTGATTTCATCGTCTGTTAATAATTTACATATTCCCAATAACATAAGTATATAAATTAAAACATAATATATTTTTTCTAATTTTAGTATAATAGCTTCAAACTTTTTGACTTCCTTTGAAGCTACCAGTTGTCCATCTATTTCTTTATAAAACCCCCAGCTAATAGTATCAGTTCCAGCCCACATCGTTTTTTGCTTTTCATTCATTAAACCAGCTAATTGTCTAGCCCCTATAGATAGTCGTTGTTTAATAACCTGTTTTGCAACATTGTTCCGTTCATCAAAATCCTTTATTTTGTATATATTATTTTCATCCTCATAGGAAAATTGTCCCTTAGCTTCATAATTAAGACCAACAACAAATTTCCAGAGCGGAAAATTATTAACTAACCCTTCGGAATTTATACCAGTATATTTTACCACAGCTGAACATCCATAATTCACCAACAAATAAGAAATTAGAAGTGTTATAATACTGCACATTTTAAAATACTTATGAGTTCTGATTATTTCAATTATTCCCCATATTATCGAAGCAACTATAATAATAATACCTATAGGTCTAACTGCATTTCCAAAAGCAATAACAACCCCTGCAATAATTCCCTTGATAGCCCAATTCAGCCTTTCAGAGAGGAATATATAAATAGCTAACAGAAACATACCTGCTGCAAAATGCTGATTAGTTAATACTGTTGTCAAAAAATATGGAGCAGGATAAAAAAGATATAAAAGTGATACAGCTCTTGCAGAATTTTCATTTGATATTTTCCTTGCTATCAAGTATATAAGGACATTTGTAGCAGCCATAAAGAAACAGTTCACTATTTTTAATGGAAGTAATCCTGTTCCAAAAAGCTTCATAATAGCTGCATAATATATAACTGGCCCTGTTTGATATGCCCAAGTTTTAAAATATAAAGAGTCTCCGAAAGCCGTATTACCATTAACTAACTCAATTGAGTATTGATAAAAAATTTCAAAATCAGAAACTGGCTTTGTATCTGTTAAAAATATTAACATGCTCTTTGCTACAACAGATAAAACAAAAATAACCATTGCAAAGACAACTGGTGATTTATTTATGTGGTTTGCTACAAAATATATAATAACAAATACACTTAATATTAATAGAGTGTATTTAGCAAAAACCACAATATTATATTTTATAGCTTTAATATTTAAACAAATTAAATATAGAGTATATATGGCTAGTATAAATATAACAGCCTTACTAAGAATGGCTCCAATTTTTTTATTACTAGTGGTTCTATAATAATTAGCCATTCTCATGTCCATGCCATCCTTCTACATAAAGCAATATGAAAGAAAGGACATGGACTATCACCTCCTATATAAATTACGAATTTTACCAACCTATTTAACTTAATTATCTTGCTTAATGTCCTTATCTGCTTCGTTGTTCTTATCAGTAAAACCTATTAACTCACCTACTATATATAGCGGTCTAGCCTTTACTTCCTCATATATTCTGCCCACATATTCTCCCATAATACCTAACACAATAAGCATAACACCATTGAAAAACAACGATACTGCCATTGAAGAAGCCCATCCTGATGCAACATCATTCTTTACAAGTTTCTGTATTAAAACCACTATAAGATAAATAAAGCTAAAAGCTGAAATAATCATACCTGTAAAGGTTGCCAGCTTTAATGGCTTATATGAAAAAGAAAATATTCCATCTCCAGCAAGCTTTATCATTCTCTTAAGCGGATATTTTGTTTCCCCTGCAAATCTTTTTTCACGTTTGTATTCCACACTTGTCTGCTTAAAGCCAACCCAGCTAACTAAACCCCTGACATATCTTGAACGCTCAGGCAAACACTTCATTGAGTCACACACTTTTCTGTCTATAAGTCTGAAATCACCAACATCAACAGGAAGCTTAACATCTGTCATGCTGTCAAGAAAGCGATAAAACATTTTTGCAGTAAACTTCTTAAAAAAGGTTTCGCCTTCCCTTTGTAATCGTTTCCCATAAACTACTTCATAGCCTTCCTGCCATTTTTCAACCATTTGCTTAATCACCTCAGGAGGGTCTTGCAAGTCTGCATCAATTATTACAACCGCATCACCTTTTGCATAATCCATACCAGCAGTAATAGCTATTTGATGCCCGAAATTTCTTGCAAAATTTATAATACGAACCTGCGGGTTATTTTTTGCAATCTGCCCCAGCTTAAAGTATGTATTATCTTTACTTCCATCATTAATGAAAATGTATTCAACTTCCATAAAATAATGCTTGAATACCTCTGATAATCTTCTAAAGGTTTCTTCTATAACTTCCTGCTCATTGTAAACAGGAACAACTATTGACAGCAGTTTTTGTTGCATGCACATTTTCCTCACTTTCCAGCTGTGTTTTTCACAAAAAACATTATAACACATTGGAAATTCTAATTTGTATAAAATAAAAGATTATTATAACGCCTAGATTCAAAATGAAATTTATCGATTGTAGAAAAATTTCATTACATCAGCGGCGTTTCATCGAGGCGGGAGATATTCTCACCGCCTGATAACCAAAGTGCTACCCGCCACTTATAGA